>JBOFMS010000060.1:0-8080 GCA_051658505.1 Bacteroidales bacterium | reverse complement strand
CCCTCGCAATTTGCATTTCAAGGTCATGACATTATGCTCTACTTTGCCTCTGCATTGTTTCGCTATGGCGATAGTTTCCCCAACTGCTTCTCACAACACAGTGTGCCCCTATTGCAGTCTAACTACAGTTTTGCACCATCAAGTAATGCAGGAGCATTCGAGAATCAAGGAGTTTTCTTACTACGCTATACCCCTTGGATGGATATTCTCGAATATAAGTAAACAAATGAAAATTGCAGAAAATACTCTCCGCATCAAGCAATCACTCCCCCCAAATGTACAATTGATTGTAGTCTCAAAAACTCAAAGTGTAGAGAATATTATGGCTGCCTATACTATAGGGCAGCGTGACTTTGGAGAGAGTCGTGCCCAAGAACTCCAATATAAAGCAGAACACTTACCTAAAGATATTCATTGGCACTTTATAGGGCATTTACAGTCTAACAAGGTAAAGTCTGTAGTTAAGTTAGCCCACACAATCCACTCTATCGACAGTATTAAACTCCTACACAAAGTCGAAGCCTGTTGTCAAGAATTGAATATCGTTCGACAATGTTTGCTACAAGTACACCTTGCTCAAGAGTCAACAAAGTTTGGCTTTGATGCACAAACATTGCAAGCCTACTTTACTTCTTCTACTGTATTTCAAAAACTCCATAACACGCAAATCATCGGGATAATGGGTATGGCATCTAACACAGATAAAGAGAAGCAGATAACTCAAGAGTTCGATGCAATAAAGAATATCTTCTCGAAGATAAAACCCCTTGCTTCATCCTTATTTACAGAAATCTCTATGGGAATGTCTAACGACTACAAGTTAGCCATCGAAAGTGGAAGCACAATGGTGCGAATTGGCAGTACTATCTTTCAGTAAATCCTCAATAAAAAAGGGCAAGTAGAACTTGCCCTTTTTTTATTCACTTATCGATAAAATCTTGATTTGAGTACGTCTGTTTTTAGCATGCTGCTTTTTTGTTTTCGCCTTTTTAAGTAGCGGTTTGGTTGGACCATACCCCTTCGAAACAACTCGTTTAGGATCCACCCCCTTCTTTACCAAATATTTTGCACAAGCTTTAGCTCGCAAACTTGAGAGTTTTATATTTGCTTTTCTGTTGCCCCTCGAATCTGTATGCGACCCGATTTCAATCTTTACTCCTGGATTCTGTTGCATAAAATCCACTACCTTTTGTAGTTCCTTCAACGAACTCTTTTTCGGTACAGTCTTCCCTGCCGTATAATATATATTGTTAATATTAAATGACCTACCAACAGCAAGCTTCTGTAAAGTAAGTTTAACGCTTACTTTCCCATCCTTTACAAACTTTGGATGGGTACTTACTACGGAAATAGCAGGTAAATAGTTCGGCTTCTGCGCCGTTACACTATAAATAAATTTAGGCGTTGCTGAAAACGAGGCAATACCATCAACACGAGTAATCTCAGTCTCTTCCTTTGCACTTTTCAAGTTTTTCAATGCTACTTTTGCGTCCCCCAATGGTTCTTTCTCAGAGATCAAAGTTATCTCTACAGGAATAACATTAGAAGCAGTAGCCGCAACCTTTATAAAGGAGTAAATATCATCATTGCCTTGTCCTCCCTGTCTGTTAGAAGAAAAGAAGCCTGATGTTTTCGAGTCTTTAATAAATGTTAGCGAAAAGTCATCTGAACTTGCATTGATAGGAGGACCTAAGTTCTCAGGACGACTCCAATATCCATCTTTTAGAACAGACTGAAAAATATCTAATCCCCCTAAGCCAAAATGACCGTTTGATGAAAAATACAACTCTCCATCTGGACCCATAGTTGGAAACTTCTCATCTTTCGATGTGTTAATTGTTGCTCCAAGATTGAGAGGAGTACCCCATTTTCCATCTTGTTGCAACTCTACCTTAAATATATCTAATCCGCCAAACGTCCCTGGCATATCTGAAGCGAAGTACAAGGTGCTACCATTTAAAGATAAACATGGATGTCCAACAGAGTACTTATTAGGATTACTAAAGGGTAAGTCTTGAGGTAATCCCCATATTCCATTTTTTTTATGAGCTACTTTTAATCCTACACGCCCAATCTCTCCATCTATTTCTCCTGCGTAACTGTAATACATTGTATTACCATCTGGCGTAAATGCACAAGGTCCTAAATGCTCTCCTGATGTAAAAGAAGGAACTAATAAAAGAGGTAGAGTCCAAGATGCAAGGCTCCCCTTTGCTCCAAGTTTAACGCTTGTTGCAAACATATTCAAAAAAGGACGACCTGTCTCTCCATAAAGCGTCTGAGATTTTCCAGCCAATTCGTCTGCCATCAAACGCTTTATTCTTTTTTGCTCTTTCTTTAACTCTTTCTCTGAGCGTTGGTCATGTACTCCTCCTTCGTAGATGGAGTGCCTTATGTCAGACTTAGGCGATGAGCCCAAAGAGTAAAAAGCAATAGAGTCTGTCTTTGTGTTCGCAACCTCACCCGAAGGTTTATAACTAAGAGGTCTATCTGAAGTAAAAACAATGAAGTTGCCAGTGCGGATAGGCGAAAATTCCGAATAATTAGTGTTTATAAGCCGCTCGTTCATGATAGCATATTGAACTGGCTTAGAGGCAATCACTGCGGCAGAATCACATCTTGTAATACTCTCTCTTGCACCTAAAGAATTACCACTACGAGTTGCATAAGTGTAATACATTGCTCTCGCCTCACTATACTTTGCATTATTCATCAACATATCTGCATAAAACAGATAGTTCTCTGCCCGACAATTCACATCTTTGGATGCAATTGCATAATACTTTTCAGCCTCTGTATAATTAAACATCAACCGATATACATTGGCTAAGTCAGTTGTGTTATTAAGAGTTTGATTCTTTTGATAAGAAGAGAGGCAAACCTCCAACGCACGAGAATAGGCACCTTCAAAAATAAAATCTCGCACTTGATTCTGATGAATCGTAGGTGTTAATTTAATCTGTTGAGCAAACAAAGGAAGTGAAATATTCAGAAGCAAGCAAACGAATATCCCAACAAAAAAAAAGCGTATATATTTAGATTTAGTACTCAACAAAAAAAACATACAAAATTAATAAACATTGACATCTTAAAAATAGCGAGGCGTAAGTACTCTCTGCGTTTTTCTACCTACAGTAAATCCGAGCATCACCTCATGAGAACCATAAGAGGCTTTTGTAAGCGCACTACCCAAAGGCAAATCATAAGCATAGCCAACGTGAAAATTTTCTGAAACAAAAAAGTCAAGCAAAAAAGAGATAGAGTTAAAAGACGCCTTCTTCGTATAGTCTGACATAGCATTCATTACGCGCCCAGAGAATGGAAGACCATTCCGCCACAAAACTCCAACCCAATAGCGATCCTGAAAGATACCAAATACACTAATATCTACACTTGGTTGCATGTCAAAGTCATCTTTATACATTAACCCAAACTTCAAAACATAATTCTTTTCGATAGTCCAAAGACTCTGACCAAGAAGGTAAAGTTGAGGTTTTTTTCTTACAACCCCATAATTAGTCCACAACTCTGTCAAGGATAAACCAACAGAAAATAATTTATGATCATAAAAAAAACCGACATTAAAATCTGGACGCCAAACTGACTCTTGCAGCCAACCTTGTTGTAAAATGGGATCGTCGCTATTATTTAACCGCACCAAGTCTTCATTAAAACTCATCCGTGTAACTCCGATAGAGAGTCCCATAGAAAGACGAGAATCCTTATCAATTTTAATGCGATAGGAGTAGTCAGAAAACATTGAAATTGTTTTCTGTATCCCGATTTGATCATTTAAAATATGCCCCCCAACACCAAGAACATTCTTATACACCATAGCATCTGCAAGTAAAGAAATAGTGGTTGGAGCCTGTTCTATCCCAACCCATTGATTTCTGTAAAATACCGATGCATTAAATAATTCTTTATAGCCAGCATAAGCAGGATTAATCATCAATCCATTAAATACGTATTGACTAAAAACCACCCCTTGCTGCGCAACAAGTTGTGCAGTAAAAAGCAATCCAATAATAAAAACAAATAATATTTTTTTCTTCATGTAGTCAACATTTAGAAGTTCTCCAACTTCTACTGTGAGGTATAACGTTTTAATTCATCAAATTAGTATGTCTTTTAACAGACTAATTATAATTACCCTCCAAAATCATCATACATAACCATCTCGTCTGGAACTCCCAAATCATAAAGCATTTTTGTTACAGCACTATTCATCATAGGGGGACCACACAAATAGTACTCAATGTCTTCAGGCGCATCATGTTTTTGAAGGTATAACTCATCTATTACCTGATGTATAAAGCCTGTAGCCCCATTCCAGTTATCCTCCTTTTTTGGCTCAGAAAGAGCAATAGTAAACTTAAAGTTGGGGAAGTTTTTCTCTATCTCTCTAAATTGCTCTGCATAAAATACCTCTCGCAAAGAGCGAGCCCCATACCAAAATGTCACTTTTCGACCCGTCTTTATAGTCTGAAACAAATTAAAAATATGCGAACGCATAGGAGCCATACCAGCACCTCCTCCAATAAACATCATTTCGTTTTGCGTATCACGCATAAAAAATTCTCCATAAGGTCCCGAAACCACAACCTTATCTCCTGGCTTTCTTGAGAAAATATACGAAGAACAAATTCCTGGATTAATATTGGCAAATGTTCCCTTGGCTCTATCCCATGGAGGGGTAGCAATACGAATATTCAACATAACAATATTTCCCTCTGCAGGATGGTTTGCCATAGAATAAGCGCGAAAAGTTGGAACTGAATTTTTCATTTTTAAGTCCCAAATCTTCAAGTTATCCCAGTCCTCTCGAAAGTTCTCTTCTACATGAATATCTGTCGAAAAATCGACATCACACTTGGGAACATCAATTTGAATATAACCTCCAGACTTAAAATTCAAGTTTTCTCCTTCAGGTAGTTTTACAACAAATTCCTTTATAAAGGTTGCAACATTGCGATTGCTAACAACCTCGCATTCCCATTTTTTAATCCCCAATATCTCTTCGTGAACAGACAAATCCATATTTTCACGAATCTTAACTTGACATCCAAGTCTCCAATGTTCTTGTTGTTGTTTTCGTGAGAAAAAACTCACCTCTGTAGGCAAGATAGTCCCAGCACCTTTCGGCACCTGACATTTACACATTCCACAAGTTCCACCACCACCGCAGGCTGAGGGCAAAAAAATCCCATTCTCTGAGAGAGTTGACAATAGAGAAGAGCCTAATGCCACATCAAGTTTTCGCTCGCCATTATTTATATTAAGTTCTACATTCCCTTGCGGAACAAGTGTTTTTTTTGCAAAAAGCAGAAGTGAAACTAACAGTAAAACAATAATTAAAAATACTACAACCGCTACTGTTGTTAGCATAAAATTTGTCAACAATATCATCTTATCTTTATTTGTATATTTACAACTTGATCCCCATAAATGCCATAAAGGCAATTCCCATTAACCCTGTAATAATGAACGTTATTCCTAAACCCCTTAAAGGCGCAGGAACATTTGAGTATGAAAGTTTTTCTCGAATCGCAGCAATCCCCACAATTGCCAGTAGCCATCCGATTCCAGAGCCTATACCAAACGAGGCTGCCTCAACAATAGACTGATAACCACGCTCTTGCATAAACAGCGATCCTCCCAATATTGCGCAATTTACCGCTATTAAGGGTAAGAAGATACCAAGAGAAGCATAAAGAGATGGGGCAAAACGTTCAACAATCATTTCTACAATTTGAACTAGTGCTGCAATAACTGCAATGAAAACTATAAAACTTAAAAAACTCAAATCAACTTCTTTTAAGTTTACACTATCTGGATTAATCCAAGTAAGAGATCCACTACTAAGAACAAATTTATTCAGTAGATAGTTGATGGGTACAGTAATTGCAAGAACAAAAACAACTGCAAGACCAAGCCCCATTGACGTTTTGACATTTTTTGAAACTGCCAAATAGGAGCACATGCCAAAAAAATAGGCAAATATCATATTGTCAATAAAAATTGACTTAATGAATATATTTAATACATTTTCCATATTTTCAATATTACACAAATATTCGTATATCAATTCTATTTATCAATAAGTTCTTTATTTCTAGTGCGTTGAATCCAAATAATAATTCCAACTACAATAAGTGCCATAGGCGGCAAAATAATGAGTCCATTATTAGCATAAAAACCACCATTTTCAATGTAGAAACTTTCAGGAATCACTCGATAGCCCCAAAGGGTTCCTGCGCCAAAAAGTTCACGAAAAAAACTAACAACAACCAAAATAACTCCATAGCCAATGCCATTGCCAATACCATCTAAAAATGCCCCCCAAGGCTTATTGCCCAAAGCAAATGCCTCTAGACGTCCCATTACAATACAATTCGTAATAATCAAACCAACAAATACCGAAAGCTGCTTACTCACGTCATAAGCAAATGCTCTCAAAAATTGGTCCACCAAAATAACAAGAGAGGCAACAACAACTAACTGAACGATAATACGAATCCGACTTGGAATAGTATTTCGAAGTATAGATATCAAAACATTAGCTGCCGCAAGCACAACCATTACCGAAATAGCCATTACTACTGCGGGCTGCAACTTTACAGTAACTGCAAGGGCAGAGCAAATCCCAAGCACTAGTACAGTAACGGGATTATTACTGCCAATAGGTGCCGTAATTAATTTCAGGTTTTTTGATGATAGTAAAGATTCTTTTTCCATCGTGTAGATTTTGAATAAAAAACTTAATTAAATGTAAAACCGCGCATATTTACACGATTATTCAACAAATTCACTAGTCGATTGTTGATTTAGAAATTCCTCTTGCATTACAACCTGCTTTGGAGCAACTACAGTTTTTTTTTCTTTCGGTTCAATTATCGCAGTCGCTTGTTCTGCTTCAGAGTCTAAGGAAGAATTCGCAAGCAAATTTTGTTGTTTTTGAAGAAACGAAAGATAATTAACAAGAACATCTCTTAACATTGATTCCAATCCTTGCCCTGTAATCGTTCCGCCAGAGATTGCGTCAACTTCACCTAAGTTGCCTCGATTAGCACCTCCTTTAATTAGTTTGATTGAAACAAAATTATTTCCTTCAAACAACTGCTTTCCAACAAACTGCCTTTGAAATTGTTGCGAAGAAATCTCAGCTCCTAAACCAGGAGTTTCGCTCTTATGATCAAACACCACCCCACATATAGTATTGCAATCTTCCTGTAAGGCAATATATCCCCAAATAGGCCCCCACAAACCAGAGCCCCGAAGAGGAATAATAAATTTTTGCGAACTATCATCTTCAACACATACAAAAACAGGGAATTTACGTATATCCATGGACTTCTCTGCTTCTTTCTCTAAGTCAACAATAAAAGCATCGGCCTCAAGTCGCTCTCCGAAAGAGTTCAGAGCAAAACTTTCTACAATATACTTTGAGTACTCTTCCTCAATGTAGAGCGTTTTATTCTTTGCAGACTGTACCTCCTTTGCTTTTTGAACAGCACAAAGAATATTGTATTTTTTTTCAATTTCTGCATTTTTCTGCTGAAAGGGCTTCAATAACGTAGCAGAAAGGGACAAAACTAATGCCACAACTACAACTAATATTAAGGAATATATATATATATATTTATTGCTCTCTTTGTTCATAAATCAAAAAGTATATATGGAAATTAAATGTTATTTTTAGACATAAAAACTCTCTTCTGACGTCTTTTCACATTAGCCTGCACTACATAATGATCAACAAGAGGAGCAAAGGCGTTCATAAACAAAATAGCAAGCATCATCCCCTCAGGGTAGGCTGGGTTAAGAACGCGAATAAGCACAGCCATTATGCCGATAGCAAATCCATAAAACCACTTACCTTTGTTAGTCTGAGCCGCCGTAACTGGATCTGTTGCCATAAATACTGCTCCAAAGGCAAAACCTCCAGTAATCAAGTGTAAATAAGCAGGCATTTGCATATATGAGTTTGCTCCAATAAAATTCAATATGCCTCCCATTAACAAGCCACCCAATGCAACAGAAAGCATAATTCGCCAACTTGCTATCCCTGTAAAAAGAA
>JBOFMS010000059.1:0-31930 GCA_051658505.1 Bacteroidales bacterium | reverse complement strand
TTTGCGCACGAATATCGCCCTCTATCATTGTTCCATTGGGCATTAAGGGTATCTGCCCCGAGGTGTAAAGCGTGCCATTGACCTCTATTGCTTGATTGTAAGGTCCTACGGCTTGTGGGGCGTTTTGAGTACAAATGATTTTTTTCATAAATAAACGGATTAAATTAAATGGGTTAAATTTCCTCTTGGTCAAAGCGACTTTGACGCTTATCATACTTTAAGTCCTTGAGCATCGAGGCGTTAATACTAATGCTAAAATTCCAACTTTGCCACGAACCAATGGGTATCCACGAAAAATTCATGCTCCAACAATGCAAGTCTCGGTGCAGACTTAAACTTGTGGGGGCAATGCTTTTTAAGGTAAAGTCATAGCCCGACTGCATACTAATTTTCCACTTTGGCGTTAAACTAAAGTTCCCATTAATGCCTAAGGTTTGTGTGATGGTGCTCTCAAAGGCGGGTTTGCTATAAGCAAAGGAGTAGTTGACATTTAATGACCATGGTAATGAAAAATCAGTGTATGCCACACTCAAACCATCGTACATTCCCATCGGGTCGAGTGCCGTAGGGATAGGCTGTGGTAGGGTATTCGACACTTTTTCATCACGGTTAAAGGAGTAACCAAACGAGAATATAAAATTGGTTAGACGTGCAAGCCCGCCATCTTTATACTGATAACGTGCAATTTGTCGTCCATCGGCATTGAGCGCATAAGGGTTAAGTGTGCCGTTAAAACTTACACCAAGTGTACTGAATAATGTAGTACGCCCTGAGAATGTAATGTTTGACAGATTCATCGAATCCGCAAGTAAATTGTAAGAGGCTGCAAAGGTTAAACCTTCAAGCAACTTGATTTTTTTACTGCCCGTACCTGTAGTATCTTTTTTTGAACGCACCTTCATCTCTAACGTATTACCTAAACTGAAGTTTAGTGATGCACTCTCGCCAGCACTTGCAGTACCATAAATGCCGCCTTGATTAGGAGAATAACGCTGCGTGCGCCCTGTTGAGTCTATCTGTACCGTTCTATATATCCCCCAAGTTGAAGTAGAAAAGTCGGGTCGCCAACTAACTCCTAAGGTGGGAGAAGCGACATGGCGAATTGCCTCGATGGGGAATTTTCCCTTGAATTGCGCCATACCATAAAGGCGTGTAGTGGTAGATAGAGAGGTAGAAAAGTCATAATCATGCGAGGGACGAAATACCGTATCCAAACGCACATATCCATTTGTAGGCGAGGTATCCACCCAATTGCGCTCAACATGACTCAAATACACACGCCCATTGTATGAAACGCTTGGTGTAAGGTTAATGAACTTGGCAACCGTCAAAGGTACAGATAAAGCAGTATTGTAGCGCAAACCATTTTTCATGTGATGCTTAACAAGATAATTAAAGTCGCTAAACTCATCCTCTTTTGCGGAAACCGTATTTTGAAGATTAACAGTTAACGGAACCCCAATGTTTTCATACCACTTAGCAGCACCCACTCTATTTTTGCGCTTAAACGGAGTGATACGTGCCATATTAAAATTAAAGGTAGGTAAGCCTAAAGTGATAATACTATCACGAGTGTTGTGCGAGTGCGTGGCTGCCACACTCATACTAAAAGGTGTGCCCGCCCATGTTTGCGAGTAGGATATACTGGATTGAGTGGTATTAGTGATGGATTGATTAAGAGAGTTTTCATTAAAGTTACGATAACTTGAAGTCGTAATATTTACACTCGCAGCAAAGGTCTTATTCGGGCTAAACTTCGGGTCTTGTGTATGCGTCCACTGAAACGAAAATGCTGTATGAGGATTATAATCGGGCGAACCTGGCTCTCCAATAACATTAGAGGCATAATTAAGATTAAGCCCTCCGCTAAAATGGTACTTCCATCGATAACTTGAGCGTGCGCCTAATTGCCATGAGCCGAGCGTGTAGTAACTGCCTGTTGCCGCTAAATCAATATAGTCATTGATGGAAAAATAATAACCTCCATCACGAAAAAAGAAGCCTCGATTGCGCTCTTCCCCATACGAGGGCATAATTATCCCCGAAGCTCTACTTGAATTTTGAGGAAACAAACCAAAGGGTATAAATAGTGGAGTAGGGACGTCTTCAATTACAAAATAGGCAAAACTTGATACTACCTTATCATTGGGCACCACTTTTGCCTTGCTTAGTGCAAGATAAAAGTGTGGACACGAAGCATCACAGGTTGTGTACTTTCCCTTCGATACATAAATTGTATTGTCGGGCATACGTTTTATCGCCTCTCCGTGCAAAAATCCTTCACTTTGCTGTGTAATAACGGTATATATCTTTGCTTTTTTACTCTCAAGATTAAAGTACATTGAGTCCATGTCAAATTTTTCTGCTCCTTGCTTAAAAACAGGTCGCCCCTTAACTTCATTTGTGAGTGTATCGTAGGTGCCTCTCGCAAACACAATTTTATTGACCATATCAAAATCAATAAAATCCGCCGTTATTTCCATATCCAAATGCGTTACCTTCGCATTACCATAAATCAATACACGACGATTGTCAACGCCAAGAAGATAAACCGTAGAATCATCGCCCTCCGAAAAAACAGGCTCCGTAATGCCATCATCAGAAATCGTAGTATCTATCATCACACTGTCAAAGGCAATACTATCGGTATGCAACTTTAGGCTATCATTAACGGCAGTCAAACCCGTATCGGATACCGCAAGATTGGTGGAGGTGGAAAGAGAATCGACACTTGAAACTATAGTTGGAGGTAGAGAATTGGCACTCGACACAATGCACAAGTGCATTAGTGCAAAAAAGACAAAAAAAATGTAAGGCTTTGTAAGCAAGTATTTTGTTAAAAAAATATGTTTTACTATTTTTGCACTCTCTCACCAAAAAGGGCTGCAAATTTACTCAAAAAACGATAGCGTAACAAATGCTTTGCAAGTTTAATATTAGATTAAAGAAAAAATACTGCAATGCATTTGTCTGCACTCTATTGCTTTTAGCAACCTCTCTTTCAGGTTTTGCTGCAAAAAAAGAAATGGTCGTGGTTATCGACCCAGGACATGGAGGTCCCAGTTTAGGAGCACGAGGTGCTTTTTCATTAGAAAAAGATATTGTTCTCAAAATCTCAAAAAAACTTGGTGTACTTATCACAAAACACTTGCCCGATGTCGAATTAGTTTATACTCGCACAACCGATACGCTTATCTCTTTAGAGGATAGAGGAACCATTGCAAATCAAGCCGCTGCCGATTTATTCATATCAATTCACGCCAACGGAAATCCTCGAAAAGAGCCTTTTGGCACCGAAACCTTTGTTATGGGAATTGACAAAAGTGATAAAAATGCAGAAGTAGCCCTTAAAGAAAATGCAGATATACGCTACGAAGCAAATTTTGAGGAACGTTACGATGGCTATGACCCTAATTCCGCAGAATCGCTCATTATGTTTGCTATGATGCAAAACTCAAATATGGATCACAGTCTGCACATGGCAGCATTAGTTGAAGACGAGATGCTTAACCTAAAACGCTTTAGTCGAGGAGTTAAACAAGGACCCTTCTTAGTTCTATGGAAAGCAACAATGCCAAGCGTGCTTATTGAAGTCGGTTTTATTACCAACATAGAAGAGGAGAAATATATCGCCTCTGAAAAAGGGCAAGATGAACAGGCATTAGCGATATTCAAGGCCTTGAAGGGCTATAAAAAACGCTGGGACAGAATACACAATAATACGCCAGCACCAACACCAAAGAAACAAGAGAGCCCGCAAAAAACTCTTGACAAAACAAATACTCCAAAACAACAGCCAGAGGTACGAAAAGAACCTTTGAAGAAAAGAGATTATAATGGAATAACTTATCATGTGCAAATTTTTTCTACCTCTAAAGTACTCCCTAAAAACTCGCGTGAGTTTCGTGGACTAACAGATGTAGAACATTATCGTTATGGTGATTCTTATCGCTATTACGCTGGCTACGCAAAAACCGAAAAAGAAGCACAGGCACTTGTTTCCGAGATACGAAAAAAATTCCCTGAAGCGTTTCTTATAAAGTTGCGCAATGGAATTCCCGATTAGTAAACCTCCAAAACTCTAAAATAACATGATGGACTGGAAAAACTTAGGATTTGGCTATCGCCCCGCAAAAGCAAATATAAGATGCGCCTTTCGTGATGGAGCTTGGCAAGAACCCCAATTACATACCTCCGAAGAAATAAATTTACACATGGCTGCCACTTGTTTACACTACGGACAAGAGGTATTCGAAGGACTTAAAGCGTATAGAGGAAAGGATAATAAAATTCGTCTATTTCGCCCAGAGGAAAACGCCAAGCGAATGATAAATTCCGCAGAATACTTAAAAATGCAAGCCCCCAGTGAAGCATTATTTTTGAGTATGGTTAAACAAGTAGTACAACACAATGCAGAGCTTGTACCTCCCCACGATAGCGGAGCAACCTTATATATTCGTCCGCTACTTATTGGAACAGGAGCACAAGTAGGTGTAAAGCCGTCTCAAGAATACTTATTCGTAATATTTGTAAGCCCTGTAGGACCCTACTTCAAGGAAGGCTTTAAGCCTGTAAATGTAATTATTGATAGAGATCATGACCGTGCTGCTCCTCAAGGTACAGGACACACAAAGTGTGGTGGAAATTATGCTGCAAGTCTTATTTCCATTGATAAATGTCATAAAGAAGGCTATGCAACCGTACTATATTTAGACGCTGCCGAAAAGAAATATATTGATGAATGTGGACCTGCTAACTTCTTTGCCATTCGAGGCAATAGTTATATCACCCCAAAATCTCATAGCATACTTCCAAGTATAACCAACATGAGTTTAATGACCTTAGCAAAAGATATGGGACTTACCGTAGAACAACGCAAAGTCGAAGTTACAGAATTGGCAGGTTTTGACGAGGTGGGTGCCTGTGGAACCGCAGCCGTAATTAGTCCTATTGGTAGTATATTTGACCCAAGTACACAAGAGAATTTTGAATATTGCAAAGATGGAGAAGCAGGAAGTATTTCAACCAAACTATATAATCGCTTGCGTGCTATTCAGTATGGTGATACGGATGATAAGTTTGCTTGGGTTACGGTGTTAGACAAGTAAAGATATTTCTCTTTTTATGGCTCGTAACATGTGCAAAATAGTACTTTTAAGTATGCTTTACCTAATTTATACCTTAAAAATAAATTAGAAAAACATGAAATCATATTTTTTAGACTCAATAAGCAGATATAAGCGATTTAGTGAAAAGTTAGATGTAAAAACGAATCTTTGCAACAAAACTTGGTGGATATTCAATGATAGTGGCGAAAAAGAAGTTTACATCTTTGAAGAAGATGGAGGATTAATCATTTCTATAAATGGACAAGTTACTAATGCTAAATGGAGGTTTTTATCTGCAAATAAGTCTCTGATAATAACCACTAAAACGCAATCATTAATGGTACATGCCGCATACATTGATGATGTCGTCTTTGCACTTCAAATTGATGGCACAAACCATTATGTTTTTCTTATTGACGAAGTGAATCTAAACTCTTTTCGATTGAAAAGCTTAAACGACGTAAAAAAGTATTTTGAAGTAAAAGAGAATAAAATAGAAGAGGCAAGGATAAGGAGGCTAGAGAGTGTAAGAAAGCAAACAATAACTCAATGGAGAGAAGAAGCTACAAAGATTAGACTACCAGAAATTATAGAGACCGCAAAAAAAGGAAAGCAATATAGAAAGTGGAAATCAAGACGTATTGATATATTAGGCGGGGTAATTAAACTTTTATGCATTTTGATACCGATTTTTCTCGTTATTCGAATGTATGAACTAGGAGCACAAGACATACTTAACCTCCTCTTTGATTTTCAACCAAAACCCATCTCTATGTTAGGAGGGGTGAGGGTAATAGAAGCAATAGTCGGAGTTTTATACCCTTACTTATTATTTGTTCTGCTGCCTTATCTTATTGGAGCTGGATTTTATTTTGCTTTTTTTAATAGAGAGAGAAAGATGGATTATTCGCTCATATTCAAAAAACAAAATGGAGAATATGCGACTTATAGTAGTACGGTTCCTGCATCTGAATTTAGGTTTAAATATTTTAATGAGTCTTTATGCAATACAATTTCTGAGTTGATAATAATTGATAACAACAGTGACGAAAAAAGACCCATTGTAAATTACATGCAAAAGGGAGATACATTACAAATTATTTATCGATACAAAAGAAAACAGATTGCTTTTGACTCTTATCAACTATAATACTCAAAAAAAACGATGTCTATAACAACAAGTTTTACAATCCGAGATTTTTTTGTTTACATACTAACAGGTCTAATACTTATTATTTGTCTTGGAGTAATTTTCTTTAACGAGGTTTTTTGCTTTACAATATACTGCTTTGACAAGTACAAGTTTTTTGCAGATTTATCCTTTTTAGTATCCATTCTCATCATACCCATAATTTATCTTCTTGGACACATAATCGGTTCGCTTAATTACAACTTACTTCAACTGTTTTGGTTATCTGAAAAATTTTTTTCGAGCGAAAAATCCAAAAATATAAATGCAGTTTTGCAACTGCTTTTTTATAAAACAAAAGTCGAATATGCAGTTATCAAATACACTAAGAATGAAAACCTAAAGCAAAGAAGAACATTTGCTACTATTTCAGAATTTTGGCTTGCTTGTGCCAAACTACAAGTAAAAAATATATATACTCCAGCACAATATTGGTATATTATGAATGAATTATTTAACGCTGTAAATTTGATATTTTGCATTTCTTCAATTATTGCATTTTTTGCAAAACATTGGACTATAAGTCTAATATATATTATTCTTGCTGTGTTTTCATATTTGCGTGCGCATCAATATGCAGAACACTTTGTAAAGTCTGTGAATAATCTAATAATAGCAAGTCAAATAAACTTTAATGAAGAGTAGGATGCTCAAAACTCTCGTTTAACTTTAAAGTGATTTTTTAAGATTGTTTTTTACGGCACGCAACATGTGGTGTTTGCCTCCTGCTCCTTGCAAACGTTGGACAATAAAACCTGCAGCACGTAGATTTCGCTTCACTAATCCTTTACTTGAGTAGGTTGTCAGTACGGCATTGTTATTCATTGCATTATAAATGTCAGAAAACACCGATTCTGTCCATAATTCGGCTTGTGTATCCGCCGAAAACGCATCAAAATAAACTAAATCAAATTTCCTGATAAAACGGAAGTCAAGCAAACTACATTGCTTCTTACAAAGAGTGAAATTAGGCGTAATTTCTACTGTAGTATTCCATTTTGCCGAACAGATATTTTCAAAAATTTGATTGTCAATCTTTAATATACTGGAGTAGTTTAACTGAGAACTTAATTCCGCTGCAAGGGGATATAATTCAATCGCCTCATAATATATTTTCTGACTCGTTTTTTGTGCTTCTAATAATGTCAGCAAAGCATTAAGCCCTGTGCCAAAACCAAGTTCAAATATTGAAACTTCGTTTTGTTTTACTTGCCTAAAGCCTGCTTCAATAAAAACATGATTAGACTCTAAAATTGCTCCAGAATGCGAATGATATGCCTCGTTAAACATCTCATTTCTAACAGAGAAAGAGCCATCATCAGTACTAATGATTGAAGTTGTGTTCACTAAGAAAGATAAATATTACTGGGATAATCCACTTGCCATAAAAATAAGCCTTTGGCAGGAGCAGATGAACTTGATAATGAACGACTTTTTCCATTAATAATTTTTTGAAATTCGGAAACTGAAAGTTTATTCCGACCAACATCAAGTAAAGTTCCTACAATAGAACGTACCATATTCCGTAAAAAACGATTTGCAGAAATCGTAAAAATAAGCGTATTATTTTCGTAATTCTCACTCCAATCAGCCTTTGTTACAAGGCAATCATTGGTTTTTGTGTCAGTATGTAATTTTGCAAAACTAGTAAAATCTTTGGTCGTTAATAGGATTTTTGCAGCAGTATTCATTTGCGCAATATCTAACTCAAAGTGATAATAATGCGAAAAATCCAGTAAAAATGGGTCTTTTCTTTGGACAATAAAGTATTTGTAAGTACGACTTATGGCATCAAATCGAGCATTTGCCTCAAGACTTACCATTTTAAGGTCAAAGCAAGATATATCAAGGGATAAAATACTATTGATTTTTTTCAAAAATACAGTGGTATCAGAAATAAGATATTGAAAATCAAAATGAGCAACAAAACTATGGGCGTGTACGCCCGTATCAGTACGCCCGCAACCTAAAGTGCTAATTTCTGCTTGCAATAAGATGGAAAGACTTTTATTTAATGCCTCTTGAACGGTTTCCGCATTGGCTTGCAACTGCCAACCGTGATAATGTTTGCCTTTATAGCGTAAAAATATAAAATAACGATACACGAATTAAAACAACAATATTAGTTTGATAATTTATATTATATTAAATTGATGTGGATTGACGTCAATTATAACATTTTTTTCATTCTGAAAAATAATAAAGTTAGAGCAACACTCAAAACCATAAAGAAAATTGCTAGTGGATAACCATATCTCCATGAAAGTTCAGGCATAAACTGAAAATTCATACCATATAAACTACTAATAAGTGTTGGAGGCATAAAAATAAGTGATGCAATGGTAAAGATTTTAATCACTTTATTTTGCTCAAGCGAAATAAGTCCCATTACCGTATCTTGCAGAAATTCAAGTCGCTCAAATGCAAAATCGGCATGGCTTATTAGTGATGAAATATCTCTCACAATAAGTGTCAATTTCGGAATAGTGTCACTTGGAAATCGTTCGCTTTTCAAAATACTACTCACTACTCTTTGTTTATCGATAACACTTTCTCGCATCATCATGGTGCTTTCTTGTAAGCGGTTAATTTTCAAGAGAAATTCACTGTCAAGGCGACTATCTGATTTTTTCTCAAAAGAGTGTTTATTGATAGCACTGACCTCTTTTGCCAAAGCCTCCATCATATCAGCATCAATATCAATACGGGACTCTAAAAGTGAAACCATAAGATGAAAACAAGTTGGAAATTGCCGATGATTGATAAGTAAACGACGTGTGGTTTCATTAAATGCAGGTAAGTTAATTTGATGAATGGAAACAAGTACCCCTTCGCAGATAATAAACGAGACTTGCTCTGAAGATAATTCACTCCCATCATAGGTAACTAAAAAAGATGTGTTTGCATATAGTGCAGTTTCTGTTTCATAGTATCTAGAACTACTTTCAATTTCCTCTGCTTGTTGCTCGGTTTGTAAACTGATATTTAAAAACTCTTCGACCTCCTTACGTTCTTCTTGCGTAGGAGCCGTCAAGTCTATCCAAAGTACTTCATCATAACCAAGTTCGTGCAAGTGAGTTAAATCACTACTACCCCACATACGGCTGCTATTTTTGGCGTAAAAATTAACCATAATTCTTATTCAATTAAACTATTGTAGAATCTTTTATTTTTTCCAAAAATAGATTTAGTCCTTCTTTTTTGGATTCATCAAAGTTATAACTAATGTTTTGTGTCAAATAAGTGCGCACATCAACTTTAGGATAACGTTCCTTTTGCTCTTCTATCACATCACCAACTCGCTGTATGCCAATCTCAAATGCCTCATTAAGTAATTGAATGGTTGCACCGTCAACAGTGTTATTTGCTAGCCAAACGGCAAAAACAAATGGTTTCCCTGTAAATGCCAACCATGCCTCAGCGAGGTCATATACATAGGGATATTTTGCATGCAAACCAAAAGTTTTATCACCAATTAGCAAGCACCCTACTCCACTTTTATTGACCTCATTTTCAGCGCAATATTCAAATTGTTTAAACTGTGGATTTATATCCCAATACTCTTTGGCGAGTATTTGAATCAGTCTTGATGAAGTGCGGGAGTGATTATCTAAATAAATCGTATGTAAATCACTCAAGGGTTGATGTGCAAACAACGACACGCTTGCCACAGGTGCAGTAGCACCTATGCAATAATCGGTAATAATTTTACAACTAGAAAAAAGAGGAATTGTGGCTACTGGGACAAGAGCAACATCTACTTGTTGAGCCTTTAGCAAGTCTGCACAAACGGAAGGAATGCTAAGATTAAGGGATAGATAATCATTAAGTTTACTATGCCTAAGTCCGTAAATAAAAGGGGTGGTATTAAGATACTCCACGGCTGCAATATTGACCCTCATTTTAGCGCAAACGTTTACTGGTTCTACAAATTAAATTATCCCGATGGCATAATATAGTATTATAATTGGAGTGCAAAAGTACACATTTAAAATGGAAACTAGATGTAAACTTGGATAAAAAAAGAACCTATTATATAGAATAACTTCTTTGTATGGAGGATACGATTTAAAGTTCACGATTAGAGCAATAACAATCGTTTTTAAATCTGATTTTATAGATTTCAGAACATCATTACACTATTAAAAAGCGACACTTAATATAGTTTTTTTCAACATATTTTCGACAGCAAGTTTAGGTTTCTAAAAAAAAACAATAGTTTTCTCCATTTACAAAGGGCATAAGCGCGTTCTAAAATGAGTTTGCGAGTATGATAAATAAACTTTACTTTTGGCAACTTTTAATCATAAAACTATCAAACTACAATGCAAACGCAATTTTCTAGCATTCTTGCCATCTCACCTGTTGATGGTCGTTATAGTAAAACAACCGAAGAACTGAGCAATTACTTTTCAGAGTTTGCGCTCATCCGCTATCGTGTACAAATAGAAGTAGAATACTTTATTGCACTCTGTCAAATTCCCCTACCACAGTTAGCAGATATAGACCGCAGTAGCTTTACAAAGATGCGTTCTATCTATCAAAACTTTGATATAAACAATGCTATTCAAGTAAAAGAATTTGAGCGCATTACCAATCACGATGTTAAAGCAGTAGAATATTTCTTGAAAGAGCAATTTGAAGCATTAGGATTGGGTAAATGGATAGAATTTATTCACTTTGGACTCACTTCGCAAGATGTGAACAATACAGCCACGCCCTTGAGTTTGAAGAATGCAATAGAAAACATCATTACGCCTAAATATCATGAACTCGTATCTACATTAAAAGACTTGTCGAATCAATGGACAAATGTACCAATGCTTGCCTTTACACACGGACAAGCTGCTTCACCGACTCGCTTGGGTAAAGAGTTTTTTGTATTCGTTGAACGACTAGAAAAGCAAATGACCCTACTTCAAGCCATACCTTACTCTGCTAAATTTGGTGGAGCTACAGGTAATTTTAATGCACATAAGGTAAGTTATCCTACGATAAATTGGATAGACTTTGCCAATCAGTTTGTCAACGAAACCTTAGGGCTCAATCGCTCACAAACAACCACCCAAATTGAGCATTATGACAATCTCGCAGCAATGTTTGACACCATTAAACGTCTAAATAACATATTGATAGACCTTTGTAGAGACCTTTGGACATATGTATCCATGGGGTATTTTAGGCAAAAAATCAAAGCAGGAGAAGTTGGTTCATCAGCAATGCCCCATAAAGTGAACCCAATTGACTTTGAAAATGCCGAGGGTAATTTAGGGATTGCCAATGCTCTTTTCGAACACTTATCTGCAAAGCTCCCTATATCACGACTTCAGAGAGACTTAACCGACAGTACAGTACTGCGAAACATTGGCGTACCCATGGGGCACACATTAATTGCTTACACCTCCATCTTAAAAGGATTAAATAAATTGCTCATCAACGAACACGCCATTGCAAATGATTTAGAAAAGAATTGGGCAGTTGTAGCAGAAGGCATTCAAACCATTTTACGAAGAGAATCCTATCCAAAACCCTACGAAGCACTCAAAGCTCTGACTCGCACAAACGAGCCTATTACCGCAAAGAGCATTAAAGAATTTATCGACCAACTGGACGTTAAAGCATCTATTAAGGAAGAATTACACGCATTAAGCCCTCAAAGTTACACAGGCTACTAATCCCTAGAGGCCGTATCTAAAAAGACTTTGCTTATTTACTTAAAAAGATTAACTTTGCTCCCCAAATTGATAAAAATTTACTTGAATAATGAATATCGAACGCAAAAACATGGATGCACTAAACGCAGTGCTTACCGTAAAAATTGAAAAAGCAGATTACCAAGAAAAGGTTGCCAACACCCTAAAAGAACACCGTCGCAAGATGCAAATGCCTGGTTTCCGCCCTGGTATGGTACCTATGGGAATGGTAAAAAAGATGTATGGAAAATCAGTATTAGTTGACGAAGTCTTAAAACTGATGTCAGAGGCAGCCAATAAATATATTCAAGACAATAACATTCGCACCTTAGGCGAACCACTACCAAGTGAGAAAGCCGAATCCATTGACTTTGATACTCAAACAGACTTTGAGTTTACTTACGACATGGCCATTGCTCCAGAACTTGACTTAACCATTAGTTCCAGCATAAAACTACCCCTCTATACGATAGAAATCAGCGAAGAAGAAAAGAAAAAACGCATCAACGGTTACCTACGTCACTTTGGAAAAATGAGTAACGTAAACAACATCGAACTCGAAGACCTCGTAGTGGTCGATGCAAAACAAGAAAAAGAAGGCGGACACACCGTTGAAAACGTAAGCCTGTCCCTAAAAGTAATGCCTGAAAAGAAACAAAAAAAACTACTTGGATTAACCATTGGCAGCACCCTTGAATTAGACATCCGCAAGACCCTAACAAACGATGCAGACTGTGCAGCATTTTTGAAAGTCACCAAAGAAGAACTTGAAAAAATAGACCCCAAATTTACCATAACAGTGAAAGAAATTCGCCGTATGGAACCCGCAGAAATCAATCAAGAACTCTTTGACAAAGTATATGGAGAAGGAACCGTACACTCAGAAGCCGAATTTACCGATAAAATTGTAGAAGAAATACGCACACAACTTGCCGAAGAAAGCGACTATAGATTTTCAATAGACGCACGCAAAAAGCTCCTAGAAAAGACCAAACTAAAACTCCCCGAAAAATTCCTAAAACGCTGGATGCTAGTTACCTCAGAAGGAAAAGTTACAGAAGCACAAGTAACCGAAGAATATCCAAAATTCGCAGAAAATCTATGTTGGCAATTAATTATTGGACATTTGCTCAAGCAACAAAACATGGAAGTTGTTGAAGACGACCTTTTAGAACTCTCTAAAAAGATGGCAGCACAACAATTTGCCATGTACGGAATGCACAATATGCCAGAAGAACACCTTCTAAATTTCGCAAAACGCAATTTAGAACGCCCCGAAGACCGTCGTCGAGTTGCAGAACAGGCTGCAGAGCAAAAGATAGTTGCATATATCAAAGCAAATGCAAAACTTGAAGAAAAGAAAATAACTACTGAAAAGTTCAATCAACTTTTTGAAAAAGACACAGAGTAATTTTTTATAAAAAAATATGGCACATAATGAATTTGAAAAATATGCAGTAAAACATGTGGGCATCAATAGCCTTAGACTGCATCGCTACAATAGTATTTACAATGGATATATCAACCCTACCATCATCGAGGAACGACAACTCAATGTAGCAAGCATGGACGTTTTCTCGCGCCTTATGATGGAGCGAATTATTTTCCTAGGCGTCCCCATTAACGATGATGTTGCCAATATTATTCAAGCACAACTACTTTTTCTTGACTCGAACAATGATTCAGGAAAAGATATTAGTTTATATATCAATACACCAGGAGGATCGGTATCATCAGGCTTGGGCATCTATGATACTATGCAACTAATATCCTCAGATGTAGGTACTATTTGCACTGGTATGGCTGCCTCAATGGGGGCAGTATTGCTATGCGCAGGTGCAGAGGGCAAGCGTTCTTCACTACCTCACTCTCGTGTGATGATTCATCAACCTATGGGCGGTGCCGAAGGTCAAGCATCTGATATTGAAATTACAGCGAGAGAAATCGGAAAACTAAAAAAAGAGTTGTATAATATTATTTCACAACACTCCGGAAAGTCTGTAAAACAGATAGAGAAAGATGGCGACCGTGACTACTGGATGAATGCTACTGAGGCAAAGGAGTACGGAATGATAGACTCTATCTTAACCAAACGCTCTAAAAAAAGCATAGTCTAACGGTCAGTCAGCCTTATTATTTTATAATCTAGCAATAAGCAATGAATATAGAGAACTGTTCTTTTTGTGGAAGACCTTTGCATCAAGCACGTTTGGTGCAGGGTGATAAAGTTGCTATATGTGAACACTGCATTAAACATGCACACACAGCACTTTCTGAGGGCAAACAAGGCGTAAGTGAAAGTGTGAAAAATGCAGATACAGACATTGCTAATATAGAGTTACCTACACCGCAAAAGATAAAGTCTCATTTAGACGAGTATATAATTGGGCAAGACGATGCAAAAAAGTATCTTTCTGTAGCTGTTTATAATCATTATAAGCGCATTAAACAAAACCAATCCTCCAAAGATGATGTAGAACTTGAAAAATCAAATGTAATCCTAGTCGGCGAAACAGGCACTGGAAAAACACTCCTTGCACGCACCATCGCCCGTATGCTCAAAGTGCCTTTTGCCATTGTTGACGCCACTGTACTTACTGAGGCTGGTTATGTTGGCGAAGACGTAGAAACGATTCTTACACGGCTATTACAAGTTGCCGACTATAATACAAAAGTAGCCGAAAAAGGTATTGTTTTCATTGACGAAATAGACAAGATTTCTCGTAAAAGCGATAATCCCT
The DNA here is from genome assembly GCA_051658505.1 of Bacteroidales bacterium. Lineage (GTDB taxonomy): Bacteria > Bacteroidota > Bacteroidia > Bacteroidales > UBA932 > JAITMY01. The sequence continues at coordinate 17,199 of JBOFMS010000059.1, read as the reverse complement.
CTATTACAAGAGACGTATCAGGAGAAGGTGTTCAACAAGGACTTCTAAAACTCCTCGAAGGCTCTATTATAAACGTTCCCCCACAAGGTGGACGCAAGCATCCAGACCAAAAAATGATTCCTGTAAATACCAAGGATATTCTATTTATTGCAGGAGGAGCATTTGAGGGAATACAAAAACTTATTGCTCGTAGAGTAAATACAAATGTTATTGGCTATAGTTCAAAAAAGCATAATAAAATAGATGAAAATAATTTACTTCGATACATTACTCCATCAGATTTGCGTGCCTATGGACTAATTCCAGAGATTCTTGGACGACTTCCAGTATTAACGCACCTTGAAGTTTTAGGAAAAGATGCTTTGCGCCGTATTCTTACAGAGCCAAAGAATGCTATTGTAAAGCAATATACACGCCTTTTTGAAATGGATGGAGTGAAACTTAGTATTGATGATGATGCTTTGGACTATATTGTAGAAAAAGCACTGGAACACCATTTAGGAGCTCGTGGATTACGATCAATTTGTGAAGAGGTAATGATTGACGCTATGTTTGACTTTCCTGAGCAAAATCAAAACACCCTACATATTACAAAACTATACGCTCAAGAAAAATTATCTCGCAATTTTGATAGTAAAATGACTTATGCATAGAAGTTAAAATTTCCTTATGTTTAATAAAAAACTAATTCTCTTAAGGAATTAGTTTTTTATTTTGGAGACGATTTCAAGGGCTTGATGATTTAAATAAGTCAAATGTACCATCGGTATAAAAAATGGTAATATGTAGTATTTCTTTCTTTTCATTAAATATCATTGCTCGAGAGTTTACATCCGTAAACTCTCGAGCAATATTAACTCCATTACGAAATTCATTATTATTTCCTTTAAGCATATTTCCTATACCTAACAAAAGCCATTCAGCCGAAATCAAAGGGAAATTTAGTAATATTTTTTGAGTTAAATCATAACTAGGCTTATTTCGCCCTGCCATAATATGCGAAATACTTGAGCGTTGAACCCCTATTTTATCTGCAAACATAGCAGGTGTAATATTTGCATAAGCAATAAATTGAGAAATTCTATCTTTCATAAGCAAATACATTGTATACAAATGTAATGAAAATGTAATTTCGGTATAACTACATCTTAAAAATTATATCGATAAAATCTAGTATAATGTAAAAATCAATATACTTATTCACTTGTTTATTTATATAAACATTACAAATTACTAGTTAACAATTGTTTATGTAAATAGATATGGGTTTTGTGATAGTTATTAGCAAACTTAACGATGAATGGCTTAAATAAACCTTGCCAAATTAACAACTAAAGTCTTAATTTTCAGAAACTTATTATACAACGCACTTTACATTGCAACCATTAAAATTTAACATGCCTCAATGTATTTACATCTGTAAACTATCGAGTGCAGTATATATTATTAATATTTTAATTAATTTTATAAGCATTATGATTGTTGTTGCTGGAGAAATAAATCCGCTAATACTAAAGCTGTTGCCGCCTCAACTACAACAGGTATACGTAGAGCAATGCAACTATCATGTCGACCTTTAACTACAAGACTTTCCATCTCTTGTTTCTTGAAATTAAAAGTGCGTTGTACTTGTGCAATACTAGAGGTAGGCTTTACTGCAACTCGAAAAACTAAAGAATTACCATTTGTAATACCTCCATTTACTCCACCCGATTGATTTGTTTTTGTAGTACCACTCGTATTGATAATACAGTCATTATGCTGTGATCCCAACTGCTTTGCTGCTGCAAATCCTGCTCCAAACTCAACACCTCTTACTCCTGGTATAGCAAATATAACATGACTAATTAGTGACTCTATACTATTGAAAAATGGCTCTCCCAATCCAATTGGCACAGCACTTGCTGTACATTCAATGATTCCCCCTAATGAGTCATTATTGGATATGGTATCATTAAGTAAAGCATGATGTAGTCCATATTTTATCCCACCTAACTCTATAATTTCCGCAGAAATATTGATATTATCAATTAGTTTCTTTGCGATAACTCCTGCTGCAACTAAACCTAATGTTAATCGTCCAGAAAAATGCCCTCCACCACGATAATCATTATGTCCTGTGTATTTTTTATTTGCAACAAAGTCGGCATGACCTGGTCTTGGCAGATTAATTAAATTAGTATAGTCCGAAGATTGTATATTCGTGTTTACAAATAAAATAGTAATAGGAGCACCTGTTGTTTTTTGGTTAAACATACCAGATACAATTTCAGGCTTATCTGCTTCAATACGTGGCGTTGTCCCTTTTGTGCCACTTTTTCTACGGAATAAATCTCTATCAAAATCACAGTCTGAAACTGCAATTCCTGCAGGGCATCCATCAATAACTACTCCTAAAGTTTTGCCATGAGATTCCCCAAAAATCGAAATTCTAAAAGAATGACCAAAAGTATTCATGAAAAAAAATTAAAAAAAAACTCAAGCATAATTGCTTGAGTTTTTGATATTACGATTAACTCAGTTTACATTCCTAATACCCAAGCTGCAGGAGTTCCAGAAAAACTGCGAGAAGGCGCATCTCCCTCTGCTCCTTCAACTTCATCTCCTTCCTCTTCACCAAATTCATCTCCAGCATCCTCCTCATCATCAGACATATCTTCCTCCTCATCACCACCATCTTCTTCATCATAATCCTCATCTTCGCCATCTCCTCCACTGCCTCCGCTACTATATAAATCTGCAAGTCTTTCCTTTACTCTACCTAAAGCCCGATTAGCTAACGAAAAATTTGAATAAGTTCCACCAACAGTAACCATATTCCACCTTCCATAACGAAGAACTGATGCGTCTGGAAATATCTGTTTTACAAATTGCATAAACTCAACTGCGTTGGAACGATTAAGAAAACTTCCAATTATAACGTAAAAAGAAGAGTAATTGCTAGATGATGACCTGTTAGATGAAAATTCTTTTGCTGCAATGCTAGAAAGTGCAGACATAGAGTCCATTTTTGCCTTCATTTGTAATTGCATCATAATTGCTGCATCTGCTTGACGTGCACTATCTTGCATACGCTGTATCCTTTCGAGTTCTGCTTGCTTTGCTTTTTTGCTATTACGCCCACAAGACGATCCTACAACTATAATAGTTGAAATAAGACAAAGTAAAAATATCGGTTTTTTCATAATGATTAAAAGAAAGTATACCTTTTTTAACTGCTGGTAAAGATAATGGGTATTTTGCGAATACGCAAATTTTTCTGATTTTTTATAATGAGAAATTAAGCATCAATGCGAGCATATTTGGCATTTGCCTCTATAAAATCTCTACGAGGTGCAACCTCATCTCCCATTAGCATTGAAAAAATACGGTCGGCTTCAGCCGCACTATCAATAGTTACATGACGCAAAGTACGTCTTTCAGGATCCATTGTTGTATCCCATAACTGCACAGCATTCATCTCGCCAAGACCTTTATAGCGTTGTACTGTTGCCTCTCGCCCTAATCCAAATTCCTCAATAGCTTGTAAGCGTTGCTCTTCACTCCAACAATACCTTTCATTTTTTCCTTTTTTAACCAAGTACAATGGCGGGGTAGCAATATAAACATGTCCATTTTTTATCAAATCATTCATGTAGCGAAAAAAGAAAGTCATAATAAGCGTGGCAATATGACTTCCGTCTACGTCTGCATCAGTCATAATTACAACCTTGTGGTAACGCAACTTTGATAAGTTCAAAGCTTGGCTATCTTCTTCTGTGCCAATAGTAACACCAAGTGCAGTAAATATATTTCGGATTTCTTCATTATCCAAAATCTTATGTTTCATTGCTTTTTCGACATTGAGAATTTTTCCACGAAGAGGTAAAATTGCTTGAAAAGCTTTATCTCTTCCTCCCTTTGCTGTTCCTCCGGCAGAGTCTCCTTCGACAATGAAAATCTCACATCTTTCTGGATTACGATCTGAGCAGTCAGTTAATTTCCCAGGTAAACCTGCACCAGAAAGACCACTCTTACGCTGAACTAACTCTCGTGCTCTACGCGCCTCATACCTTGCACTGGCTGCAAGAATGACCTTGTCAATGATAAGTTTAGCCTCTTTGGGATTTTCTTCTAAATAATAAGTAAGAGCACTGCTTACTGCTTGCGATACCGCAGCAGTAACTTCATCATTTCCCAATTTTGTTTTGGTTTGCCCTTCAAATTGAGGCTCAGCAACTTTAACTGAAATAACAGCAGTTAAGCCTTCACGAAAATCGGAAGCGTCAATTTCTGTTTTGAGTTTGGTAAAATAACCATTCTTTTCCCCAAAACTTTTAAGAGTAGTGGTTAATCCTCTACGAAAGCCAGAAAGGTGCGTTCCTCCCTCAATTGTATTGATATTATTAACATACGAATGTACATTTTCGCTATAATCTGTATTGTACAAAATAGCAACTTCTACTGGTACATTATTACGCTCCGTCTCAAGGTAAATCGGCTTTTCAATTAATTTATGTCGATTAGCATCAAGATAAGTCACAAATTCCTTCAACCCCTCTTCTGAAAAAAAACGCTCTACTTTATATTCATTTGTTTCTTCATCTTTAATTCGCTTATCACTTAGCGTTAACGCAATACCTTTATTAAGGAAAGCTAGTTCTCGAAGGCGACTTGCAAGTATATCATAATTGTACTCGGTGCTTTGCACAAAAATCTCAGCATCGGGCTTAAAAGTAATTACTGTACCTCTCAAACTTGTAATACCCACTTCCTTTAATTCTGTTTGGCGAACGCCTCGCGAAAATTCCATTTGATACACTTTGCCATCACGACGTACCTCTGCGCGCAAAAGTGTAGACAGAGCATTAACGCAGGACACCCCCACTCCATGTAATCCCCCTGACACTTTATAGGAATCTTTACTAAATTTACCCCCTGCATGAAGTTTGGTAAGTACCAACTCAAGAGCAGACATTTTTTCTTTTTCATGATAATCAACAGGAATGCCACGACCGTCATCAGTAACTGATATAGAGTTGTCCTCATTGATACACACTTCAATATTTTTGCAATAGCCAGCTAGTGCCTCATCAATAGAGTTATCTACCACTTCATATACCAAATGGTGTAAACCTCGTGACCCTACATCGCCAATGTACATTGAAGGACGCTTACGAACCGCCTCTAATCCCTCCAATACTTGAATACTATCAGCGGTATAAGTGCCGTTGTCTTGTTTTATTTCTTCTGCTGACATAATTTTTATTTTAATTCAAAAAAGCCCACGAAATTAGCAAAAAATAGCGAGAGAATCTAAAATTATGCTTTGTAATTTATGAACATTTTTTTATGTGTATATTTTTTCTAAATAAAACAAGTACCTTTGTCAAATTTGATGGAAAATGCAAGGACGAAACAACTACTTTAAAGTTTTTTGCATAAAATAATGATTGTCAGCCTACTATCCATTTAACGCAATAATTTCAGTGAAGTCAAAACTCTATTTTTTTTACACAATAATTTCATATACATGGAGACCGTAGTTAGTGGAATTCGCTCCACAGGCAATTTACATCTTGGCAACTATTTTGGTGCACTCATCAATTTCATAAAAATGCAGCATAATAATTGCTGTTTTTTCTTTATTGCAGACTTACATTCATTAACCACCCATCCTACTGTTCAGAATTTTCACGACAATGTGCAGCAAATCTTAGCAGAGTATTTAGCTACAGGCTTAGACCCTGAAAAATCTACGATTTTTGTACAAAGCGACGTTCCAGAAATTTCCGAAATGTATGTACTCCTCAATATGTTGGCGTATAAGGGCGAGTTGGAACGCACTGTATCATTCAAGGAAAAGGCTCGTCAGCAGCCAAATAACGTGAACGCTGGACTGCTGACATATCCTGTGCTTATGGCTACAGACATTCTCATTCATCGAGCAAATAAAGTACCTGTGGGTAAAGATCAAGCCCAACATCTTGAAATGACACGAGTATTAGCACGTCGCTTTAATAATATGTACAATACTTCACTTTTTATGGAACCTGACGCCTATAATTTTGGAGGAGATTTAATAAAAATACCTGGTTTAGATGGTAGTGGAAAAATGGGAAAAAGTGAAGGCAATGGAATATTTTTGATGGACGATGAGGCGAGTATTCGAAAAAAAGTGAGAAAAGCCGTTACGGACACAGGCGAAAAATCATCAGAAATGAGCGAAGCTGTAAAAAATCTTTTTACCTTAATGCAAGTCGTTTCGACAAAAGAAGTCGTTGATAATTTTTATGCTGATCACAAAGCAGGAAAAATTCGCTATGGAGATATGAAAAATCAAATTGCAGATGATATCTGCAAAACTACACTCCCAATTCGCGAGAAGATTATAAGTATATCTGAGGACAAAGACTATCTTACAAAGGTGCGTAAAAATGGCGCAGAAAAAGCTCGTACTAGTGCAAACAATACGCTGACATTGATGAAAAAGTCGATGGGATTTAAATAAGAGTAACTAAAGAATTACCATTATGAATAATATTCAAACTCTTAATCGTGCTGCAGATAATATTCGAATTTTAATTGCAGCGATGGTTGAAAAAGCAAAATCAGGACACCCAGGCGGAGCGATGGGCGGTGCCGATTTTATAAATGTACTTTTTGCCGAATTTTTGAATTACGACCCTAACGATGGGACTTGGATAAGCCGAGACCGTTTTTTTCTTGACCCAGGACATATGTCTCCTATGTTATATGGAGTACTTGCATTAAGTGAAAAATATAGTATGGAGGAGTTGACTGCCTTTCGTCAATGGGGAAGCCCAACAGCAGGACACCCCGAACTAGATCAGCAAAGGGGGATTGAGAATACCTCTGGTCCATTGGGGCAAGGACATGTTATGGCAGTTGGAGCAGCTATTGCAGAGCGATTTTTGGTAGCCCGTTTTGGCGAATGGTTAAGTCACAAAACTTACACTTTTATTTCTGATGGAGGAATTCAAGAGGAAATATCTCAAGGAGCAGGACGCCTTGCAGGTCATCTTGGACTACACAATCTTATTATGTTTTATGATAGTAATGGGATCCAGTTATCTACCGAAACAAAAGATGTAACCACAGAGGATACAGCAAAAAAATACGAGGCTTGGGGCTGGCGTGTAATCTCTATTAATGGAAATGATGCTGCAGAAATTCGTATGGCTTTACAAACGGCTAATAAGGAAACTCAACGCCCTACATTAATTATTGGCTCGACCATCATGGGTAAAGGAGCAAGAACTGCTGCGGGTGATAGTTTTGAGAACAAAGTCGCTACGCATGGTATGCCTCTTGGAGAGGCAGGAGCATCATTAAAAAAAACAATTGAAAACTTGGGAGGAAATCCTGCAAATCCATTTGTAGTTTTTGATGATGTAAAAACATTATATGCGGCACGCAAAATAAAATTAATCAAAATTGCCTCGACAAAAAGAGAAGAGCAAGCGATATGGGCGAAGCAAAACCCTGAATTATCTGCAAAACTCAATACGTTTTTCTCAAAAACTCCTGTTGCGATAGATTATGCATCTATTAATCAAAAAGAGAATCAAGCGACTCGCGCTGCTTCAAGTACAATATTGGGTTGTTTAGCGCAAAATGTGGAGAATATGATTGTGGCATCTGCTGACCTTTGTAATTCCGACAAAACAGATGGCTTCTTAAAACACACTAAAGCACTTACAAAGAATGATTTTTCGGGAGCATTTTTGCAAGCGGGCGTTTGTGAACTAACTATGGCTTGTGTTGCCAATGGCATGGCACTGCACGGTGGGGTTATTTCTGCTTGTGCCACCTTCTTTGTGTTTTCAGACTACATGAAGCCCGCTATACGCTTATCGGCATTGATGCAGTTGCCTGTAAAATATATTTTTACGCATGATACATTTCGTGTGGGAGAAGATGGCCCTACACATCAACCTATTGAGCAAGAAGCACAACTCCGCTTAATGGAGCAACTCAAAAATCATAGTGGGCAAAACAGCACGTTAGTACTAAGGCCTGCTGATGCACAAGAAACTACAGTTGCATGGAAATTAGCAATGGAGAATACTAACACTCCAACCGCCCTTATCCTTTCTAGGCAAAATGTAAATGACTTACCTGCTGCGAGTGGCTGTAGGTATAATGAAGCATTACAAACAATTAAAGGCGCATATATTCTTCAAAAAGCAGAGCAAATTAATATCACTCTGCTTGCGAACGGCTCAGAAGTTAGTACACTTGTAGAAGTTGCAAAGCTCTTGAAGCAGAAGAATATTGTGGCACAGATAGTATCTGCCCCAAGTGAGGGACTATTTTTTAATCAAGACGAAGCATATCGTGCACTAGTTTTACCAAAAGACGTGCCTATATTTGGGCTTACTGCAGGCTTACCCTCTACCCTATATCGTTTTATTCAAGGTAATGGAACCATATTTGGCTTAGAGCATTTTGGCTACTCAGCTCCATTTAAAGTACTAGATGAAAAATTTGGTTTTACCCCAAAAAACATTTGCAAACAAATAGAGAAAATGCTCGCTACATGAATGTCGGATTACTCTTTGGATCGTTTAACCCTGTACACATTGGGCATTTAATGCTTGCACACTATTGTGCGGAATTTTCGCCTATTGACGAAGTCTGGTTTGTTGTAAGCCCACAAAATCCTTTCAAAGAACAGTCGGAACTACTACCACAAGACTTACGATTGCAACTACTTAAAATATCTATTGAAAATTATCAACTAGCAATGAAGGTTAGCGATGTAGAATTTTCACTATCAAAGCCCTCGTACACTATACACACAATGGAACAGTTGAGTCAAGATTATCCCAACTTTCATTTCTCTATCATTATGGGCAGCGACAATTTAGCAAATATTGAGAGTTGGAAAAATAGCGAACGACTACTTGCAAATTATCCACTCCTTATATATCCACGAGGTAACTTTGACGTACGATCTTTATGTAAAAAATATAAGGCTTGTTATCTTGATGCTCCTCGCATAGATATATCCTCTACATTCATTCGTGAAGCAATGTACAATGGACGTAGTATTAGCGTCTTTATGCCATTAGGCACATACCCAATCTTAAAGCAATTTATCAATAAAAATCAATAAAAATTATTTTATGAAAAAGGCTCTTTTCTATTTGATTATTTTGTCAACATTTATAATAGGTTGCCAAAATAGCAAAGCCCCACAAGTTATTAACGAAGGACTACAATTTTGCGAAAGTGTTCGCACCTACAAAGGTGGACTGCTTATTGCTAACTTTGGGGGCTCTGCGCTTAATCCACTTAACACAGATGGATTAGGATATATTACTTATTGGAAAAATGGCAAAATGAGTACATTAATCCACAGTGATGGTTATTTGTCTGCTCCAAAAGGTATGGCTATCAAGAATCATCGTCTATTTATTGCTGATGTCAACAAAGTCGTAGTGTATTATCTTGCAAATTTGACAAAAGCACCTGAAGTAATTCCATTTCCTGCGAGCGAAACATTTGTTAACGACATTGTATTCTCAGGAAATACAATGCTTGTATCTGTAACAAATACAGGAAACATCTACTCTCTTGACATTTCGAACTTTGATGAAATTAATGGAAGCGACCTTATGTGGTATTCAAAAGTGCCTGGAGCAAATGGTTTACTATTAGTTGACTCTATGCTTTATATTGCCTCATACCCTACCGATGGAGAAACTAAGGTAGAGAATGTTATTTATAGCATCTCGAATCTTTTGGCTCCAGATCCAAAGCCCATCACAGCACGCATTGGACAGTATGATGGACTTGCAATTTCAAAGAATAAAAAGAAGTTATATTTTACCAGTTGGGAGAGTGGAAAGGTAGGATTTATCAATTTAGAAGATGACAGCATTCACTTTCTGTCTATACCTGAAGTTCTCAGAGGACCAGCTGAAATTGACATCTTAAATGATATGTTGTGTGTGCCTGACCTTGTAAACAGTTGCGTGTGGTTACTTCCTATAAATCGTGAAACGAAAGAGTAAAAGTTATATTGGCTCCCTCAGGATACTTTTAATTCGGCAATAATATTTTAAGAAAAGTAAGAGAAAAGCATTTTTTATAAAAATAAAGCAATAAGTTACACTTCATTGCAGATATTTTTTTTATTTTTGCGAGTACCTTCCGTAAAAGGAAGGTATAATTATTTATAATTGTCTAACCATTTAACAAAAAAAAATGAACGAAGAAACACTTGATGATGCACGAACAGTGCAAGTTTTAGAATCTGTTGAAATTGAACAATCACAAGATTTTTTGATAGATCCACCTCTGGAGATTTCAAAAAAACCAAGTGCTGTAAATGCCTCAGTTGCTATTGACCAATTTGACTGGAACGCTTTTGAAAACGAAGACAGCCTCTACGATAGTGATAAAAGTACAATAAAAGACCGATATAATGACACCCTATCGAAAGTTGGAACAGGTGAAATAATCGAAGGGACCATTGTATCACTTGACAAAAGAGAGGCGGTAATAAATATTGGTTACAAAAGCGAAGGAGTTGTAAACATTAGTGAGTTTCGCTACAATCCAGATTTAAAAGTTGGTGACAAAATAGAAGTTTATGTTGAAAACACAGAAGATAAGCGCGGACAGTTAATTCTTTCACACAAGCAAGCACGCTCTCTACGCTCTTGGGACAGAGTAAATGAAGCTCTTAATACCAATGAAATTATAAAAGGTTATATTAAGTGCCGCACTAAAGGAGGGATGATTGTAGATGTATTTGGTATTGAGGCATTCCTTCCAGGTTCACAAATAGATGTGAAGCCTATTCGTGACTACGATATGTTTGTAGGCAAGAATATGGAATTCAAAGTAATAAAGATTAACCCAGAGTTCCGCAATGTGGTAGTTTCTCACAAAGTACTTATTGAAGCTGAACTTGAAGCTCAAAAGAAAGAAATTATTGCAAAACTTGAAAAGGGTCAAGTACTTGAAGGAACGGTTAAAAACATTACTACTTATGGAGTATTTATTGACCTTGGAGGAGTTGATGGGCTTATTCACATTACAGACCTTAGTTGGGGGCGTGTTAGCCACCCAGAGGAAATAGTACAGTTAGACCAAAAATTAAATGTAGTTATTTTGAGTTACGATGACGATAAAAAGCGTATTGCTTTGGGCTTAAAGCAACTTACCCCACATCCATGGGAAGCATTAGACCCGAATCTCAAAATTGGTGATACTGTAAAAGGAAAAGTTGTTGTATTGGTTGACTACGGAGCATTTATTGAGATTGCTCCAGGTGTAGAAGGCTTGATACATGTATCTGAAATGTCATGGTCGCAACATTTACGTGTTGCTCAAGACTTTGTAAAGGTAGGAGACGAGGTAGAAGCTGTTATTTTGACGCTTGATAAAGATGAACGCAAAATGTCCTTGGGAATGAAGCAACTTAAACCTAATCCTTGGGAGGAAATTGAACAAAAATATCCCGTAGGATCTCGACATAAAGCACGAGTTCGCAACTTTACTAACTTCGGAGTGTTTGTTGAAATCGAGGAAGGAGTGGATGGACTTGTACACATCAGTGACTTAAGTTGGACTAAAAAAATCAAACATCCAAGTGAAGTAACTCAGGTAGGAGAAGAACTTGACGTTGTTGTTTTAGAGGTTGATATAAATAATCATCGCCTAAGCCTAGGACACAAACAAGTTGAAGAAAACCCTTGGGAAGTATTTGAAACTATCTTTACTCTTGATAGTTTACACGAAGGTACAATTACTGAGATGGTAGATAAAGGAGCAATCGTTGCCTTGCAGTATGGAGTTGAAGGATTTGTTATGACCAAACATCTTGTTAAGGAAGATGGTTCATCGGCAAAAGTAGAAGAAAAACTTCCGTTTAAGGTAATGGAATTCAACAAAGGCTCAAAACGAGTTATTTTATCACATACTCGCACTTTCCAAGAGACTCCACAAGGAGAAGAAAACAAAGTGTCTAAGGAAGTGGAAAGCACAAAAAAAACGGTAAAGAAATTGAATGATTCTTTAGAAAAAACTACACTCGGAGATATTTCTGGTTTAGCAGCACTTAAATCAGAAATGGAAAATAACCAATAAATAAGAGAATTAAGTTTGATAAAAAAAGAGCCACAAGTTTTGTGGCTCTTTTTTTATTACTCTAATTCTGGTAATAAAGTTTTATAAATAGGCAGTATTTATGACACATCCTATAGTTCTCATCCAATCCTGCTTATCATAAGGTGCTTATTTAGTTTGCAGTAAAAAAATAATTAGAGGCTCATTATAAATTTCGTATTCATCAAGAAATAAAACATAGAAAACAGATTAAGTTCAATTCTCAATCTACGAAGATTATGACTTCCAATTGACTTAAAGTTTCTGTGATAATCCATCAATCACTTCACCTAGTTTGATATACAACCAAGAAAGCCTCGCAAAACTGCGAGGCTTTCTTGATTGTAATAATAGTGAAATACTTACAACTGAGGTCCAGCTGAAATAAGTGCTTTAGCATCATCATTATCACAGTATTGCTCAAAGTTCTGTATATACTTTTCAGCCAATAATTTAGCCTTTTCAGCCCATTCAGCCTCACTTGCATAAGTCTTACGTGGGTCAAGAATGTTATCCTCTACATTGTTTAGTGCAGTTGGTGCGACAAGATTCAAAATAGGAATATTTACTGTTGGTGCTTTGTCAATTGAACCATCAATGATAGCGTCAATAATTGCACGAGTATTTTTTAATGAAATACGTTTTCCTGTACCATTCCAACCTGTATTTACCAAGTATGCTTTTGCATTGTGCTCTTTCATTTTAGCAACTAATGTTTTTGCATACATAGTTGGGTGTAGTGTCAAAAATGCCTCCCCAAATGCAGGAGAAAACGACATTTGAGGCTCTGTAATACCACGCTCAGTTCCTGCTAATTTTGAGGTATAACCACAAAGGAAGTGATATTGCGCTGATTTTTCATCAAGAATAGAAACTGGAGGTAATACACCAAAAGCATCTGCACTTAGGTAGATGATTTTACTGGCGTGTCCAGCACGTGATGGTAGCACAATCTTATTGATGTGGTTAATTGGGTACGACACACGAGTGTTTTCAGTCTTTGATGCCTCTTTAGAATAATCTGGAGTCCCATCTGCTTTTACCGTAACATTCTCAAGAAGAGCGTCACGACGAATAGCACGCCAAATATCTGGCTCATTTTCTGCACTTAGGTCAATTACTTTAGCGTAGCAACCTCCCTCATAGTTGAATACTCCATTATTATCCCAACCGTGCTCATCATCACCAATAAGGTAACGCTTTGGGTCTGCTGAAAGGGTAGTTTTACCTGTGCCAGACAAACCAAAGAATACAGCGACATCACCATCTTTACCTACGTTAGCAGAGCAATGCATCGAAGCAATATTACGCAATGGCAAGTAGTAGTTTTGCATTGCAAACATACCTTTCTTCATTTCGCCACCGTACCACGTACCACCAATGATTTGCATTTTCTCTGTAAGGTTGAACATTACAAATACTTCTGAGTTCAAGCCCTGCTCTTTCCATTGTGGGTTAGAGGTTTTTGAACCATTGAAGATTACGAAATCAGGCTCTCCGAAATTTGCCAATTCAAAGTGTGATGGACGAATAAACATATTAGTCACGAAATGAGCTTGCCAAGCAACCTCTACAATGACACGAATTTTCATGCGAGTATCCTCATTCGTGCCACAAAAAGCATCTACTACGTAAAGTTTTTTTGCAGTATTAAGTTGCTTCATAGTCAACTCCTTACAATGCTTCCAAACATCTGTGCCTACTGGCTTATTGATGTTGCCATCCCACCAAATATGTTGGTCGCTAGTTGCATCTTTTACAATATAGCGATCTTTAGGTGAGCGACCCGTAAATACTCCAGTATCAACAGCCACTGCTCCAGTGTTTGTTAACACGCCTTTTTCAAATCCTTGATTAGCAGGATTCATTTCCGCTTGATACAATTCCTCGTATGAAGGATTGTGTACGACTTCGATGTTACTCGAAATACCGTACTTGGTCAAATCTAATTTTACCATGTTTTTTTAAGATTAAAATGTTATCTGATTTATGAAACTCTTTTCCAAAGTGCTACAAAGTTAACTTAAATCCCCTAATTTGACAATATCAAGATGCAAAAAAAATGGTTAAAAGACTTAAGCAACTGTTCTTTAGTTTACTACAATATAGGATAAAAGGCGCACGGAGTATACTCAATCTTACATCCTTCATTTGTTATTACAACTGCAATAATATCAAACTGCACGGAATATTCTACAGAAAATTTTTCTATATAGGCATTCGCTGCTGCAATTATGTGCTGCTGTTTCCTCCGAGTAACACTATTGCTTGGAGAGACTAAAAAGTTTGCATTACGCGTTTTTACCTCAATAATGTGTAGTATACCATCTCGCTCGGCCACAATATCTAACTCCTTATGTCGCCAACGCCAATTGATATGCCGAATAGCAAATCCTGCTGCAATTAAATAGTTCTGTGCCTGCTCCTCTCCTTGTCTTCCACAACTTAAATTATTCATAAAACTCTCATCTTTATTTTTTACTTTTGCACAGAAATGAACTGTAAAGTTAGATAAAGTAAAATATATGCAACAACATCTCTACTCACATCTTTTTTTTGACCTTGACCGCACACTATGGGACTTAGAGGCTAACTCTGAAGAGGTGTTGCGAGATATGTATAAAAAGCGAACTATTATACATACTTTTTTTAGTAGTCCCGAAGAGTTTGTCGTTACATTTAAACGTATCAATGATATTATGTGGTGCGAGTATCATAGAGGTAACATAAGCAAGAAAAGTTTGAGAGAACAACGTTTTTACTTGACACTACGAAAAAAAAAGATATCTAATCGTACTCTAGCCCAACAACTTGACGAGGAATATATTGCGCAAAGTCCTACTAAAACTGCATTGATGCCCTATGCCATAGAAACTTTGCAGTACCTACAACAACAGGGCTACAGACTGCATATCATTACTAATGGATTTAATGAAGTGCAATATAATAAACTTTTTAATAGTAAGTTAGATGTTTTTTTTGAGACCGTAACTACCTCTGAAAATGCCGCTTGCCAAAAGCCGAATATAGGTATCTTTCAATATGCAGGGAGAACTCTTAAAGCCAATGTAGAGGAGTGTCTGATGATTGGTGATGACTTTGAAAATGATATACGCGGGGCAATGAATATGGGTTGGAGTCAAGTGTACTATAATCCCAATGGACTTAAAACGCCAAAGAATTCAACTTATGAGATCAAATGCTTAAGTCAATTAATTGACTTCTTATAAAAAGCAATATATTTTATACTTACCCAATTTTTCTCATAAAATCTCATTCATTAAACAGTACTAAGTCACATTTTTTGACTTAGAAAATATTTTTTCATCTTTCCACAACTGTTGATATAAAAGGAAAATTCGTTGCACACCAGAATGTTAAAACAAACCATATACGACTATCTGCTCTACTAAGAATTTGACTCTTTAGCAAAGATTCAATACGATTGCTTTTTTTGAAAAGTATGATTATATTTTGCTTTTTCATGCCTATATTACCCCCTTTTGCTCAAGACAAAAGAGCCACTTTTGCCATTAAATGAACCTAATAATAACATTTTTCTAAAACTGATCCAATCTACAACAAAAAAGATCGACTTTAATATGCATCCCGCTATAACCCTTACTTGAAGTCAAAATAAGATAGATGAAAGCGATGTAGTTAATGTCATAAGCGTAAAAAAACTATGGCTGTTTAAATGAATCAGAAATCTATACTAACTTCTCCGCATCATTCAACTACCTTGTCTCAACAATGGCACAGCAATGAATATTATCAAGTGGCACTACACTAAGCGATTTGCAGAAAATGGACAACTAATAATAATACCCCATAGACCTTAAATTAAATTAGTTTTTCTGCCGCCTCAACTACAAAGGTACTTCTCAAGACTTGTCAATGTTAGGCTTATGGCAAAACCAATCTATTAAATTACATCCAATGCGAGTTGTCGTGGACGAAACCTCTTTATGAAAATCATCGATACACGCTGTTCTTTTGAAGTGGTATGCCCACTCGCAATCTTTAGAACACAACATTAGGTGTGTGTAGAAAAAAACGATAAAATTAAGGCAGCAACAACGAACTATCTCCATAACTTAGAAACCGAAAATCGTTGGCTAAAGCATAATCGTATACCCTTCGCCAATCATTACCCAAAAAGGCTTCAACCAAAAGCAATAACGTACTTTTCGGTTGATGAAAATTGGTTACCAATCCCCTTACTATTTTAAATTTATAGGGATATGCAATCAGAATTTGAGTACTAGCTGTTAAGTGTGATAAATTATTTCGCTCTAAATATTCAATTACTGCAATTAAGGCTTCTTTTGCAGAAATTTCTGACCGTGTATAGTAAGGTTCCCATTGCAAAACACAATCAGATAATACACTACAAGACAACAACTTAACTCCAATCCAATAAATACTCTCAATAGTGCGTGCAGAGGTAGTACCTACAGCAATTACATTACCGTCAGATTTAAGTAGTTCAAGTAAAGATGTATAACTTACCGAAAAAGTTTCGCTATGCATTTCATGCTCACAAATTTTCTCAGACTTCACAGGTTTGAAAGTTCCTGCACCCACATGAAGCGTTAATTCAGTTGTTTTTACATGATTGAAAGTTAGATTATTTAGCACTCCTTGGGTAAAGTGTAAACCCGCTGTTGGGGCGGCTACTGAGCCTTGATATTGAGCATATACTGTTTGATAGCGTTCACTGTCAAGCCTTTCTGTGTCACGCTGTAAATAAGGAGGTAGAGGCAATGCCCCTACCTTAGCAATTATTTGAGCAAAGTGAAATTCATTTGGCGTCCAAGTAAATTGTATAATAACCTCATTTTTATCAACATGTACCTTTTTAGCATAAAGTGAGCAGGAAGTATTATTGATACTAAAATCTTGCTTTAATAGTTCATCTTTCCATCGCTTTAAGTTACCTACCATACACCGCCAAGTGCACTTTTGTATTGCCGCCAATGAGTCTGCATAATCCGTTGGCATATGCGGACTTAAACACAAAATTTCAATAGTAGCACCTGTATTTTTTTGAAAATACAAACGAGCAGGAATAAC
>JBOFMS010000058.1:0-13961 GCA_051658505.1 Bacteroidales bacterium | reverse complement strand
GATGCGTTTTCACGGTAAAGTCAATAAACAGTAATTGTGCAAAGGTAATTTATTTTTTCGGAAATAGTTAAAAGTAGTCAATGGCTTTTATTGCAGAAATATTATTGTTTTTAACAATTTTAATCTCTTGCTGCCACTTTACGGCAAAATTCATAACATATTATAGAGGATGCTATGGCTACATTGAGAGATTCCACATTGCCTTGAGGGTTAAATGCTGGAATATATAGAGGGAGGGTAATTTGCTGTGCTACTTCTGTTGAAATACCCTGTCCCTCACTCCCCATTACGACTATTCCTCCTTGTGCCAATTTACTTTGATAGATAGGTGTGCCTTCTAAAAAAGTGCCAAATATGTTCAGGTTTGATGATTGTGCTAAGAATGCTGCTAAGTCAAGGTAGTGCACTTCTACCTGTGCAATGGCCCCCATGGTGGCTTGTAGCACTTTAGGGTTGTAGCAGTCAACAGTATTTGTGGAGCATAGTAATTGCTTGATGCCAAACCAACTACATTGCCGAATAATAGTACCTAAATTTCCTGGATTTTGTACGCCATCTAAGGCTAAAGTGAGTTGCTGATTATTGGAGATTATAGGGGTGTTATAATTGGAGGCAGGTAGTTCAAAAATTCCTAAAGTAGGGCTGGGCGTTTTGAGAAATGAGATTTTTGCCATTTCGCTTTGGGATATCCACTCACCATTACTATTATTATTGCTTGTGTAAATGTGATGAGCCTGCATCGTAGTGCAGAGTTCGCGGACGAGTTTTTCTCCTTCGGCCACAAATAATTGGTGCTTCTGTCTATATTTTTTATGCTCTAATGAGCGAATAAAACTAATGGTGGATTTGCTAAGCATATAAAAATGGGATTTTCTTGCAAACTTATGTTTTTTTTCAATGCACAATTATCCTTGTTTGAACGCACTTTTGAGCATGGACTGCATAGCAAAGGATTAACAGATTTCAATCAGATAACTCCATAAAACTTTTTACCTTTGTTGCAGAGCCTTTCGGAGTCAAATATAGTGTTTTTTGCTTTGTTTTTTATGAAATCTTTTTTTTCAATACTTCGCTTATTTTTATGTCTTTTTATAGCACTTGCAGTGTCATTGACCGTGTGGGCGCAAACGCAAAAATACATGACGGCTTGTGTGGGTTTTTATAATTTAGAGAATTTGTTTGATACTATAAAGTCTATTAATACCAATGATTATGATTTTTTGCCAGAAGGAAAAAACATGTGGAACACGGAGCGGTATCAACACAAATTACTCAATATGGCTTCGGTGATTCGTGAAATATGCACAGAGATATCGCCCTTGGGGAGTGCTATTTTAGGAGTTGCAGAGGTGGAGAATCGAGCAGTATTAGAGGATTTAATTGCGACTCCTCCTTTGAATGAGATTGATTATGGTATAGTGCATTATGATTCTCCTGACGCTCGAGGTATAGATGTAGCAATGTTATATCAAAAAGGTCGATTTGAGGTTTTAGGAACACGCTCTGCTCGATTGGCAGTAGCAGATATGCCCAACTTTCGCACGCGCGACCAATTGGTAGTGTCGGGTTTGCTTGATGGCGATTTGGTGCATATTATTGTTGTTCATTGGCCCTCACGTTATAGAGGAGAAAAGCGTAGTGCTCCACTACGTTTGGCTGCTGCAGAACTTAGCCTTAGCATTGTTGACTCTCTTTACAAAGCAGATCCTAGTGCGAAAATTATACTCATGGGGGATATGAATGATGACCCCAATAATCATAGCCTAACAAAGGTGTTAAAGGCTAAACTTAATCCCAAAGATGTAAAGAAGAAAGTACTATATAATCCTATGTATAAGTTGTTTGAAGATGGTATTGGAACATTGGCGTGGAATAATGCATGGAATTTATTTGACCAAATTATCATATCCAAACCTTTGCTTGTTGGCAATAAGAAGTCCGATGGCTATCAATTCTATCAAGCGAAAGTTTTTAATGAGAGCTTCTTAAAGCAACAAGAAGGGCGGTATGCAGGCACTCCTTTTCGCACATTTTCCAGAGGTGTATTTTTAGGAGGGTACAGCGACCATTTTCCTTCTTACATTATTTTACAAAAGAAAGTGCAAGAGTGACTATTGCTCAAGCATTTTCAACACTTCGTCAAGTTTTGGACTTAAAATAATCTCAATGCGGCGATTGGCTTGTCTGTCTTCAGCCGTTTTTCCATTTTTTACGGGAATATGCTCTGCGTGTCCTGCAGCAGTAATGCGAGCCGCATTTATTGAAGATCCTTTAAGTAGAAGACGTACTACGGAAGTAGCTCGCTTGCAACTTAAATCCCAATTGTCAAGTAGTTGCCCTTTGCCCAAAAAAGGTACATCATCAGTATGACCCTCAATCACAACATTGATGTCAGGGTTTAGTTCAAGCACTCCTGTAATGTGCCTAATAGCCTCTGCGCCTCGCTTATCTATTTCAAAACTGCCTGATGAAAACATCAATTTGTCATCCATTGAAACATAGACCTTGCCATTATGCATCTTTACGGTTAGCCCCTTACCTTCAAAGTTAAGCAGTGCATCTGATAGTTTTTGCTTTAGTGCATTTGTAATTGAATCTTTTTGTCTTAAAGCTTGCTCCATGGCAAGCATTCTGCGATTTTTATCGCTAAGTTCGTCTCCAAGTTCCTGTATTGCTATTTTTCGTTCAGCAAGTGTACGTTCTAAGGCAAATAATTCATCTTCTTTTTGTTGTAACTTTAACTGCCCTTGTTGTATCATATCCAATACCTTGCGCATTTCCGCCTGTGCACCCTTTTGTAAGGCTTCTTGCGTTTTCATTAAGTTTTCGTATCGAGAGGTAAGAGAGTTTACGTCCTCGTGTAGCATTGCCACAGTATCTTGCATTTGCTGTATGAGTCGCTTTTGCTTTTTAATGGTGCGATCATGTTCTGCATTCTTTTTTTGAACGGCATCTATTTCCTGCTCTAAGCGATTGTTTTTATCATCAGCAGCGTTCTTTTCTACTTGTAAATCGTTAAACTTTTTTGGCAGAATGCAAGAGTTAGCACCAAAGATAAAAAGTGCGAGGAGTAGAGGCAGTATGTTTTTCATGAAAAATGACGTAAATGTGCAAAAGTAAAAGATAATTGTGTGGGCAAAAGTAGCAACTTGATACGCAAATTAATTACTTTTGCATGGCAAATCTGTTAAATTTTGCAAGTTATGTCGCAGCCTAAATATCCGTTACTCAATACAATAGATAATCCTTTAGACTTAAAAAAGTTGTCTTTAGGGCAGTTATCGCAAGTGTGTCGTGAGGTGCGAGAATTTATTATCGATGAAGTTTCGGCTAATCCTGGGCATTTTGGTGCAAGCCTTGGTACAGTAGAACTTGCTGTGGCATTGCATTATATCTACAATACGCCTTACGATAAATTAGTGTGGGATGTTGGGCATCAAGCCTATGCGCATAAAATTTTAACAGGACGGCGAGAGCAATTTGCCAATAATCGAAAATATGGTGGGATTTCAGGTTTTCCTTCAATTGCAGAGAGTGATTATGATGCGTTTGGAACAGGACATTCATCAACCTCAATTTCGTCGGCATTAGGCATAGCCATTGCGGCGCAACTTAATGGAGAGAATCGCAATGTGGTGGCAGTTATTGGCGATGGTTCAATGAGTGGAGGGCTTGCCTTTGAGGGCTTGAACAATGCGGGTATGGAGAAGGCAAATTTGTTGGTTATCTTAAATGATAATAACATTTCGATAGACCCCAATGTAGGTGCGCTGAGCAATTATTTGACCCAGATGACGCTTTCTCGTGCATATAATAAGATGAAAGATGAAGTTTGGTTTTTTACTGGAAGATTTTTAGCCACAAGGCGATTTTTTCAGAAAATAGGCATTGCTATAAAATCCGCTTTACTTAGGCGTAGTAATTTGTTTGAATCCCTAGGGTTCAGGTATTTCGGAGCAGTTGATGGGCATAATGTAGAGCAGTTAGTACAGGCTTTGTCAAGGCTAAAAAAGATTCCTGGTCCGAAGTTATTGCACATTATTACTCAAAAAGGCAAGGGCTATAAACCTGCCGAAGAAAATCAAACATTGTGGCACGCTCCAGGTACTTTTGACCGTGAAACGGGAAAACGAAGTGTAACTGCAAATACTACAAAACAGCGTTATCAAGATGTATTTGGAGAGACTGTATTAGAACTTGCTCAAAGCAATGATAAGATTGTTGCCATTACCCCAGCTATGCCCACTGGTTGCTCGCTTAATATTATGATGAAGGAAATGCCTGAGCGCACCTTTGATGTCGGCATTGCAGAGCAACACGCAGTAACTTTTTCGGCAGGATTAGCAGTTGCAGGCAGGATTCCATTTTGCAATATCTACTCTAGTTTTATGCAGCGTGCGTACGACTCTGTCATTCATGATGTTGCTTTACAGAATTTACACGTTGTGTTTTGTCTTGACCGAGGCGGCTTGGTAGGTGAAGATGGAGCAACCCATCATGGGGTATACGACCTTGCTTATTTGCGTTGTGTGCCTAATATAATTGTAGCAGCCCCAATGAATGAGGTTGAGTTGCGCAATATGCTATATACCGCACAACTGCCTATTCAACAGCCTTTTTCGATACGTTATCCAAGAGGCACAGGTATTGGCTTAGAGTGGAAAAAGAATTTTGAGGAGATACCTATTGGAAAATCACGGCAACTAAGTAATGGCGAAGATATAGCCATACTAACTATTGGGCATGTAGGCAACTTTGCTTTGCAAGCCCTGAAAATGCTACAAGGCGAGAGCATATTTGCCGCTCACTATGATATGCGTTTTCTAAAGCCGATTGATGAACTTGTTTTGCACGAAGTTGGAAAAAAGTACTCAAATGTAGTTACGGTTGAAGATGGAACTGTTGTGGGAGGCTTAGGAAGTGCGGTAGCGGAGTTTTTTGCCGAGCATGGCTATACCGCTAAAATACATCGCTTAGGAGTGCCAGACAAATTTGTGGAGCATGGCGATGTCAAGCAACTTCAAAAGGACTGTGGTTTTGATACAGATGGCATTTATTGCTGCATCAAGCAATTATTAAAAAAGTAGTATTTTACACTTTGTTCCCTCAAGTTTCTCAAATTTTTATTACGAAATAGAAATTTAATGAGAACGTATTTGCATAAAAAAAAGCACGAACATTATTCGTGCTTTTTCTTTAGAACTTAAAAAGTATCTATTATCTAAGACAATTTATTTACATAAACCGCAAGAGAACTTTTTAGATTACTTGCTTTGTTTTTGTGTATTACACTAATTTTAGCCAGTTTATCCAACATACTTGCTACTTTTGGTAACATTGCTGTTGCTGCTGCTTTTTCAGTTGTATTGCGCAAGGCCTTTACCGCACTACGAGTTGTACGTGCATAGTAGCGATTGTGTAGTCTGCGCTTTTGGTCTTGTCTAATACGTTTAATTGCGGATTTAATATTTGCCATAATATATCTAATGTATATAAGTCTTTTGATTTTTTGTAGCCCATAGGAGAGTCGAACTCCTCTTTTCAGAATGAAAATCTGACGTCCTAACCGATAGACGAATGGGCCATTTGCTGTAAACGAGTCGCAAAAGTAGTTTTATTTTTGCAATATGCAAAATAAATTTTCTGTTTTTTCTGTTTTTTTATCTTGCACTTTCTATCATTATTTTTCAATTAGTTGATTGTGTGATAATTGCCAAAGCATATAACTTTGGAAGTATAGGGTAAAAAGTATACCTTTGCGCTCGATTAGTTATTCGGAGTATTATATTTAAGAACAATATCTTGGTATCAATTAGTGGTTTAGAGGTTTCGTTTAATGGGTCTTCGCTTTTTGAAGACGTTACTTTTATGATTAACCCTCGCGATAGGATAGGTTTGGTGGGTAAGAATGGAGCAGGTAAATCAACCTTGCTCAAGATTATGATGGGGCTTCAAAAGCCCACATCGGGGCATATTGCCATTCCTGATGGAGTGGAATTAGGATATCTACCTCAAATAATGAAGGTCAATGATGATAAAACAGTGATGGCTGAAACGCTCACTGCCTTTGCCCATTTGCAGGAGCTGGAAGGAAAATTACAAGACTTAACGCGGCAGCTTGAAGAACGTACCGATTATGAAAGCGATGAATACATGCAGTTGATTGAACGCTTGCATGATGTTAATGAACGCTACCACTTATTAGATGGCGATAGTTGCGAGGGAACAGCCGAGCGTGCCTTGTTGGGGTTAGGGTTTAAGCGAGAAGATTTTTCGCGTTTAACCAGTGAGTTTAGTGGAGGTTGGCGTATGCGTATTGAGTTAGCAAAGATTTTATTGAAACGTCCAAGCCTATTGCTACTCGATGAGCCTACTAATCATCTTGACATTGAGAGTATTCAGTGGCTTGAAAATTACCTTAAAAACTATGCAGGTGCACTTATTCTTATTTCGCACGACAGGGTTTTTCTGGACGCAGTAACCAACCGTACCATTGAGGTGCTGTTAGGGCGTGCGCACGACTATAATGTAGCATATTCAAAATACGTTGTGCTTCGAAAAGAGCGACGTGAGCAACAATTAGCCGCATATCGCAATCAGCAAAAAGCCATTGAAAAGACCGAAGAATTTATTGAGCGATTTCGTTATAAAGCATCAAAATCGAATCAAGTGCAGTCGAGAATTAAGCAACTCGAAAAGACTGACCGCATTGAAATTGATGATGAAGATACCGTTGCGCTTAACATTAAATTTCCGCCTGCACCACGCTCGGGCAACGTTGTTTACACAGCAAAAGATGTACAGAAACGCTTTGACGACAAGGTGATATTCTCGCACGCTAATATCAACATTGCTCGTGGAGAAAAGGTAGCCTTTGTGGGGCGAAATGGAGAGGGGAAAACCACAATGAGTCGCATTTTGATAGAACATTTGCCCTACGAACAAGGCGAATCCATCTTAGGACACAATGTGAATCTTGGCTATTTTGCACAAAATCAGGACGACTTAATGGACGGCGACTTTTCGGTATATGACACACTCGAGCGTGTTGCTGTCGGAGAGATTCGTACTCGTTTGCGAGATATACTGGGAGCATTTTTGTTTAGAGGCGAAGATGTTGACAAAAAAGTACGTGTGCTAAGTGGGGGAGAGCGTTCTCGTTTAGCGATGGCACGCTTGATGCTCGAGCCTTATAACCTATTGGTGCTTGATGAGCCTACGAATCACATGGATATGCGCTCAAAGGATATTTTGAAAAATGCGCTTATGAATTATGACGGCACCTTAGTTGTTGTGTCGCACGACCGTGAATTTTTGGACGGCTTAGTAGATAAAATTTATGAGTTCTCTGACGGAATTGTGCGAGAACACTTAGGTACGATTTGGGACTTCTTACAGCGCAAGCAGTTAGAGAATATGCGAGATTTGGACTTGCAGAAGAGCGAAAAGAAAGAAGAACAGAAGAAAAAAGCAAAGGCAGAAGAGAAAAGCCTATCATTTGAAGAGAAAAAAGAACTCGACAAGCAGCATAGAAAACTACAACAACAACGAGACGCATTGGAGGCACAAGTAGCAGACTGTGACCAGCGTTTAGCACAAATGGATGCAGACTTAGTAGTAGATGCAAGTTTAGCGACGGCTGAATTTTTTGAACGTTATACTGCGCTCAAAAAAGAGCAAGAAGAGTTGATGCACAAGTGGGAAGAATTGCTCTAAACCGCACAGCACGGTGCAGTTATATTTATTACCTTATATACTGCATTATTAAAAAAATAAAGTTAAGTTTACATCCCGTCACTAAAACCATTTGTTATGAAAAGAATCTTACTACTTGCGCCAAGTTTATTGTTCGTTATAGGCTTGTCTGCGCAAATCAACTTTTTTAAGGGCACATTTGAAGAGGCTTTAGCAAAAGCCAAAAAAGAACAAAAAATCATCTTTATCGATGCCTATGCCTCGTGGTGTGGTCCATGTAAGGCAATGGACAGAAATGTTTTTTCAAACAAAGAATTAGGCAATTTCTACAACGAAAACTTTATCAACCTCAAGATAGATTGGGAGTCGGCACGAGGAGAAGAATTAAACAAGACCTATCCCATTCAAGCCTATCCCACAATGCTTTATATATCCCCTTCGGGCAAGCGATTGATGACAGCCGAAGGGTATCAATCGTTTAGCCAATTAATTGGGCGTGGACGCCAACTGCTAAAACGCAAAGTAAATTAAACCCATCGACTCGGGCAGTTATTACCACAAAAAGTTTTCAAAAGGATATTTTCCCTCCTGCACCTTTGTAATCATTTTATAGAGGTCATCACGCAGTTTACTTATGTTTTGCTTATTACGAGCAGAGATAAATATGCAAGGCGCATTACGTTTGGCTATCCAAGTATCCATATACTCCTCAAGCGTGATATTCTCTTTGGTGCGAGGGCTAAGGTCATCCTCATCTTTTTGTATAAAGGAGTAAGCATCTATCTTATTAAACACCAAATAACAGGGTTTATCAGCAGCGCCAATATCTACAAGAGTTTGCTTTACGGTATTCATTTGTTCCTCAAATCCTGCATGAGATATATCCACAACGTGTACAAGGAGGTCTGCCTCACGCACCTCGTCGAGCGTTGATTTGAATGACTCTACCAGTTGCGTGGGGAGTTTACGAATAAAACCCACCGTATCGGACAGTAAAAACGGCATATTTTCGAACACCACCTTTCGCACCGTAGTATCCAGAGTTGCAAAGAGTTTATTTTCGGCAAACACCTCGCTCTTACTCAACAGCGTCATAATCGTACTTTTGCCCACATTCGTATATCCCACAAGGGCAACCCGCACAATACCCGCACGGTTGCTGCGTTGTATGCTCATTTGTCGGTCTATCTTTTTGAGTTGCTCTTTGAGGCGAGTGATGCGCTCCAAGATGATACGGCGGTCGCTTTCGATTTGACGCTCTCCCGAACCCCCACGTGTACCTGTTCCTCCACGTTGACGCTCAAGATGCGTCCAAAGGCGCGTCAAACGAGGGAGCATATACTGATAGCGAGCAAGTTCCACCTGCGTTTTGGCATAAGCCGTTTGCGCTCGCATGGCAAAGATTTCGAGAATAAGGCTTGTACGGTCGAGAATCGCCACGTTCAGTATCTTTTCGAGATTACGAATTTGCGAAGGCGAAAGTTCATCATCAAACACCGCCACCGTTACCTCATTCTCCTCCACATACAATCGCACCTCCTCAAGTTTTCCACTACCAATAAATGTTTTGGGGTGTGGCGAGTGCATACGCTGGGTAAACTGTTTGAGGGTATTTAGGTGGGCAGTCTCAGCCAAAAACTGTAGTTCATTCAAATACTCTTGAGCAAGTACATCGCTTTGTTGTTCGGTAATGAGTCCGATGAGTACCGCTTTTTCTTGCGTATCAGACTTGGCTATATTTTTAGTATCTATCATAGAGATATTGTGATTAACAATGAGAAACCTCTGCAAAGATAGGGATAAGTTTAAGACATACCTAAGTCAACTTATGCTTATTTACGCACTCAAAAAGAGTGGGGGAGTAAGGGGCTTACTCTTGAAACTCAAGGTAAAAAAACATATAACGACTTGATTTATATTCTCTTACAAATTAACCTCAACACTTTACCCTATAATAAGAGTAATGGCAACGAACAGCCTTCAACCCGCAAGCCTTGTAGCCAATCCAAAATAGCCCTTGTTTGCGCCTCCACTGCGCTTTGCGCCATACATAAATATATTCATACTTGCTTAACAAGCCTTAGGCAGTATTCATCGCCTACGGCAATCAGTAGGCTTATATTACCAAGCAATTATTCATTGAATACACAATACAAATATTGATTAAATGATTGATAAAGTTATGCTTATCAATCAATATTTTTGTTTTGAGTTAATCCTAAATAATTGTTGTTAATAGGCAATAAAAAGGCATTTTGTATCCTGCATTTACACATCAAAATACCGATATAAAGCAATTCTTATTGCGCAATCTCCATAGCCCTTGTGTGATGCCTTACCTCTACTTTAAGTTGTAGTAGGCTATAACACGGAGTGATAACAAACACATATGGCAAGATAGATTTTCACCCTCATCTTGTAAGGCAATAAGCATACCCTAAATTTTATAAAGCAAACATTATATACTTCAAAAGTATTATCTATCAATTTGCATAACTATGAAAATAAATTTCTATAACTATGGAAATAAATTTCTATAACTATGGAAATAAATTTCTATAACTATGGAAATAAATTTGCATAACTATGGAAATAAATTTCTATAACTATGAAAATAAATTTGCATAACTATGGAAATAAATTTCTATAACTATGGAAATAAATTTCTATAACTATGAAAATAAATTTCTATAACTATAGAAAAATATTTTCATAACTATGAAAATAAACTCGCCTAAAATTTGCAAGCTAACTTCAATCGCTCACAAAATATTTTTTTTGCAACTTGACAAAAGTTTGCAAAAAATATACTAAATTGCGCATGCTTGTTTACGATGATTTTAACCATTCAAAAAAGGAGGTGCAAGGCATATCAAAACACTGCAACTACTCGTCTTTACAAAGGCGCACATCTACCTGCAAGGCAGGGGAGATGCAACAAACAAAAATTATCTAACTATCATTTACAGTTAAAAAACCAATTTAGCCATGAAAGTAAAGTTAATACAGCGAGCCAATCCCATGAAGCAAGATGACAAAAAGTATTATGCCAATGCCATCAATGCAGGGAAAAAAAATCTTAAAGACATTGCCCGAGACATTGCAGGGCGTTCATCTCTCACACGAGGTGATATTGAAAACACACTTACAAACTTTTTAGAAGAACTTCCGAAGTATCTCAAAGATGGCTTTAGTGTTCAAATGAGTGATTTTGGCACCTTTCGCCTCTCACTCAGTAGCGAGGGGGCTGAAAGCATTGAGACGTTTAATGCCCACAGCATCATCGCCAAAGTTTTGTTTACGCCCAGCGTAGAAATGAAGCGTGACTTGAGTGATATTAAATATCACATCGAGAAATCTAACGAAGAAGAGGTAAGGAATACAAAGGTAAAAAAGAAAAAATCTTCTGAGAACTAATCCCCCTCATACTCCTACTACGAAGGCTACTTAAAGACAACCGCTCTGCTCAAAGAGCGGTTTCTTTTTTGTGAAAAAATGCAATACATAATAGGCTGATAGAACGAAAAGTGAAAGTTCATTTCTGATATATTCTAAAATGTTTTTTAATTACCTTTGAATCTGAAAAAATGAGACTTTTTTGAATGGCTTATAAAGACTACATAAATCAAATATTAACACCTAAAATAACTGAAAAAGAAGTTGTTTTAGACCTCTTTGCAGGTTGTGGAGGCTTATCCCTAGGTTTTGAGGCAGGGGGCTATGAGACCATTGGCTATGAAATGGAACCTTCAGCAACAAATACCTACAACAAAAATTTAAAAGGAAATTGCTTTGCCACAAAACTCGACCTTAATTTTGAATATCCACAAGCAGATATTATAATTGGAGGTCCACCCTGTCAACCTTTTAGTGTTGGTGGACATCAAAAAGGAATGAAAGATGCAAGAGATGGTTTTCCTATTTTTATCGATGCCGTAAAAAAACTGCAACCAAAAGTATTTATGTTTGAAAATGTAAGAGGACTTTTATATTCAAACAAATGGTACTTTGATTTAGTAGTTGAAGACCTACAAAAACTAGGATACTTTATTAACTACAAACTATTAAATGCCGTAAACTTTGGTGTTCCTCAAAACAGAGAAAGATTATTTGTTGTAGGGCATAGAGCAACATTTAATTTCCCCAAACCCCAAAATAAAAAAGTAACAGTAGGAGAAGCGATTGGTGACACAATGCAAACAACGCCCGAAGAAAGTAAATTTTTAAATGAAGCACAAGACAGATATATTGCCAATTATGAAAAAGCATCTGCTTGTATAAATCCAAGAGATTTATATGCAGATCGACCAGCAAGAACATTAACTTGTAGAAATTTGGCAGGTGCAACAGGCGATATGCAAAGAGTTAAATTACCTGATGGACGAAGAAGAAGAATTTTGCATAATGAGGCAGCAAGACTTCAAAGTTTTCCTGATTGGTTTGAGTTTACAGGAAATGAAACTCAACGATTTAACCAAATTGGAAATGCAGTGCCACCACTTTTGGCTTATCAAATAGCTCTGGCAATTAAAGAATGTTATAGTTCCGACACTATATATTCGGCATTTGAAGTTTTAGAAAAAAAGCAACAAGCGAATAATGTACTTACCTTATTTTAGATATGAAGAATTACATTCCAAAAAGTAACAAGTCAAAAGCAACTCAAGAAATTATAAATGAAGCTCTTGATATTTTAGAAAGTGTTGGTATTCCAATGAATAAAACCCAACGAGCATTGGAGAGAATGGCTATTTGCTTTTTAGCAGTAGCAGGAGTTACAGAAAAATGGACTGAAGCAAAGGAAAAAACAAATTTAAAATCAAGAGCAATTATCTCTTTTGTAAATAAGCATTTTGAGGAAAACATATCATCAGGTTCTTATGACGATATTCGCCGAAAGGATTTGAAACTATTGATACTTGCCGACATTATTGAAAATAGTGGTGAAAATAGTGGTGCAGCAACCAATGATCCGACAAGAGGTTATGCTTTACAGAAAGATTTCAAAAATCTAATTGTTACATACAAAACTGATACATGGAATAAGAATTTAAAAGCTTTCAACAAAAACAAACCATCGCTGTCTGAAGTTTTAAAAAGAAAAAGAAATATTGAAAAAATACCAGTAAAACTTCCAAGTAAAAAGCCTCTTGAATTTTCACTTGGCAAACACAATGTTTTACAGAAAGAAATTATTGAACAGTTTTTACCTCGTTTTGGTAGCGACTGCCTTGTATTATATATTGGCGACACTTCAAACAAATCATTGCATATTGAAACCAAAGAATTAGAAAAACTGAACTTTTTTGAACTGTCACACAATGAATTGCCTGATATAATTGCTTACAGTAAAAAAAACAATTGGCTTTATCTAATTGAAGCAGTTCATAGTTCAGGTCCAATGAGTGAAACAAGAGTATTGGAACTAAAAAAAATATTGAAGGATTGTAAGGCAGAATTAATTTTTATCACCTGTTTTCTTTCAAGAAAAGAATTTAAAAAATGGATGCTTGATGTTGCTTGGGAAACAGAAGTTTGGATTGCTGACAATCCAGACCATTTAGTACATTTCAATGGACATAAGTTTTTAGGAGCGTACCGCCCTCAAAATAAAAACGGTACATAACAAAGTATTGAAAAGATTGGGACAGATGGATTAAATTTAAGATTTGTTCTTTATAAAATCTTCTTGCTCCAAAATCGAAAAATGTTATGGGCTATGGGGACTACTACTATTCTGTTTAATAAGAACTAACCCCTCTCATACTCCAAAGCCTAAGGCTACTTAAAGACAACCGCTCTGCTCAAAGAGCGGTTTCTTTTTTGTGAAAGTTGATATACTATAATACAAAAAGAGCAAACCTTATGGCTTGCTCTCTTTGTATGTCTATAAAATTTTGACTTTTCGGTTTATTTTTTTGCAGCTTTTGCAGCGGCAGCGGCGGCTTTTGCAGCAGCGATTTCTTCTTCGGTTTGCAAATACTCGTCGTATGATACTATTTCAAATGGCTGATAGACTCCATTCAAATGTATACTGCGGGTGTAAAGAGTTTGTAAACTTAATTTCGAAAAGTTAATGCTTGTTTTACGAGTAACGTTTCCTGCTTCGTCGGTTGCCGTTGGAATGTCCACAAATATGATGCGTCCATCTGTAAAGCTTTCGGGTTCTACATTGAAGGCAATGTGTCGTTTGACGCTCATTCCAGGGAATACCTCATCGCTATCCGAGTAAATCGGCAGGGCATCTATCACAGATTTGATTTGTG
>JBOFMS010000057.1:0-18618 GCA_051658505.1 Bacteroidales bacterium | reverse complement strand
TACTTATTGCTTGGATACTATCTAACTAAAGGTGTAAAAGAGTGGAGTTTAGGCAAAACCCTTGCCATTAGTTTGCCGCTACTAACAATTGGTTACATTGCCACTTACATAGGTTTTAAGTATATGACCGCCAATCCAGATTCGACCGAAGAGCAAATCGAATTGTTTTTTACGTATTGTTCTCCAAATGTGGTAGCAATGGCAGTTGCCGTATTTTTAATGGTGCGCAAAATCAAGATTAGTTCAACATTTGTAGTTCAAACTTTTGCACACATTACAAAATGTGGATTTGGGATTTACTTGGTGCACTATTTTTTTGTGGGACTTGGTTACAACATTGCCGAGATATTATCTATTCCTATTTCCATTAAGATTCCAATAACTGCCCTTATTGCCTTTGCTCTATCGTGGGTTTTTGTTGGGATTATCTACAAAGCAATACCCAAAGTTGCCAAGTGGATATTCGGCTAAATAAAGACAAGTCAACTAACGATTAACGATTAGGAATTATGGAATTAAATAAGGTATTTACCGCGCAACAAGAGTTTTTTAACGCACAACAAACAAAAGAGATTGCTTTTAGACGAGAAACGCTATTGAAACTCAAAAATTGTTTGCAGCAGAATGAGGCAAAAATCTATGAGGCAATTTATAGTGATTTTCGCAAGTCGGCATTTGATGTCTATACGAGTGAACTTGCTGTTGTTTACCGAGAAATAAACTACTTTCTTAAAAACCTCAACCGCTTGAGTAAGCCTCGTAAAGTTAAAACGAGTATAGAGAATCAATTAGGGAAAAGTCGGGTTTACTATGAGGGTTTAGGAAATATATTGATTATCGGGGCATGGAACTATCCTTATGCTCTTACTTTGATTCCTATGATTGATGCTATTGCAGCAGGTAATACGTGTATTGTAAAACCCAGTGAGTTGGCCGAAAATACGATGCGTCTCATTGCAGATATTATCAATACGAATTTCCCCTCTAATTATCTATATGTAGTACAGGGAGGGGTAGCCCAAACCTCTGAATTATTAAAACTCTCATTCAATAAAATATTCTTTACAGGCAGCACTAAGGTTGGCAAAATTGTTTACGAGGCAGCTTCCAAAAATCTTACTCCAGTTACCTTAGAATTAGGAGGTAAATCTCCTGTTATTGTTACCAAAGAGGCAAACCTAAAAGTTGCTGTTAAGCGTATTGTTTGGGGTAAGTTTCTGAATAGTGGACAAACTTGCGTTGCTCCAGACTATGTTTTGGTGGAGTCTTCTATTAAGGAGGAGTTTGTCAAATTGTTGAGAGAGCAAATAGCCTCCTCAAGATATGAAGATGGCGCAGAGCATTATGTAAGTATCATTAATGAACGAAACTTTGATAGAGTTTTGGGCTTAATCGACACCTCAAAGCTGGTTTATGGAGGAGCCTCTAATCGAGATACACTGTACATTGAACCAACACTATTGGATAATGTACAGTGGGAGGACGCTATTATGCAAGAAGAAATATTTGCGCCTATCTTGCCTATACTCTCTTTTGATAACTTTACGGATATACTACATAAGCTTCAGCAATTGGAAAAACCATTGGCTGCCTATCTATTTACGCAGAGTAAAACGCAAAAAAGGGAGTTTCTCCAAACCTTATCCTTTGGAGGAGGTTGTATCAATGACACAGTTATGCATCTTACGAGTACGTCTATGCCATTTGGGGGAGTAGGAAATTCTGGCATTGGTTGCTATCATGGAGAGTCGGGTTTTATGAACTTCTCTCACCAAAAATCAGTACTTGATAG
This sequence comes from Bacteroidales bacterium, assembly GCA_051658505.1. GTDB lineage: Bacteria > Bacteroidota > Bacteroidia > Bacteroidales > UBA932 > JAITMY01. The sequence goes on along the minus strand of JBOFMS010000057.1, from coordinate 16,826 downwards.
AGCAACTTGGGGGGAGTTTAATTTTAAGTATCCTCCATACTCAAGCAAAAAATTAAAGGCAGTAAAAATGGTGCTGAAGTAAAATGAATAATGAGCATATCTGTTGAAGTGATATGCTTATTTACATTATTCGTAGCAGGTTTATAGTTTCATTCACTACACTTTTTCCCCACAATTCACATTTCGGTTACTCACTAAAATACACTCGCTTTACTCTTGTAGATAGGCGGGTAAATACCTCGTAGGGGATAGTGTGTAAAGTGTGAGCAAGGAGTTGTACGGAGTGTTTCTCTCCAAAGATGATGACTTCATCGCCCTCTTGCACTTGGTGTTTAATATGCGTAATATCTATCATTGCTGTGTCCATACAGATGTTGCCAATGGTGGGCGCGAGTTGTCCTTTAATCATTACACTAAATGCCCCATTGCTCAGTGAGCGATTAAAGCCATCGGCGTAGCCAATGGGAATAATGGCAATGGTTTTGGGTTGTGAAACTTGTCCCTTGCGTCCATAGCCAATGCTTGCGCCTGCTGCAATTTGCTTGATTTGTACGATGGTAGTTTTGAGCGTGCTTACGGGGCGAATATGTTTTATGCCTGTGGCACTTGCTCCATAAAAGGATATTCCTAAGCGTACCATATCAAATTGTGCTTGTGGAAAACGCTCGGTGGCTGCTGAGTTGGCAATGTGTAACAGGGGGGGGTAGCCTAATTGTTGTATGATACGCTGACTCATCTGTTCAAATTCAGTAATTTGGGTAAGCGTAAATGTATCATGTGCTGGTTCATCGGCTGCTGCAAGGTGTGAAAAAATGCTTGATACCCTTAGATTTTGGCAAGCCTTTAATCCCTTCAATAAGCTATCTACCTCTGTTGACATAAAGCCTAAGCGGTGCATACCTGTATCGAGCTTGAGGTGAATGTTGCCCATTGATTCGCCACTACACAGGAGTGCTTTACTGTATCCTTGCAACATGGAGAGGTTGTAGATTTCGGGCTCTAAGTTGTATTCTATTATTTGTTCGAATGCGCTGGGTTCAGGGTTTAGTACAATGATGGGGAGTGTAATGCCTGCTTCACGTAATTGTACCCCTTCGTCGGCAAAGGCTACGCCGAGGTAGTCTATGCGTTGATGTTGTAGGAGGCGTGCTATCTCACATAAACCTGCGCCATAGGCAAAGGCTTTTACGAGTACCATGGTTTTGACTTTGGCGTGTAGTTTGCCTCGTAAGAGTTTAAGGTTGTGAGTAAGTGCACTAAGGTTAACTTCGAGTACGGTGAGGTGTGTTTTTTGTTCGAGTTGTTGTGCTATCTTTTCAAGTGATGAGTTGCGACTGCCTTTAACTAAAATGGCTTCGTTGTGAAATATACTACGGTCAAACTTTCGCAACATTTCTTCGGCAGAGGTGTAGCAAATGGTTTCACACAAAAACTTATCACGGTGCTTGCAAATGGTATCGCCTACGGCAATGAGTCGGGTAATGCCGTGGTCGTGGAGCATTTGTGCCATTTCGCTGTATAATCGCCATGCTTCTTTTCCGCTTTGTTCAAAGTCAGAGAGTATGGCGGTGCGTTGTGTGTGTTTGCCAAAACTTGCTAAAAAGTCGAGGGCTATGCGTAGTGATGCTAAGTCGGCACTATAACTGTCGTTGATAATGGTGCAAGTGTTGATGCCTTCATGCAGGTTGAGGCGCATGGTAATGGGGGTGAGTTGGGCTACTTGTTGGCTAAGTTTTGCCAGATTAAGGTTGAGGTGTGGGTACTGATGTGCTAAGTATAGACAGGTGGCAAAGGCAGTTAGGGCGTTTTGTATAGAGGCTTCATCGGTAAAGGGTAGGGGCAGCGTGTAATGCACTTGGGTAAGTGTATCGAGTAGGGTGATGGTGTGTGTGTTGTTGGTTTTGCTTTGGTTTATGATGCGTAACTGTGCTTGCTCAGATGTGCCCCAAGTGTAGTTGTGTTTAGTGGAGAGTTTGGCGGTGGTTGTAATTTCGGTTTTTACTTCGTGCTGGTCGGTGCAGTAGATAATGGCATCGGCTTGTGAGGCAAGATGTAGTTTTTCTTTTAACTTTTGATTACGAGCAGCAAAGCCTTCTTGGTGGGCATCGCCGAGGTTTGTAAATATCACGATGTCGGGGCGAATACATTGTGATAGTTGTTGCATTTCGTTGGTTTGTGAGATTCCTGCCTCAACAATACCTAAGTCGCAGCGATGTTCCATGCCCCATAGTGAGAGGGGCACTCCCACTTGTGAGTTGTAGCTTTTGGGACTGCGTGCTATGTGTATTTGTGGTGTAAGGAGTTGTGCCAACCATTCCTTTACAATAGTTTTGCCGTTGCTGCCTGTAATGGCGATGATGGGGTAGGTGAGTTGTGTACGGTGATAGTGTGCTAAGGTTTGTAGGGCAAGCAATCCGTCATCAACGCTTATAAATGTGGCATGGGGGTATAGGCTTGCATCAAGCTTTTGGCTTATTACAAAGGCACGAACGCCTGCTTGGTAAAGTTCTGCAATGTAGTGATGTCCGTTGTGTTGTTTGCCGACAAGGGCAAAAAATAGACTGGTATCGGGAGAGAATAATCTGCGACTATCGAGCAGTAGGTGGCTAATGTTGGGGTTCTTCTTATTGTTTGCTTTGCCTTTGATGGTGCTGGCAATTTGTTGAAGACTATAGTGAGGCATAAGCTTGATTGGTACTGGGCGTGAACTTTGCTTAGATGACTTAGCGGCGGTGTAATGGATATTGCTCTATGGGTGTGCTCAGAGCTTATCGGTAAGGAGCTATTGGGTTGTGTGTGGGCTAACAAAATATTGCCCACATAACGCATTATGTGGGTAATATTAGTGGTGATGAAATAAGGGGGAGAGTGGCTTGACTAATCGATAGGAGAGAAGTCGCTTTTGCCTACAAAGCACAATGGACATACCCAATCCTCAGGTATATCTTCAAAGGCAGTGCCTGGAGCGATACCACTATCAGGGTCACCAGCGATAGGGTCATATACATATCCGCAAACATCGCAAACGTACTTTTTCATAATTTTTTAGTTGTTTGGTTAGAATTAAATTGATAACGACGCAAATGTAATATTAAAATAGTTAGCTGCTGCAAATTTACGTGTATTTAATTGCTACTGAAGTATTATCTAAAAAACGGGCATCTGCCAGATAAAACCAAGGGATACTCGATTGGTATTAAAGGTATCATTGCCTTGCATATTGGCGAGTGTGGTGTGATGATACGAGCGTCCGATGTAGCTTAAGAAAAAGTGCAAATCGCTTTTCTTCATAGGGTAATACTCTACTCCGCCCAAATACCCGAATGAGGTACGATACTTACCTTTTTCAAACCCTTCGGTATTGTTTGAGATAGACGCCGTTTCGTACATACCATTTGCAAATATGTGCCATTTGGGAATCACCATATAGTTGAGGTATAAGACACAACTATTGTATTGAGTATTCAATACATTGTGAGACAAATCGCCCCCAACTATTGAGGTAATAATACCCTTTCGGTCGACCCCTTCTCGAGAGTACATCCAGTCGAAGTATCCCCGAAATTTGGAGTTTACAATAAACTCATTTCCTAAGGCGTAATAGAACATTTGTTTGCCTTTGGTTTCGTTCATTACAGAGACTGACCAGCGGGGCTTAAAGATGTCCATAAAGTTGCCGTTCCAGTTGAAGGTGTAAACGAGCGGAAGTTTTGCCTTTTCGAGATTTCCGTAAGTATCCTCTGAACTGTTGTTGCGACTGTTTAATATTTGGAGCTGAAATTGGTGTTGTTTGTTGTAGTCGTAAGCAAGGTTTACGCCTGTCAAAAAGTTACTCATGTTCTCTATCATATCCGAGTACTCGTAAATGCTAATCGGATTAAGGTCGAACTCGATACCTCCGTATGCGGCGCATTGTTTACCTGCAAACATCGAGAACTTATCGCTCAACCTTATGCCCACGCCTGCTACATCGATACTTGTAGGTAGATTATCGATATTGCCGCTGCCGTTGCTTGGACGGTTCAAACGTTGGCGGTAGCGGTAACTGAGCCAATCGTTAATGTTGCCCTTCATCTCTAACCTAAGTTGCTTTAGTTCAAAGGCTCCTTCTTCAAATTCATCTTGCCACTTGAGCCCGAAGCCTGCGTGAGTATTGAGGTAGAGATTAAACTTGTCAGATTTTTTCTTAATGCTTGTTAGCGATTCAAAAATAGATTTAGAGTCTGGAGTAGAGTCGTTACTATTATTGGGCAACTGAGCAAAAAGAATGCTACTTGTGTTTATTACAAACATCAAGTAGCAGACTAATTTTTTCATATCGAGAGGTATATATAATGGTGGATTATTGCTTTGGGCGATTAAAATTGCTTAAAGTATTCTTGAATTGTCTTCCAATCTTTGGTTTGCGTTAGTGCCAACATGAGTAGCACACGAGACTTTTGAGGATTCAAGTCGAGAGAAGCGATAAATTGGTATTTATTATCATCAACCTCTGCATCTAAAGTGGTACTGCCCATAGCAACGCGAGAGGAGCGTACCACTAAGATGCCTTGTTTGCGAGCCCTTTCTAATTCAGCAAAGATATTGGCGTGAATATTACCATTACCTACACCTGCGTAAACGATGCCTTGGTAATCATTGCTCAAAAAGGGTGTAGTTACGTCTTTGCTCATATTAGAGTGACCGTAGATAATGCCTACTTTGGGCAATTCGTCGAGGTTGGTAATATCGAATGGTGTAGCGGTAGTATGCTTTTTCAAGTTTTCGATAAGGTAAACTACCTTGCCACTATTAACCTTGCCTAAGGCACTTGTATTGGGAGATTGAAACGAGTATGCCTCTGTTGTATTGGTTTTGGTAACGTTGTGTGCATCTAAAATCAAGCCATTCATAACCACCAATACGCCCTTTCCTTGGCTCTCTTTGGTCGAGGCTGTGGCTACAGCATTGTAAATGTTTGATGGACCATCGGCACTAATCGAGTTCGAGGGAAACATCGCGCCCACCAATATTACGGGTTTATTGCTTTTAACCACAAGGTTAAGAAAGAAGGCAGTCTCCTCCATTGTATCCGTACCATGCGTAATTACCACCCCATCGATATTGTTTTGTCTCAAAAGAGCATTAACACGCTTTGCAAGTATCAGCCATATTGCATCTGTTATATCCTGCGAGCCGATTTGCGCCACCTGCTCACCCGTTACATTTGCAATCTCTTTGAGTTGAGGCACAGCATCTAAAATAGCACTAATGCTAATTTGTGCAGCGTTGTAACTTGATTCGCCTCCTCTTGATGTGTCTTTTGTGCCTGCAATGGTACCACCAGTTGCTAAGATGTGAATATTGGGCTTTTGAGCCAATACAGTAAGGCAGCCTATGGTCAAGGCGAGCAAAAGGAATGAGAATCTTTTTAGGTTTTTCATGATTATTGTTATTAAATGTTTTACGTAGATTACTGTTAAAAAGTAAACAAGCGCGCAAATTTACTACTTTAATATGTAAATGCTTCACGCCCCCCCTACTTTTTTACATTTTCACACTTTAGCACTGATAAACTCCCCCCACAGCAACTCTTTTCTATAAGATACCGAGCGTTTAGCAATCTCATACCTATGAGAATACAATCTCATGCCCATGAGAAGCGTTTCTCGTACCGATGAGAATTTATTCTCAAGCCTATGAGAACAAAATATCATACCTATGAGAATAACAATCGCTCCCTATCTATTTGTTGAACGATGCCCAACACCTTCATCACTGAACGCCATCTATTGATAAGATAAGAGGCGAGAGAATTGAGAATTGAAAATTAAATTTCTACTTTTGTACCCCCTATCACATTCGTGAATGTATAATACACACGAAGTGATAGATACCAACTCACTCCCCACAAGAACCTTACACGGAGTGAGCGTAAAGCATACATTTATGATGAAAAGAACTTAAACATAACACAACTCGCTATCTTACAAATCCTAAATACAATCATCCCCCCCATAACACAACCCACACAAATGATACGCAAACTACTCACTATCCCCCTCTATGTTAAGATACTTTTAGGAATGTTTGCTGGTATGGCATTTGGATTTATCTTTAATCTTTGTGGATTCGATGCAGGCATTATTAAAGACTGGATTGAGCCATTTGGTGCCATCTTTATGCGACTCCTCAAGCTTATTGCCGTACCACTTGTGTTTACCTCATTGATACTTGGCGTTGGAGGACTTGGCAACCTGTCCTCACTCTCAAAGATTGGCATAAAAACCCTCCTCATCTACCTCACTACAACCCTCCTATCCATTGTAATTGGGGTGCTCCTTGTGTTTAGCATCAAGCCAGGAGGACTGGTCAATGAAACCACCAAAAAACAACTCTACTCCCTGTACTCCAACAACGTACTCTCGCAGATAGATAAATCCAGCACCGCTATCTCGCACCAATCCCCACTACAATCTTTGGTCGAAATCATTCCTGAAAACTTTTTGTCTGCCGCCACCAGCAACTCCAACATGCTCCAAGTTATTAGCTTTGCCCTATTACTTGGCATTGCAATCTTGATGTTGCCTAAGGACAAAACACGCCCCTTTATGCACCTACTCTCCTCGTTCAACACCATTATCCTCAAGGTCATTGACCTTATCATGTCCTTCTCCCCCATTGGCGTCTTCGCCCTTATGTGCTCTATGGTAGTTACCAATGCAGGAGAAGGCTCCCTGCTTACTGCCCTCGGACTCTATGCAATTACCGTAATCCTCGGACTTGCAATTGTAACCTTCGCAGTGTATCCCTTAGCCATAAAACTCTTTACGAGAATCCCCCTCCCTAAATTCTTCAAAGAGATTTGGCCCGTACAACTACTCGCCTTCTCCACAAGCTCAAGTGCCGCCACACTACCACTTGCATTTAAACAATCCGAAGCCTTAGGCATCTCCAACAAAGTAGCCAACTTTGTACTCCCTGTAGGCACCACCATCAATATGGCAGGCACCTCACTCTACCAAGCCATTGCCGCAATATTTATAGCACAAGTGATGAGCATCGAATTAACGCTGGTACAAATAATAACCATAATTCTTACCGCCACCGTATCCTCTATTGGCACTCCAGGCGTTCCTGGCGGAAGTTTAGTGATGCTTATGATGGTACTTTCCGCAGTAGGGATTCCCTCCGAAGGATTGATTCTAATTCTTGGTATCGACCGCCCCCTCGATATGCTCCGTACCATTGCCAACGTAACAGGTGACGTTGTAACATCGGCTATGGTAGATAAAAAGTAACCCCTCAGTAAGCACTGTTGTGAAGCCCACCTCTTACCGAGAACTTAATGCCACCAATCGTAATGACGAATGTATTCATCAAACACCACCTCCTGCTCTACACCACACTCTTTGAATACCCTCTTGATATACTCTTGGTCGTTAGGTGAGATGCACTTCTCCCTAATTTTTCTGCGATAAAACCCATTGCGCCCAAAGTGACGAATTAAAATAGTGCGTATTTGTGCCACCTTATTATAAGGAATCTTATCAAACAAATGCACCATGCCAAAGGCAGACTCCTGTAGTTGATTGCATATAAAGTACTCGCAATCATCGCCTCGTTTAGCAAGATAGCTGGGATTCATGCTGTGAATATGTGCTTGCTCAGCCTTAATGTTGGCAAGCATCAAATGCCGTAAAGTCAGATGGGGGTTGCGTATAATCAAGTTGTGTAGGCATAGTAAAGAATACTACTGTTTTCAAAAAAAATACAAAGAAAGTTTGCCTTATTCTCTCTCCCTTAAGTTAATCCTGTAGTATGCTCAAGTCATTAGCATACCTACCATGAATGTAATTCATATTATGCTTTAGGATATGTCGCTCGTTATTAAAAAAACGACGTAGAGTAAATGCCAATCCCACTCTCTATAATGGATTTTCTACAAAAAGAGTTCATCATTAAGCACCCTCCACCAATCCCTTTGCAATACTTGCACAGTACTGTTTTACTACCTCTTTGATAGAGGTCAATCCTATCTCCTCAATCGAAACATGATTAGGGGCAATGAACAGGTAAGTCTCCGCATCATCTTTAGCGCAAAGTGAACTAAAGTCTGTTACTTGACACACAAAAACAAGGTCGAGCGTAAAGTACAACAAGCCCCCATACGGATATTGATTGGGAAATGAACCGAAAAATTGTAGATTATTTACCTCTAAGTTTACCTCCTCTTTTACCTCTCGTATAATTGCATCTTGAGCAGTTTCACCCAAATCGACAAAGCCTCCTGGTAAATCAAGTGTGCCTTTGGCAGGCTCAAACTTGCGCTTAACAAATAGCAATTCGCCCTTAGGGTTGGTAATAATGGCAACCGTTGCTGAGGCTTGATTGGTGTACATTTTGTGCTTACAGATGGGGCAAGTATGGGATTTGACCCCGTCCCAAGCAAAGCCTTTTGCCCCACAAAAGGGACAAAAGCGTAGTACGTTTGAGGGATGAAGATTCATTACTCTTGGTTATTGTTTTCTAAAGCATCAAAAAATGTCTCTAATAGTTCATCAAAATTCTCTTCATCAAAGCCAAGTGTTTTGTGCAGCAACACGCCTTGTGGTGAAAAAAGGTAGGTGCGTGGTACGCCTCTACTTGCAAAGGCGTTGAATACGCTTCGGTCTTCATCACAATATGCAGGCATTGTGTAGCCAAATTCAGCCCATACACTGTCTATAATGGCAGGGCTCTCTTCTCGTGAAATGAGTATAAAGTTGCAATTTGTGCTGTCCTTAGCATTTACATAAAGTAGCTCTAAGAAGGGTAACTCTTCTTGACAAGCTGGACACCATGTGGTGAAAAAGGCAATTAAAGTGTGCTTGCCTTTGAGTTGCTCCGAGCTTAATTCATCTCCTATTGTAAATGCAGGCATTTGATCGCCAAGTGCAAGTTCGTGCTCTGGGCTTTTACAGGCAACAAAAGAACTTACCAAAAGGGTAATTAAAAAAAGGTTTTTCATAAATAAAAGTTGTTTCAAATTAGTTTAAAAAATCATTAAAGTTTATATACAAGTGGCTTAAAATCGTCTTGCCACAACACATGTTCTTTTGTATCGTTTTACCTTTCCGTTAAGTGCAAAAAACTCTATGTGCACTACATATACTCCAATTGGAACAAGGCTTCCGTTATTTCCAATACCGTCCCACGAAAAACGTCCCTCAGTCGCTAATGTAACATTTTGCAAGAGTGTCTTTACTAATTTCCCAGCAGCATTAAACACCCTTACGTTAGCAATGTATCCCGATTGGGGTAGATTGTAGTTAATAAATAGTGCATCATCAAAACCATCTCCATCGGGTGAAAACACTTCTGGCGAAATACTTACTACACGCTCTGTATCGCCTTCACTATCGGAGTGCTGTGAGTTTTTGTAGGTAGGCGTAGCAAAACCAAATAATTGTGCTGCTGAGAGCCAATTGCTCTGTTCATTTACTGGACGATTGGGATTGATGCGCTCTAATGAAACGCCTTTTTTATTCGATAAGATATTGTTGTGCATTTTATCGGTGTAGTAAAACTCCTCAAGTAATGTGCTATCGGTATTCAATAGTACTACACAACCTTGTTCATTGGCATAAGTGGGCAGTGTGTTGAGTCGAATAAATGCTTGTGGATTTTTACAACTATACTGTGATTGCACAATGTCTGGATTAGTACTAAGTACTACATAGGTATTTGGAAATAGGGTGTATCGTGGCAGAGAGTACATTTTGTCAATTAAACTTGATGTTGTTTTTCGGTTAGCGATTTTTATATCTTCAAGTTCAACGATGTTGTTCGAGCGATTATATAATTCTACAAAATCAACACCTCCACTATTTGGGTTAAAAAGCACTTCGTTAATTACAATGTCATTGCTTTTTGGTAATCCTCCAAAACCTATCTCTTGCTCAAATGAGGTGATGCACTCTCCTGCCAAATCACAAATGCTATTTTGCGACAATATCCGATATGCTTTGTTTTGCTCTAAGATATGCGCAAATGCTAATCGTATGCTTGTTGGTTCTGTTTGCGAAAAATATAAGTGTGTAGCACTGCCGTAGCCTCCTTCTAATTCAAAGTTAGGAGGGATTAAATGCTCTGCACTTAAAACTTCATTAAACTGTAGGTTTACATATTGTTTGTCGATAGAAAAACCTATGCAAACAGGAGGCTCGGTATCTTTTAATGTTGTTGCCACAGAGTTTGGTGCGCAAGGTGTACCTCCACGTTCATTTACTGAGGCGCGCCAAAGCGCAGCGGTTTCTTGGAGATTATTAAGGTCGAGTTTCTCAAGCGACCAACCTCCTTCGGACTTCTTAACATCGTCAGCATACCATGTATCGCTATAACTAACGATTGCAATGGGTACATCACAATCATCTTTGAGAGTAAGCGTAGTGCCTGCATCCAATAGATTAGGGCGATTGCTTACCTCGAGGGAGCCTTGCTCACAGGCAGGTTTTCCTATTAGTGCATATTCTTTTGATTTAATCACTCCCGCCGTAATGCGTCCTTGGTTTGAGGGACGCTCGATTTTCCAGTTGGACATATCAATATCTTCATCGCTACGATTATAGAGTTCAATGTATTCTTCTGGAAATTCGCTTTCGGTATTTGGCTTTATCATTAATTCACTAAATACAATGTCGCCATAAGTGTAGGATTTAATGGGCACTTGTATCTCTGCACTTTCTACATTGCCAAATTCATCTTCGAAATTAAGCATTTGAAGAGTGTAAATGTCTGTGGAAATATCTTTGGCAAAGGTTAATATTACAGCATTTTTTCCTTCTGCTTCTGCATATATAGGTTGTACAACTTTTCCTTGTGTATTGCGCCAAGCGTATTTTTGCGAGTTTTGTACATTTTGTAGATTTAATACTTTGTTGTACTCTACTTTTATCTTATTAATCGCAGTTCGCGTTGCGTTTGTTATTTGTAAAGGTTTTAATGCAAAGTTTGCTTTGATATTATCAACCGCAAGTGTTTTTTGGTTAGTTGCATTTGTAAACATTTGCACTCCTATATTATTTCCCCCAAATTCATAGGGTACATTCTCTCTACGGTAGTCCTGCATATCTTGAAACTCTGTGCCTTCACCTACCGAAAAAGTAAAGGAATTGCCCTTACTACGCTGTAATAGAACGGAGAGTTTTTTCCCATTTACTCGCTGTTGTGTGGAGATAATGGTGGTGAGTGTTCCATTTTGCAAATAATATAAGCGTAAGGTGTCATCTCCGCTTGTGCCACGAATACCGATAACAAAAGATTGTACTTTTTTATTTGCAAGTAATAGAGAGTCTGCCTTTAAGTTGCTTCCTACAAAAATAGTAAAGAGATTGTTGCTTGTTGTTGCCGTTGAGCCTGTGCCATACACAAAATTAAGTATGGTGCTAAATGTGTCAATGCTTGTAAGTGCTGTGGGTTTTACTAAAAAGGAAAATGTACTTGTGTCACGATTTCCTGTGGGAATTAAGTCTTGCAATGAGTAATTGCCTGATAAAGCATCTGGAGTGATTGCCCAATTATGATTGGGCTTTGAAAATGTAAATTCTGTGGGGAGTTTACGGTCTTCAAAATCGAAATACATTTGTGCATAAAGGGGCACCGTAGAGAGTGTTATTATAATACCAAGAAGTGTTTTATAAAAATGAAGTTTCATGTTTTTCATTTAAATAGTTTGCCTTGATAAGTATCACGTTGCTCTAAGCGTTTATCGAGCATTTGTAGTACCTGTTCATTGCGCAACTTTCCCCATAGTGGATATTCTACAAAGCGAGGAGGTGCTTCACCTATAAATCGCTCAATGATAATTTGTGGAGAAAATTGCTCTAAAAAATCGATAAAAAAATCAATGTATTCCTCTAGTTCAAAGCGCACAAAGTCTTGTGGATTTTGTTCAAAGTCAAGTAATATTTTTGTGTCTTTCATCAACTGTAATTGATGAAATTTAATGCTGTGCAAGGGGAGTTCTGAAAGTATTTTTGCCATGCTCAGCATATCTGACTTTTGTTCTCCTGGCAACCCAAAAATAATATGTCCACCTGTATTTATACCTCGTTGAGCGGCTGCATGAATGGCTTTTTGTGTTTGTTCAAAGTTGTGTCCTCTGTTGATGCGCTCCAGTGTCCTATCATAGCACGATTCTATGCCATATTCTAAGGAAACATAGTGTGTTTTGGCAATCTCGGCAATGTAGTCTAAGATTTCATCATCAACGCAGTCGGGGCGTGTACCAATGATAAGTCCTATAATATTTGGGTGTGATAAAGCCTCTGTATAAAGAGATTGCAGTGTGCTTAAAGGGGCATAAGTATTGGAAAATGATTGAAAGTAAGCAAGATATTGATTCGCCTTTTTATAACGATGTGATGAGTGAAACTCAATACCTTCAGCAATTTGCTGCTGTATGCTTTTTTGTGGTGAGCAGTAAGAGGGTGAAAAAGCACTATTGCAACAAAAAGTACAACCTCCATTTCCCTTGCTTCCGTCACGGTTGGGGCAAGTAAATCCAGCGTTGATAGCCACTTTTTGCACTCGTTCTCCAAATCTTTTCCGAAAGTATTCAGAGTAAGTATAAAAACGTCTGCCTCCTTTTTGCATTGCCCAAGATGAGGGGGCAATATCTGCTATCATCACGTCATCTCGGGTTTTGTATTACATTACTCGTCGGAGTATTTAATATTGATTTAGCAGAGTTAAGCTTGTGCATTCTTTTTCATTTGCTTTTCCAAACCAACAAAGTAGCGATATGTGTTTACAGACAACTCTCCTGCTGCCTCATCATCACATATTAGTATTCCATGGCGATGCGTTTGCAAAGCACTAATCGTCCATTTGTGATTGTATGAACCCTCAATGCCTTGTTTTACTGCCAATGCTTTGGCATGACCTGTAGCAAGAATAACAACTTCGCGCGAGTCCATAATAGTGCCAACACCAACAGTAAGTGCACTTTTTGGAACAGCATTGACATCGTTGTTGAAAAACCGAGAGTTTGCTACTAAAGTGTCATATGTCAAGGTTTTAATGCGTGTTCGCGATTGCAATGATGAGTAAGGCTCATTAAAGGCAATATGCCCATCATTACCAATACCCCCTAAAAATAAATCGATACCACCAACTGCTACAATCTTATCTTCATAGTTTTGACACTCTTTTGCCAAGTCAGCAGCGTTTCCATTCAAAATATTCACATTACTTTCTTGTATGTCAATGTGCTTAAAAAAGTTATTCCACATAAACGAGTGATAGCTTTCAGGGTGCTCTTTTGGTAAGTTTACATATTCGTCCATGTTAAACGTAATCACATTTTTGAATGATATTTTGCCTGCTTTGTGCAATTTTATCAATTCAGCATATGTTTTTAGTGGGGTTGAGCCTGTTGGCAATCCTAATATGAATGGTTTGCTTGAGCGTTGACTATGTTCGTGGATTTTTTTGACGATATACGTACTTGCACGTTCTGCAACTCCTTGTGCTTCATTTTCAATGATAACTCTCATAAATATTTTAAATAATGATTTTTAAAAATCTTGATTTACTTTTTTTTACGGTTGGTGATATAAAACAGAACAGGTTTCTTATCTGCCGAGACAAATTTTGAACTGATTTGCAATGCTCGTACTTGGACTGCTATCGCTCGGTTTTACAACCACTTGTTAACTGGCGAATGCGTCAATATTTTCGTCAGTTTCAACTCAAAAAAGTTGAGCGACAGTCTCCTTAAAAGAAACGTCTCTCTCATATCCTTTTATGCTAGCCAAGTATGTCCACATTTTTGACAACGAGTTGGGTTTTTGTCGGCTAATAATGCTAATAAGCCTAAAGGGAAGAAACAGATTGCCACTAAAATTTGCCATCCTTTGTAACCCCCACTTCGGGTTAACTCGCTGCACTTTGGACATGATAAATTTGCCATAATTTTTAAAAATTGAAGTTAATAATTAGATAAAACCAATGTGTTAATAAAGTTGAAATCGTTAGTCGTGTAATAATTCGAGAGATTTTTTCAATTACCGAAAAATAATCCCTATTTATCAATGCTATTATTCGCATAGGTATCTGCAAAATAAATGTTGTTGATATTAAAAGTCCATTTGGATTAAATTTTAAAGAGTCAATTATTTTCAAGTCATACAAGTGTAAAATACTCCTAGAAATTCCGCAAGCTGGGCAAGGAAATTGAGTTAATTTCTGAAATAGACAAAAATGAGGAATAGAATTTATCAAATTAAGTCTTACAAATAATAAGGAAAATAAAATCAATATTGTACTTATCAGGATATTCCAATTTATCTGATTAATATCGTTGTTAGAAATCCTTTTAATCAAAAAATTTGGTATAATGCTAATCTCCATTTTTATAATTTTCTCTTATTATGCCAATTAACTCTTTCCTAGATAATTCGCACAAAAACTTCTATTGCTTGATACTCAGCCATTCCCAAATCATCATATAGTTTTGCTGTGTTTTGGGTTCTATCTTCAGCACGTTGCCAAAACTCACGAGTATCACTACCTGGGAATGGAACAATGTCTTTTTGCGATAGATGGCGATAAATGGCATGGCGTTTTTTTACCACTTCTTCTGGGCTAAGAGGCACAGCCATATCTACCATTCCCAAATCCCACTCTTGCCACGCTCCACGATAAAGCCACATTTGCATTTCCTTTGCCCAAGGCTCATTTTCAGTTTGTGCTACAGCTGCAAGTACAGCCTCAATACACACTCTATGCGTTCCGTGTGGGTCAGAAAGGTCGCCTGCGGCATAAATCTGATGAGGCTTGACTTCATTCAACAGTTTTACGATAATATCAATATCTGCCTTTGTAAGTTCACCTTTTTTTATCCCTCCAGTTTCATAAAATGGAAGATTCAAAAAATGGGCATTTGTTTCCTCATTTAATCCAAATAATCTACAAGCAGCCTTTGCTTCAGCTCTACGTATAGATCCTTTAATTTCTAACAACTCTCGTGGATCAGGCTCTCCTGCTTTTTTTGCTTGAATAATGGTTTTGAGTCCTGTATACTTGTCGCCAAATTGACACTCACGAGCAGTATCCATTATTTGTAATACTACATCATCATGTACGGCAACATTGCCTGAGGTTTGATAAGCAACGTGCACATTGTGTCCTTGGTCTGCAAGGCGTAAAAATGTGCCGCCCATTGAGATTACATCATCATCAGGGTGAGGTGAGAAAATAAGTATACGTTTTGGAAATGGATTTGATGGAACAGGGCGTGTTGTATCGTTAGAATTTGGTTTGCCTCCAGGCCAACCTGTAATAGTGTGCTGTAAATCATTGAATATGTCAATGTTTACTTTGTCGTAGGTGCCTACAGATTCTAATAGTGGAGATAAAGAGTTGTTGATATAGTCATCATATGTAAGTTTAAGAATTGGTTTTTTGACTTCGCTACATAACCAAACAACAGCTTTTCGGGTGAACTTTTTTGTCCATTCGCAGGGACCTACTAACCAAGGAGTTTGTTCACGAGTAAGTAGTTCTGCTGCATTTTCATCTACTACCATTTCAATATTGGGATGGTTTTGGAGTAGTGATGCTGGTGTTTGAACAGATACATCGCCCTCTACTACTTTGCGTACAATTTGCGACTTTCCTTCTCCCCAAGCCATTACGATAATGCGTTGCGCTCGCATTATTGTATTCATACCCATTGTAATTGCCATGTGAGGTACATCTGTTGCTTTATGTGCATTGGGAAGTAGTACTTTGCGAGTAGCATAATTCAGTTGTACTAAGCGGGTGCGTGTTTGAGCGTGTGAACCGGGTTCGTTAAATCCAATTTGTCCTTGTCCCCCCAAACCCATTATCATTAGATCAATTTTTGATAGGGTTTTTTCAAAATTTCTACAATATTCAGAAATGTTTTGAATGGGAATTGTTCCATCAAAAATATGGATATTCTCAGAACGTACATTGATGTGATTCAGTAAATCTTCATGGATTCGAAAATTGCGACTTTGTGCTTCGTTTGACTTGATTGGGTAAAGTTCGTCAAGGCTATAAATCGCTACTTTGTCAAAGCACACTTTTTTATCTTTGTGCCGCTTTGCCAACTCTCGATAAAGACCAAGAGGTGTTTTACCTGTGCTTAGTCCTAGTGTAAAGAGATTTTTTGCTTTGCCAGTAGCAGAGTCAATCATGTAGTCATGACTGTTAATCATAGCTACAATGGTGTCGCAAATATATTGGACTCCACTATACTCACTTTCATGAATGCTTGTGCGAATTTTTTCATACCGACAAATAATATCTGTGGGAGTCTCTGCCGAAAGTAAGCCTCCACTTTTAGGTAATGTGTATTTTGTTTTCATTTTCGTAAAAGTTTCTGTACGTTATGATGTGAATATAAACTTGATGTTAAGAACGAATATAACGAAACACTCAATATTAACAATTACATGGATTTTTTAGGGACGGGTTTGTGTTTGTAAAATTAGAGATTCTCTAGGAACCATATTAATTGGCTGTGTAATGTCATAACTGCGTTTTGTAAAAACATCAAAGGCAGAGGTGCTCATTCCAGGCAACTCTGAAAGCACTGCAGTATCAAATATCTTGGTAGAGTTCGTGCCGTTGAGAATAATAATAACTGTTTCCTTTGAGGTATAACGAGCGTAAGCATAAATACCATTAACCACAGGAAAGTGCTTAAATACACCTCGCTTTACAGCCTCGCTATCTTTGCGCCAAAGTAGTAATTGCTTTAAATAGTTAAATGCCTGATTTTCTTTTGCATTCCGACCAGAGGCGGAAAAGGCATTTTTTTTATCAGAACTCCA
>JBOFMS010000056.1:0-2532 GCA_051658505.1 Bacteroidales bacterium | reverse complement strand
ACTCTCATTTCACTAATTTCGGCAACGATCCAAAATGTTTGAGGAATTGCCTCAATCGCACCCTTAATAACTGCCTGTAATTCTCGTAGTGATATAGATTTTTCAATGAACATATAGTGGAATCATTAAGAAGGAAATTAATCCTCTATATTATTAAATCTATCCTGTGGCTCAATAAACTTTCCTCGCTCCTTCTCTAAACTCTTGAGATATTGCGAATTTGCATCATCAACAGAATCTTTATCTGCGGCAACACCTGCAGTATAAATGGTATGACGCTCTATATCACCATTCATTTTGTAGTATGTCCATAAACCATCACGTATTCCCTCTTTGTAATGCGCCTCTATCCGACATTGATTATTATTGTAATAATAGCGTGCCTTACCATGAGGTTGACCATGTTTATACTGCATTTCAAACACCAAATTTCCGTGCTCATTTATTTGTTCATAAACTCCAGACTGCTCTCCTTTTGTATATTGCTTCCGCTCATACACATTTCCATTAGGAAAATACAAAATAACCGCTCCATGCAATACTCCGCTTGTATAATTTTCCTCCCTTATAAGTTTATCATCATTAAAGTACTTCCATTGTCCATTTTTTCTATTTTCTCCCCAATAGTTCCCCTGCGCAACTAATTTTCCGTTAGGTGAAAACAATTGAGCAAAAGCACTACCATCATCAAAACAGTCAATTACTGCCATTTTTTTTCCATTTTCATGATAACGCATCAACAAACCCGTTGCCTTATCATCTACAAAATAAGCCCGGTAGGCAAGCTTTCCATTAGGATACTTTTTTTGCCAAACACCCTGCTTTAACCCACTGTCATCTAAGCAATTAAATACAGAATCAACTTTCTTTGCTAAGGCGAATTGCAAAGTAAAGAAAGCAATCAAAAAAAGAAAAACATTATTCATTTAATTATAGTCGAAAGTTAAACACAGTCACAAATGTACAAAAAAACAGCATTTATTTCTCAAGTAAAATTATTACCTTTGGCGATTATTCTTTGCTTTTCAATTGCTCCAAATGCAAAAAAAATGCTAAAAACATTTTCCCTAGGAGGCATACATCCTCCTGAACATAAGTTATCTGCACACAGCAACCTTGCACTTGCTCCCATTGAAGGCGTTGCCGTATTTCCTATAGGACAGAATATTGGAGCACCCTCTGCGCCAATAGTTACCAAAGGCGACAAGGTAAAAGTTGGACAACTTATTGCCAAAGCATCAGGCTTTATGTCTGCCAATCTACACAGTAGCGTTTCGGGTACAGTGTTGGCGGTTGAACCTATGGTATGCGACTCTTCATTATTAAAAAAAGTCTGCATTACGATACAGACTGAAGGCGATGAGTGGCTTGACTCTATTAACAGAACAAATATTATTTTGCGAGAGATTACACTCTCACAAAACGAAATAGTGCAAAAAATTCAAGAAAATGGGATTGTGGGATTAGGAGGTGCAACATTTCCAACGCATGTAAAATTAACTCCCCCTGAGGGGCGAAAAGCAGAAGTGCTTATAATCAATGCCGTTGAATGCGAACCATATCTTACCGCTGACCATCGTTTAATGTTAGAGCACGGAGAAGAAATTTTGATTGGCACTGAACTTTTGAAACAAGCACTGAATGTAAAAAAAGTATTCATTGGTATTGAAAACAATAAATTAGATGCAATTGCACATTTACGAAACCTGTGCAAAAAACTCCCAAACATTAAAATTGTTCCCTTGCAAGTAAAGTACCCTCAAGGAGGAGAAAAACAACTAATTAAAGCAATTACAGGCAAAGAGGTGCCATCAATGCAACTTCCGATTGACGTAGGAGTTGTTGTGCAAAACGTTGCTACTGCTTATGCTGTATATGAGGCAATACAAAAAAACAAACCACTGATAGAGCGCGTTGTAACGGTTACAGGAAAGAAATTAATTAATCCTCGCAACTTTGTGGTACGTATCGGAACATCTGTTGACTCTCTATTAAATTTAGTTGGAGGAATACCCGAAAATACTGGAAAAATTATACTTGGTGGTCCAATGATGGGAAAGGCAACAGCCTCTACCACAGTACCAATTACTAAGGGATCATCAGGCATATTGCTTTTTGACGAAAGTGAGGCACATCGGAATAAACAAACTGCCTGCATTCGTTGTGCAAAATGCGTAGATGTATGTCCAATGGGCTTAGCTCCTTATCTACTTAGCAAGCAAGCATGTATAGAGCGTTGGGACGATGCAGAAACTGACAAAATACAGGACTGTATAGATTGTGGTTGCTGTTTATATACTTGCCCCGCAAATATTCCACTACTTGACTATATACGCTTTGGCAAAAATGAAGTAATCAAACGCATCCGCTCTCGTGTTGCCAAATAATTATAATTACTAAAACACAATACAATTTTTATCAAAATTCTTTATTATAACAATGAAAGCCACCTTTTTTATTAAAATAGTCCTATGTCTTGTGGTTGTTTACCCTATATTATTTCTTAGTGGATGCTCAGACGAACTAACTCCA
>JBOFMS010000055.1:0-3074 GCA_051658505.1 Bacteroidales bacterium | reverse complement strand
TGGTAGAAAAATGCAGTTGTGATATTTGCAAGCAAATTGCAGAATTAAAGTCTTACATTGTGAAGCAATCGCAGTGGATTATTGGAGGAGACGGTTGGGCGTATGACATTGGTTATGGCGGGCTTGACCATGTGTTGGCTAGTGGCGATAACCTAAATGTACTTGTACTTGATACTGAGGTGTATTCAAATACAGGCGGTCAGTCATCAAAATCAACCCCTGCTGGAGCGGTTGCAAAATTTGCTACTTCAGGTAAGCGCATTCGCAAAAAAGATTTGGGAATGATGGCAATGAGTTACGGTTATGTATACGTAGCACAGGTGGCTATGGGTGCTAATCACAGCCAATTCTTCAATGCACTCAAAGAGGCTGAAGCCTATAATGGTCCTTCGCTTATCATTGCGTACTCTCCATGTATCAATCACGGATTGAAAGCAGGTATGGGTGCTACACAACGTGAAGAAAAGTTAGCCGTTGAGTGTGGCTACTGGCACAACTATCGCTACAATCCAATGTTGGAGGCTGAGGGAAAGAATCCATTTATTTTGGATAGCAAAGAGCCAGATTGGGCAAAATTCCAAGACTTTTTGAAGAGTGAGGTTCGCTATACTTCGTTGCTTAAATCCTTCCCTGAAGAAGGGGCTGACTTATTCAAAGCAACTGAGGAGAATGCTAAGTGGCGTTACAACCAGTACAAACGCTTATCCCTAAATTTGGAGGTATAAACCTAAATTTTATCTCTCAATAAAAAAGACGTAGTTATTTAAGCTACGTCTTTTTTTAGTTACTATAAGATATTGTGTATTAAAGCAAGAGTTTTTTTATATAAAATATATTGCTAACTTCGCACAAATTTTAATTAAAATATTATGGCAAATTTACGCTCTATAAAGAAAGACATTGAATTTTTGATTGATGAAATTATCACAGACTGTTATCTTTTCTCATCATTTCATCAAGGTAAAAAAGAAGAGGAAGTAAGTGCGCTTTTGCTTGAAACTGTAAATCTTCGCAATCAACTTTTTGAACGAATAAACTCTGCACCAAAAGAAAAATCAAAGCAACACTTTCAAACCATTCGAAAGGACTTACTAGAGGGAGCAGACAAACTATTTAAGCAAGTAAGCGAACTTTCAAAATAAAACAAACTCGCCTTGTGTTGAGTTACTACTAAAGAGCTTTTCTTCTTATAATCTATAGAAGAGGGGCTTTTTCTTTATAGAAAATTATCTTTCTTTTTTTTGTGAAATAAACATCAATCATGAGTCTATTGCAAGACGTTCAATCGGTGCAAATCGCTAAGGACTTTAGCATCGGAAGTGCGCAAGGAAATTTTACCCTTATTGCAGGACCTTGTGCCATAGAAAATCGCCAAATGGCGGTAGATACAGCAGGCGAATTGCAGCGTATCTGTAAAGAGTTAGGGCTTAACTTTATCTTCAAAGCATCATTTGATAAGGCGAATCGCTCGTCGGTGTATGCAGAGCGTGGGGTAGGGGTTGAAAAGGGATTGGAGATATTGCAGGATATTAAAAAAAGCCTATCGCTGCCTGTTACCACAGATGTGCATGAGGCGTGGCAATGCGAGCCTGTCGGTCAGGTGGTGGATGTGATTCAAATACCTGCATTTTTGGCACGACAAACGGATTTGTTAGTCGCTGCTGCCGCTACGGGTAAAGTGGTGAATGTTAAGAAGGCGCAATTCATGTCGCCCTCTGACATGAAAAATGTAGTGTGTAAACTTAATGAAAGTAAAGCCGCAGGCATTTTACTGTGTGAGCGAGGAAGCACCTTTGGATACAATCGCTTGGTGGTAGATATGGCAGGCTTGGCAGAGATGCGAGCCTTAGGCTACCCTGTGGTGTTTGATGCAACACACTCTGTGCAAATTCCCGGAGGACAAGGCACCTATACAGGAGGCAAGCGAGAGATGGTTGCCCCACTTATGCGCGCCGCTTTGGCTATGGGCGTAGATGCAGTTTTTGCAGAGGTACACCCAGACCCCGACAAGGCTATTTCAGACGCAGCAAATCAGATTGCACTCAAGGATATTAAAGAAATCCTAAGAACAGCCATTGCTGTAGATAATATTATTCGCCAAAAGACATAAATTCCCCTTTCGAGAAATGAACTTTATAGCACGCGCCAAACAGGTTTTTGACCTTGAGATTGAAGAATTGCAGAAGGTAAAAGAACGCATTGACCAATCCTTTGTTGAAGTGGTGGAACTTATCTACCAGTCGAAAGGAAAGATAGTGCTTATGGGTATTGGCAAAACAGGGATTATTGCCCGAAAGATAGCCGCCTCATTAGCCTCAACAGGCACCTCCGCTATTTTCATCAACGCAACAGAGGCAATACACGGCGACCTTGGTATGATTACTCGAGGCGATATTGTTATCATCATATCAAACAGTGGAAACTCACAAGAGATTGTAAATGTGATTGCCCCCGTAAGGAATTTAGACTGCCCGATAATTGCCCTGACCGGCAACACGAACTCCCCCTTGGGCAAAGCAGCAGACTATGTACTCAATGTGAATGTGGAACAAGAAGCTTGTCCTATGGGGCTTGCTCCCACCTCCTCAACCACAGCGACCTTGCTCATGGGCGATGCACTTACGGTTTGTTTAATGGAACGTCGAGAATTTAAGGCAGAAAATTTTGCGGTGTATCACCCCGGAGGAGCTTTGGGACGAAGACTATTATCAAAGGTAAAAGACTATATGCGTACCGAAGTCCCTAAAGTTCAACTTGACTCCACGATGAAAGACATAACCTATGAAGTCAGCAGCAAACGCTTGGGAATGACTCTGGTGTATGATGGCGAATTACCCGTAGGCATTATTACCGATGGAGACATCCGTCGTGCGATGCTAAGATATGGACAAGAGATAATGCAGACAACGGCTAAAAGTTTTATGACCCCACGCTTTAAGCAAATTGCCAGCGAGGCAATGCTTAATGAAGCCTTAGAATTGATGGATTTAAATAAGATAATGAACCTTGTTGTAGTAGAAAACTCGCAAGTGGTCGGGATTATTGCAATGCATGACATTATAGACTTTCGCACA
>JBOFMS010000054.1:0-7672 GCA_051658505.1 Bacteroidales bacterium | reverse complement strand
GATGTAAGTCCCAAAGTGGTTGTCCATGAATGTCAAAACTATCTACTGTGCAAATGCCTTGCGCTAGTAATGCTTTGGCTACTTCAGGAATACTGCGAGTTGGGCTACACAAAATAGCAACATCAACTTTGCCTAAGTCGGCAATATTACTAACCACCTTTACATTGGTTAATTCTAAAGGGAGATCTCCTAGCGATTCCGCACGGCGCACTACACCTACTAATTCCATATCTTTGGCTTCTGCCAATGCCTCTACAGTGTAGCGACCAATGTTTCCGTAACTTACAACGGCAATTTTTAACTTGCTCATAGTGATTATATTTCGTTTAATTTTCTGTGCAAAATTACATTTTTTTCTGCAAAAAGTTGCTTGCTCTCTAAAAAAGCAAAAAATGTGTATATTTGGGCACTTGCAAAGCGTCGTATTTTGTCGAGACTTAGCATTAGCAAGAGGCATCTCTGCTTCTTAATGTTTTCAACACTTTTTTCAAGGTAATATTAAGATAATTAAGATAGATATGAAAAAGATATTTTTAGGAATTGTCATTTTGTTTTCGCTTAATAGTTGGGCGCAAAATGAAGTTGAGGGTTTGCGTTTTTCACGCACTTTTCATGGAGGAACAGCTCGCTTTACCGCAATGGGAGGTGCATTTGCTGCACTTGGTGGAGATGCTTCAACCTTAGGGTTTAATCCCGCAGGTATTGGCGTGTATCGCTCAAGTGAGTTGTCTATTACTCCAAGCTTGGATTATACAAAGAACACATCGCATTATATGGGAAATCGCCTTAGTGACAATGACTATCAATTTAGCCTTGCGAATATTGGGGCTATTGGTGTAATTCCAACAGGATTAGGCAACAATAGTTTGGTAAGTGTTAATGTTGGCTTTAGTTATAACAGATTAAACTCCTTTAATGAGCGTATTGCCGTGCGGGGAAATGCTGTAGATGGCAACAACTCATATACAGCCTACTTTGCAGATGTAGCAAATGGCAATGTTAGTTCAGCTGAGGGTGAAATGGCGTACTCTGCGGGCTTAATAGATACAGTGTCAGGTATATGGCAATCTTTGATTGGCAGCCATGATAGAACCCGACAAAAACGCAGTGGAGAGTCTTGGGGGAGTACAAGTGAGTTTGATTTTAGCATAGGTGGAAATCTTGCTCATATTATTTACTTTGGGGCAACTATTGGGGTGAGGCGCACCTCGTATGGAGAAGAGTTGCTTGATACAGAAACTATGCTGGAGGGAGGTAGTTCATCTTTTCAAGAGTTTAGATATGCCAAGCACTTTCAAATGATAGGTACTGGCTATAACTTTAAGTTTGGTCTTATTGGACGTCCCTTTGCGCATCAAGATTTTTTATCGGGGCTGCGTATTGGAGCCGCCATTCATAGTCCTACCTTTTTGGGCGTAACAGATAGATTTACTACAGGCTTGCGAACAAAACTTGTAGATTTTGACACCAGCATTCATCGGCGTTACTCGGATTTTGAGTATCGCATACAAACCCCGCTTACCTTTATGCTTGGTGCAGCCTATACATTCGGCAGTCAAGGTTCAGAGTGGCGTGGAGTAGTGAGCCTCGACTATGAATATACAGATTATGCTCGCATAAAAATGCGTGATGAGCGGCGAGTTGATGATAGTTTTAGTGATGCAAATGATGCGATTCAAACCTATTATCGGAGTGTAGCCAACTTTCGCTTAGGGGGTGAGGTCAATTATCAAAAGTTTGCTCTGCGTGCTGGATTTGCGCACTATGGAAATCCCTACACAAGCGATGTGGCAAAAACAGGAGCGGCTTCAATTTACTCTGTCGGAGCAGGCTATCGAGGTAAATTTACCTTTGTTGATTTTGCATACTCACTGCTATCGCAAGAGGACAAAAGTTATATGTACTCGGGCTATACAGTACAATCTAATGAAATTACCTACGATATTCTGCGAAGCACCTTTACGCTTACCTTTGGCTTGAGATTTTAAGGTGCAAAAAAAACTCTTGTTCTACAAGGGGAACACCTATTGGTTGTGGTTTTTACAATCTGATAGCAATCTTTGCATTAGCACTTATTTTTTCTAATTTTGCACAAGACTTTCATGTCTTCATTTATGAAAAAACTGTTGCTCCTGTTCTTCTTTTTTGTTACTTGCTTTGGAGCAAAGGCACAAATAGCCGCAGCAGATGCCGATTATCGAGACTCTACACGCTATCGAACGATTATTCCATCGGAGGCAGATACTACTCATTATACCCCTTTTTCACATAAACAAGATTTAATTTTTGTTTACTTTGAGCGTCATGCCAAGCAATTAAACTGTACAGTTCCCAAAGGTGAGGTGGCTTATTTTCATTGGCAAAAGTTAGACACTGCAAGTTTTAGGTTTAACACCTTTTGGATAGATACTGTTTCTGTTATTGACACGCTTGTTTCGCCCACTTTTTCACAACTTGCCCATGATAGTAGCAAGTGTTATCTGCCAAAGTATGATACCTCCTATGTAACTAATCGTGATACTTCAGGTTTTGTAGACAGTATGGGTATGGACAATGGCTATTATCGTGTTCTTATTGATGCTTTACAGCCTATTTATGACACGATTGAGTGTAGTGAGTTTTGTATTGAAATGTGGAATGGAGAGGGCTTTGACACGATATTTGTTGACACGGTGCTTTATGTGCCCAAGGCTTATGAAATAGTAGCTGCCGACACCTTTGCTGCATGGATATTTGTTGATACTTTTAGAGTGGATACCATAGAGGTATTGTCGCATGATTGTAATTGGCTCAATATACAAGCTGTTTTTTACCCCGCAGGGATTAATGAGGGATACTACAATTATAAATACTTTGATGCTTGGCACGCTCCTCGTAAAATAAATAGGAATTACCCTGATTGTCTTGACTGTTACATCAAAAATGTGGAATGGGAACCCTCAAGAGATATTCATGAGGGAGCATCAGTAGCGGACGATGGAGAGTGGAAAAACTCTTATTTCTCTTATATTCCAAAGCCCTTACATGATGCTACTTATACTGTAATGGTTGAAAACTATTTTGGGAAAATAGATACTCTACCCTCTGATACAATACTTGCCAAAGCTATCGTGGTGCAGTTAAAACTATTCTCGGAAGGTGAAGATGGAGAATGGATAGAGAGTACTGGTGGGGGTGAAGAATATCCCGCTACAATCAAAGTAGCAAATGCCTCTATCAATGGCAAGTTGGGTAGCACCTTTACATGGTCGCTATATGATAATGTGTACGATTACGCTGAAGATGTATCTCTGTTAGATTTACCTTTGATGTACCCACAGGTAACAACCTTTGACTCTGCCGAAAATGTACAGCCAGAGTCAAGTTATATGCCAGGCAAGTATCCCATTACCCTGCACGTAATCAACCAATTTGAGTGCGAGGGTACAGACACCACTTATCTTGAGGTAGATGAGTTTCTTATCAATAAAGAAGCGATTCCTAAGGCATTTACTCCTAATGGCGATGGGCTCAATGATATATTTATGCTCAAAGACCCTGAAAGCAATGTGCGTTCGCTGAAGGAGATAGATATACATATCTTTAATCGCTATGGGCAGTTGATGTTTCGCAGTTCAGATGTATTGTTTGGGTGGGAAGGTAAAGTACTTAGAACAAATGCCAGTGCTCCCGACGGTGTGTACTTTTACAAAATCAAGGCACGAGGTTTTGATAAACGGCACAAATTAGTCAAGCAAACCCTTAGTGGTTATATTCACTTATTTAATGGAAAATAAAAAACACTCTTCCCTAAAGGTTCAAACTTATAAGGTTATCGTTCCTATTGTGATAGGCTTAGGGGTAGTTGTAGCCATGTTTTGGAGCGAACTGTATCCAAATCCACAGTTACATTCTTTAGATCAAAAGGCGAGTATTCATCTTGCCAAAGGCGATAGCCTAATGCTTAGTTGTGGTCAAGGCACTTCATCAAAGAAAATCCTATACAGCAACATAAAGAACCTCGACATACCTATTGCAAAGGGGGCAGAGGTATTGGTAAACCACGAACTTGCCTTTGCGGTAGATGCACAATGCCACGATACCCTTTGCTGTATTAGTTTGTGCGATATAGAACTCAAGGGAGGCGAAGCCCTAAGCATCGATGGGGTTGATTTGCGAGCTATTACGATTGCCGATGTGTGGGACTCTGTTGACTTGAGCCTAAGTTTTTACTTCTGTATTGTACTTGCTTTATTCTTTATGCTGATGCGTGATTTTGGCTACATTTGGCGCATTCGCTTGTTGAGTGATGGGCAACTTTCGTGGCGCAAATCCTTACGAGTGATTATGCTTTGGGAGTTTACCTCAGCCGTTACCCCCTCGGCGGTGGGAGGCACAAGCATTGCCATTTTGTATGTTAACCGTGCAGGACTTAGTCTTGGGAGGAGTTCGGCGATTGTTTTGGCAACATCATTTTTAGATGAGATTTATTTTGTGTTGATGTTTCCCTTGCTACTATTTTTGATTTCATCGCAAGACTTATTTACGATACAAGGCGAATTTGCTTCGGGCTTAATGACGCTTACTATAATTGGTTACTCGCTCAAGTTATTGTGGACACTCGTATTGTCGTATGGTTTATTTCTCAATCCTAAGGGACTACGGTGGTTAATTTTGAAGTTTTTTTCCTTGCCTTTATTGCGTAGATGGAGGGCTGGTGCTGAGAAAGCCAGCAATGATATTGTGAGTAGTGCCGCAGAGTTGCGTTATCGTTCTTGGAGGTTTTGGTTGAGTTCCTTTGCAGCAACTTTTATCTCTTGGACATCTCGCTATTCGGTTGTTAATGCTTTGTTTCTTGCTTTTTTTGCGGTAGGCGACCATTTGCTCGTCTTTGCACGTCAATTAGTGATGTGGATTATGATGTTAGTTAGTCCCACACCTGGAGGCAGCGGTTTTGCGGAGTTTATATTTCGTGAATTTTTGGGAGAGTTTATCCCTTCGGCGGGGCTAATTGTTGTGATTGCCTTGCTTTGGCGACTTATCACGTATTACTTGTATTTATTGATAGGTGCAATTGTGCTACCGCAATGGCTCAAAAGTCAATGGGCTGGGAAGAAGCCAAAGGCATAGCAGGGGGGAGGAGTAGTGCTTTACGCTTGTAGAAATGGGCGAATCAATTGACTCAATTTCTCGCATTCAATCAAAAAACCATCATGCCCAAAGGGCGATTCCACTTCAGCGTATTGCGCATGGGGTATGTGCTGTGCAACATATCTTTGCTCGTTGGGAGGAAACAATTTGTCGCTTGAGATGCCAATAGAGAGCGTGCGTGCCTGCACTTGCTTTAGGGCTTGGAGTGTGCCGCCTCGACCTCGTCCAATATCAAAAGAGTCGATAGCTTGGGTGAGCCGATAATAACTGTAGGCATCAAAGCGATTGATGAGTTTTTGCCCTTGGTAGCGTTGGTATGATGAGGCTCTAAAGTTGCCTAATTTATCCTCCTCTGTTTCGGCTTGTGTAGTGTTGTAAGTTTCATAATTGCGATATGCAATAAGTGCCATAGCCCTTGCTGCTGCTAAGCCTGCTTGCCCACCTTTAGGGGTGTTGCTCCAAAAAGTAGGGTCAGATTCTATTGCCATGCGTTGTGCTTCGTTGTTGGCAATTGCCCATGGTGAGGCTTTTGCCCCTGCTGCCGAAAATATCAATTGCTTAAATCCCTTGGGTTCACTTACCGCCCACTCTAAAGCCTGAAATGCTCCTATTGAGCCTCCCACAATGGTATCTATCTGCCCAATGCCTAAGTGGGAGCGAAGCAAGCGATGTACGCTTACCATATCACGTACGGTGATTTGTGGAAAGTCAAGAAAGTAGGGAGCTTGCGTAGTGGGATTATTACTTAAAGCCCCTGTAGTGCCGTAGCACGAGCCTAAAATATTGGCACATACTACAAAGTAGCGAGAGGTATCAAACAGCAAGGCTTCACCTACCATATTGTTCCACCATTCGGTAACATCGGAGTTTGCCGAAAAGGCGTGACAAATCCACAGTACGTTATCCTTTTGGGCATTGAGCGTGCCGTAGGTGTGGTAGCCTATATCTACATGGGGGAGTATTGCTCCGCATTCAAGTGCAACAGGCTGTGCATGATGATAACTTTGGAGGTGCTGCCCTCGATATTGGTTTTGCGGATACATGATTGGCAAGCGAGGAGGGCGTTAAAACATCTTTTTTGTAGATTTAAGAGCCACAAAATCCTTGAGATATAGGGGTTCAAAGTAGGCGAGGTCTTCAAAGTTTTGCATTGCGTAATGCTCCTCAGCCAAATGTATCATGCCGATTGCCGAGGGCGATACTTCTATAAATACAGCATTTGGATTGCTTTGTAGGCTTTGAAATTTGTGGCTACCACTCCCCATAAATACTATGCGTTGTGTTGCGAGTTCATTGGCAAAACTCTCATCGGTAAGTTCCATAGCGGTTGTGGGTGTGAGGGCTTGCAGTTGGGTATTAAACATGGCTGTATATACCTCCATACGGCGTGCATCGGTCATTGGGCAAAGCCAGTCAGAGGCTTGTACACAAGCATTCTTTTTTCCCAACACTGCAATTGACTGCAAACTGCTAATCGCAATCAGGGGTTTGTTTGCGCCAAAGCATAAGCCCTTAGCGGTACTTACTCCAATGCGTAGGCTTGTGTATGAGCCAGGTCCTTTGCTTACTGCAACAGCATCAAGTTCACTTAGGGTAGTGCCTGCCTCATGCAGCACTTCGGCGATAAAGGGAGCGAGTTGTTTGGCATGGTCACGCTCTTGTGCGCTTTCACGCTGTGCCACAACTTTAGCATCATGCGATAGAACTACGGAGCATACCTCGGCTGAACTTTCAATACATAGCAGTCGAGCCATTTACTTAAATTTATTGATTTGCTCGTCCACCTGTTTGTCAAGTTCCTCTGCACTTGTTTTTATCTTATCAAAGTTCAAGTGAGGAACTAAGGCGGGTACAATTGATGATATAGGTTGATATAGTTTTGATTTTTCTATCTCGGTGCGAGACAAAAATCCAAATTGTGAGTCTAAGTGGTTAAGAATGGTTAGTACAATAGACAAAGCGACCAATGTTTTGGTAGTAGATAGTAGTACCCCGAGTAGTTTGTTGAGCCAACCCAACATGGTAATTTTGATGATATTATTGGCAATTTTACCTAAGGTATTTGCCACCAATGCCACGCCAACAAAGGTGATAGTGAACGATAGGGCGGGAATTACGGTTGCTCCTACGCCAAAGTTGCTTAGTTTAATGCCCACAAAAAACGACAACTTAAAGGCAATGTATGCTCCAAGTATTAAGATAAAGAGGGCAACGAGTTGCATCACAAGTCCTCGGCGAAGCCCTGTGTAGATGCCATAGGCTAAGATGAGGCTAAGGATAATGTCAGGGTAATTCATACTTTTTATACGGTATATGAAATTTGCTTGCGAAGATACAAAATATCTTTTGTAAGCCGAACGGCTTTTATCTCATCGTTAAGGGCATTTGAATTAAGATACGGGGGAGTGAAATACTGAACGTGCGATACACTTGTAGATAAGCCCTTGTAAAAGGCTTGTTAATTACCTCAATTTATGCCTGTGTAAAGAAAAAATATGCCGATGGAATTAAATTTTTGCTTGTTTCTACCTTCGATAAACTT
>JBOFMS010000053.1:0-4384 GCA_051658505.1 Bacteroidales bacterium | reverse complement strand
AGAGGCTTTGTTGGCTGTGCAAACTGCTCTACCTATCTTATATTGGCACTTAAAGGAGGGTTTGAAAACCTCTCTATATATAAGGAGAGAATAGGCTGCATGAACAAAAGGCTTAAATGGAGCGTAAATGCAGAACAAGTGTTTTTTTTTTACCTTTGTCGAGTTTTATTGCAAATCTGAGAGAGGGGATTAAAAACAAGAATTATTCAGTAAAGACAAATACCTATGAACATTGCTATTATTGGTGCAGGAAACATGGGCAGTGCCATTGTGCAAGGTTTACTCAAGGCAAAAGCAGTAAACCCTTCACAAATTTTGGTGGTTGACCCCAACGCAGATACTTTAGAGGCAATGCAGAGCCTACAAGTACAATGCTTTAGCCGTATTGCAGACATTAAGCAAGAAGTGCATCTTGTAATGATAGCCGTAAAACCTTGGTTGGCAAAAAGTATTATGCACAAATTGCGGGGCGTTGTTTTACCCTCGTGCATAGTAGTGTCAATAGCAGCAGGAGTAACTCTTGCACAAATGCGTGAAGAACTAAACGAGCAAAGTTTGTTTAGAGTAATACCCAATACTGCTATTGCTGTAAACGAAAGTATGAGCTTTATCTGCTCCGATAATGCCAGCCACGAACAAGTTACCATCGTACAAAGTCTATTTAATCACTTAGGCAAAACGCTGCTCATTGCCGAAGAGCAAATGGCAGCAACTACCGCCCTCTCAAGTTGTGGTATTGCTTACGCCATGCGTTACATTAGTGCCAACATGCGTGCTGGAGTTGAAGTAGGTTTATCGGCAGATATGGCGCGCAGCATAATGCTGCAAACTCTACAAGGAGCAATAAGCCTTTTGAGTGCTACCAATACCCACCCCGAAGCAGAAATTGACCGTGTAAGCACCCCCAAGGGTTTAACCATTAAGGGAATCAATGAACTCGACCATAGTGGTTTTACCTCTTCCATCATCAAAGCAGTAAAGGCTGCTATGTAAGTGTAAGCTATGGCAACAAAGGCAATAAAACGAATTACCCTTAAAATAGGCAGCAACGTACTCACCAAAGGTGATGGACTTTTGGATATAGAGCAATTGGAGCAATTAGTGGCTCAAATTGCACAACTGCACCAAAAGGGCATTGAGGTCATCGTCATCTCATCAGGGGCAGTAGCCTGTGGACGTAGCCAAATCACCCCACACACAAAACTCGATGCGGTACAAGCACGACAACTATTCTCTGCCGTAGGACAAGCCTCCCTCATCAATCATTACTATGAATTGTTCGGCAAACACCATATTCTTTGTGGGCAGGTGCTCACCACAAAAGAGAACTTTCGTTCACGCCAACACTACCTTACCATGCAGCAATGTATATCTACCATGCTTGCCAATGGGGTAATACCTATCGTTAACGAAAACGATACCATCTCGGTTACCGAACTAATGTTTACCGACAACGATGAACTCTCAGGATTGATGAGCGAAATGATGAACGTAAACACTCTCATTATACTGAGCAACGTAAATGGCATTTACAATGGTAACCCCAATGATGCATCATCAGAACTCATCACACGCATCGAAGCTCAACAAAACATGAAACAATATATCTTGCCCAGCAAGTCAAGTTTCGGACGGGGCGGAATGCTCACAAAAACCACCATTGCTCAAAAAGTAGCCGCCAACGGCATTACAGTATATATTGCCAACGGCAAACAAGCCAACGTTTTAACTCAACTTGTATGTGGTACAAACAAACCTCCTTGCACAGAGTTTGTTGCCCTCAAAAAATCTACCTCAAGCGTAAAACGCTGGGTTGCCAACTCCGAAGCCTTTGCCAAAGGAGCAATCGTAATTAACGAGGGCGCAAAAACAATGCTGCTGCAAAAGGCTGTAAGCATATTGCCCATAGGCGTTATACGCATTGAGGGTGCTTTTGAAAAAAATGATGTGGTAAAAATATTTGACCAAAACCAACACCTTTTGGGCATGGGTAAGGTTACTACAAACAGCACAAAGGCACGTGAGGCTTTGGGTAAAAAAGGACAAAAGGAATTGATACATTACAACTATCTGCATCTGCTATAATCATAAAACTCAGCATCCCATCATGAAACTTTGGAGCAAAGGCACCGAACCTAACAAACTTGTAGAACAATTTACCGTAGGCAATGACCGCCAACTCGACCTAAAACTTGCAAAACACGATGTGCAAGGCAGCATAGCACACATTAAAATGCTACAAAGCATTGGTCTGATTACAAAAGCTGAACTTGAAACGCTATTGAGTGGATTAACCCAAATTGCCGAAGAAATAAAAACAGGAGCCTTTGCCATTGCCCCAGAGGTAGAAGATGTACACTCACAAGTAGAATTTTTACTTACGGAGCGATTGGGCGAAGTGGGCAAAAAAATACACGCAGGTCGCTCACGC
The DNA here is from genome assembly GCA_051658505.1 of Bacteroidales bacterium. Taxonomy (GTDB): domain Bacteria; phylum Bacteroidota; class Bacteroidia; order Bacteroidales; family UBA932; genus JAITMY01. The sequence goes on along the minus strand of JBOFMS010000053.1, from coordinate 1,953 downwards.
AATGACCAAGTGTTGGTTGACCTCAAACTTTATTTTAGAGAAGAAAGCCAACAAATTGCATACTATACTCAAAAACTTTTTGACCAACTTCAAACTCTCAGTGAACAACACAAATTAGCTTTAATGCCTGGTTATACTCACCTACAAATTGCCATGCCCTCATCATTTGGCTTGTGGCTGGGTGCATATGCCGAGGCTCTTACCGATGATATGCAACTTTTAGCTGCTGCATACAACATCATCAACCAAAATCCACTGGGTTCTGCAGCAGGATACGGCAGTTCGTTTCCACTCAACAGGCAAATGACTACCGACCTTTTAAACTTTGATACGCTACACTACAATGTTATTGCTGCACAAATGAGCCGAGGAAAAACCGAACGTGCGCTATCGGCAGCTATTTCCTCGCTTGCCTCTACACTTGCTCGTCTGGCTATGGATATGTGCTTGTTTATGAGCCAAAACTTTGCCTTTATCTCCTTTCCCGACCAACTTACAACAGGCTCAAGCATTATGCCACACAAAAAAAACCCCGATGTATGGGAACTTATTCGTGGTAAATGCAATCGTTTACAATCTCTACCCAATGAGGTTGCCCTACTTTGCTGCAACTTACCCATAGGTTATCACCGTGATATGCAATTGCTCAAAGAAATAATGTTTCCTGCTATTGAAGAAACAATCAACTGTTTACAAATGGCAGAATTTATGCTACAACACATTCAAGTAAACAACAACATATTGGACGATAAAAAATACAACTACCTATTTACAGTAGAAGATGTAAACCGTCAAGTAATAGAAGGAGTGCCTTTTCGTGAAGCATACAAACAAGTGGGACAAGAAGTAAACAAGGGAACATACAGCCCCAACAAGCAAGTGCAACACTCGCACGAGGGGAGCATCGGCAAACTTTGTACTGCTCAAATTGCTGAAAAAATGAAAAAAACGATTGATAAAATGTTAAAAAGCATAAGATAATATATCATACTGCGTTTTTAAGGCGTAATAAGTCTAATTAAAAAACTCAGTATTGTATTATGAAACTTTATCAAGAAGAGCGTGACAGCGAAGTACTAAGAGAGGTTATTGCTATTGGCATTGCAGCAATTTTATTATGCGCTACAATTATTATCTATCAAGCAACAGCAATCTAAAAAAGTGGTTTAATTGCAATACGCAATATGCCACAAAGCGGAACATCAACATTATGATGTTCCGCTTTGGCGTTTATAGCCCATGCTCAATACCACTATCTTTATGCTCCATAAATAAAATAAACACTATCTTTGCCAAAGTTTTTTTGCAAAAAAAAAAGATTAAGTATCTCTATCCATATTCACCTCTCTTTATAACCTAAACGTATAAGATATAATGCATCTCCACTTGCTATTAGCCATAGAGGGAGCGTTGAAAGCTGGCGAAGAAATTCTTTCGATATACGATGACCCTAAGTCCGATTTTCAAATCGAAAAAAAGGCTGACAATTCACCCCTTACCATTGCCGACCGTAAGGCACATGAAGCCATTGTATCGTTTTTAGAACAAAGTCCATTCCCTATTTTGAGCGAGGAGGGAAAACATATAGATTACTCTACTCGTAAAACATGGCATACCCTTTGGATTGTTGACCCACTTGATGGAACAAAGGAATTTATCAAGCGCAATGGAGAGTTTACTGTAAATATTGCCTTGGTAGAAAATGGAATTCCTGTAATGGGGGTGATTTATTTACCTGTAAAAAAGGAACTGTATTTTGCTGAAAGCTCGATAGGCTCATATAAACTTTGCGATATATCTTCTTTAAGTGGTTTTAGCAGTATTGAGGAGATAATAAAAGCATCCTCTAAACTGCCACAAGTGCAGCAAAGAGATAGTTTTGTAATAGTAGCATCACGCTCACACTTATCACCCGAAACAGAAGATTTTATTGCCAAAATGAAACAAAAACAC
>JBOFMS010000052.1:0-6495 GCA_051658505.1 Bacteroidales bacterium | reverse complement strand
ATGAAAAATTACTCCAAGCTACTCATTGCGCCAAGTACCCTTTTGATGCTTGCAAACTGCACACACAAAAGCAACGATAAAAAGCCCCTGAACATCATCTACATCATGACAGATGACCACACCCAACAAATGGTTAGTTGCTACGATAGCACCTATGCCACTACCCCCAACATCGACCGCCTTGCCCAAGGCGGAGTGCGCTTCACCAACAGTTTTGTAGCCAACTCCATTTCAGGACCCAGTCGTGCCTGTATGCTCACAGGCAAACACAGCCACAAAAACGGAAAAGTTAACAACGAAGACCACTTTGACGGCACACAAACCACCATGCCAAAAGTACTCCAAGCAGCAGGTTACCAAACCGCCATCATAGGCAAATGGCACTTAGAGAGCAAACCCACAGGCTTTGACCATTGGGACATTCTTCACGGACAAGGCGAGTACTATCAACCCGACTTTATTACCGACAAAGACACCCTTCGCACCACAGGCTATGTAACAGACCTTATCACCGATAAAAGCATCGCATGGCTTGAGCAGCGCAATACAAAGAAACCCTTCATACTCTTTGTACACCACAAAGCACCGCATCGCAACTGGATGGCAAAAACCTCTGATTTGCCTTGCTATGAAGATAAAACATTTCCGCTTCCAGCCAATTTTTATGACAACTATCAAGGACGAGAAGCCGCAAAAACCGCAGAAATGCGCATCAGTAGTTCCCACGATATGGACTTACTCTACGACAACAAAGTCTTTACAGGCACCGAACACAGTCGCCTGCACTCATGGTACTTCCCCTCAGAGGGCGAAGGAGCCTATGGACGCATGAACCCCCAAGAACGCAAGGCATTTGACCAACATTACGCCCCCATTATCAAAGACTTCAAAGCCAAAAACCTAAAAGGAAAAGCCCTTGCCGAATGGAAATATCAACGCTACATAAAAGACTACTTAAAGTCCGCAAAGTCCGTTGACGATAATATCGGACGATTGCTCGATTACTTAGAACAAAATAACATGATGGACAACACCCTGATTGTTTACACCTCCGACCAAGGCTTCTACATGGGCGAACATGGATGGTTCGATAAACGCTTCATGTACGAACAATCCTTCAGCACACCCTTGGTGATGCACCTACCAAAACATCTGAAAAAACGAGGAGACATACCCCAACTTGTGCAAAACATCGACTACGCACCCACCTTCTTAGACCTCGCAGGAGTTGCCATTCCTGACGAGATGCAAGGACGCTCAATGCGCCCTCTATTAGAGGACAATCCCGAACCAAAATGGAGAAAATCACTCTACTATCACTTTCAAGAATTTCCAGCCGAGCACATGGTAAAACGTCATTTTGGCATCCGCAACGAACGCTATAAATTGATACGCTTCTACAACGACCAACGTTTTTGGGAATTTTACGACCTCCAAAACGACCCGAAGGAGATGAAAAACGAATATGCCAACCCTCAATATGCAGAACTTATCGCTACAATGAAAAACGAACTCAAACAACTCCAAGAACAATACGACGACCCTATTCGTCACACCCAAACCATAGAATAATACCAACATCGCCATTAACATGAAAAGATACTTATACCTTGCATCCCTTGTAACGCTTTGCAGTACTGTATTTGCCCACAAAACGATATTGCCACAACCTCAAAAGATGGAGTTTCAAAAAGGCAACTTTGAGTTTACCCCCCAAACCAAGTTTCATACCCAAACCCAAGAGCAATCCGAAGCCCTCCAACTCTTTTTAGATAGATTCGAGCAAGCCTCAGGCTATCGCTTACACAAAAGCGAAAAGCCCAGCAAAAAGAACGGAATACAGCTAAAGCACACCGCTGAATTGCCCCACGAAGCATATACACTTCACGTTTCAACAGAGAGCATTCTCATTGAAGCCTCCTCTTCAGCAGGATTTTTCTATGCCACCCAATCATTGATGCAATTACTCCCTGTTGAGATTTTTGGCAGCAAAACCCTCGCAAACCTAAAGTGGACCGTACCCGCCGTAAGCATTACCGATGCCCCAAGATACCCCTATCGGGGATTTATGCTTGATGTAGCACGCTATTTTTTGCCAAAAGACGAAATCCTTGCACTCTTAGACTATTTAGCCATTCACAAAATCAACAAATTTCATTGGCATCTTGTGGACGATAACGGTTGGCGTATCGAAATTAAAAAATATCCCTTACTCACTACCATTGGAGGCTATCGAGTAAAACGAGATGCACTCTTTCAAAACCGCAAAAATCCAACCGCAGGAGAGCCCACCCCCGTTGGTGGATTTTACACACAAGACGAAATTAAAGAAGTAGTGCGCTATGCTCAACAACGAGGCATCGAGGTGATTCCCGAAATCGAAATGCCCGCACATAGCAATGCCGCCTTAGCCGCCTATCCACACTTAACCTGTCCCCTTGTAACCGACTTTATTGGCACGCTTCCAGGCATTGGAGGACAAAAGGCGGGCATCATTTTTTGCGCAGGAAAAGATGAGGCATTTCAATTTCTTGAAAACGTTATTGACGAAGTCGTACAACTATTCCCCTCAAACTACATTCACATTGGCGGAGATGAGGCGTATAAGGATAACTGGAAAAAGTGTCCACACTGTCAAAAACGCATGAAGGAGATGAATATCCCTAACGAAGAAGAACTTCAAAGTTACTTTATTCGTCGCATGAACAACTATCTTGCCTCAAAGGGTAAACAACTAATGGGCTGGGACGAATTGGCCGATAGCGAAATCCCCAACGGAGCCACTATCTTTGGTTGGAGAGGACTTGGACAAGCTGCCGCAGAAGCCGCCAAAAAAGGACACGATATAGTATTAACCCCTGCACGAGCCTTATATCTTATTCGCTATCAAGGACCACAATGGTTTGAGCCCTTTACCTACTTTGGCAACAACACCCTCAAAGATGTGTATGATTATTCACCTGCGATGAGCAATATCACTCCTCAATTACTCCCCAAGGTTAAAGGACTGCAAGCCTCCATGTGGACAGAGTTTATCAACTCAAAAGAGGATTTACACTACATGGTATTTCCGCGTTTGGCAGCACTTGCCGACATTGCATGGAGCAAGCAAGAGAAAGACTGGACAAAGTTCTTACAACGTATGGATAATATGAGAGCCGCATATAAGCACTTGGGTATAGGGTATGCCCAATCCATGTTTAATCTATCGCATCAAGTAAGGGCAATCAAAGATACCTTAAAGGTAGAATTGACTTGCATTCGCCCCGATGTGCAAATTCGCTATACCTTAGATAGCACAATGCCAACGCCACAATCGCCCTTGTACCAAGAGAAGTTGTCATTGCCACTTCACTCAATGGTATTGGCACAAACCTTTATAGGCGATAAAGCTCAGGGCAAACTTTTGCGACTCAATCCATATCCTTCATTATCTACAGGAGCAAGCATTGAGGGCGATGTCGAGGGATTGCAATGCCTCGTTAATGGGCTACACGGAAGCGAATGCTATACCGATGGCGAGTATGTGGACTTATACGATAAAGACTTGAAACTTACCTTGAATCTACATAGTTCAAAACAAATCTCAAGCATTACACTGGGCACACTTCTACACGCAGGCATGGGCGTAACCTATCCTTCCTCTATTGAGGTAGAGTACTCTTTAGATGGAGTAAATTATAGCAACTTGGCATCAAAAATCTTTGATGAGGAAAAACGATTTCCTAATACATTTTCAAAAGAGCAAATTATATTTAATATCTTTGCTCCCGTACAAGCGCAGTTTATCCGTTTTTCTGTAAATAAAGCAGGGGTAATTCCTGAAGGTGCTTACAGAGAAAAGCAAAGTGCCAGATGTGTATTTGATGAAATCGTTATTCTTTAATTAAACTTTTTGAAGTATGAAAACTAACAAAAATTGCACGATTGTTCTTTTGTGTTGGCTTACAATTTGCCCACTACTAAGTTTCGCTGAACAAGCCGAATGGCAAAGCCAACATAAAATGGGGCTTAATAAATTAGCACCACATACTTATGTGCTGCCTTATGATAGTGAGGCGCAACTTATAGAGGGAAATTATAAGGCGTCTTCGTATTATCAATCGCTCAACGGAAAATGGAGGTTTAACTGGGTGAAGAACCCTGATAATCGTCCAAAGGATTTTTATAAACCTACCTTCTCGGTCAAAAATTGGAATGAAATCAATGTGCCAGGAAACTGGGAAAGACAAGGCTATGGAACTCCAATTTATGTAAATGAGAATTATGAATTTGTCGATTCAATCTTTGAAATGACAAAGCCAAGCCCTCCCAATGTACCTTACAAATACAATGAAGTGGGGTCTTATCGCCGAAACTTTACTATCCCCAATAACTGGGAAAACCGAAGAGTAGTGCTTTGTTTAGAGGGTGTAAACTCCTTTTACTACATTTGGCTCAATGGCGAATTGTTGGGCTATAATCAAGATTCAAAAACTCCTGCTGAATGGGATATTACCGACAAGTTGAAGAAGGGTGACAATACACTTGCCGTGGAGTGTTACCGTTGGAGCGCAGGCTCTTATTTGGAGTGCCAAGATTTTTGGAGAATAAGCGGAATAGAAAGAGATGTGTATCTTTATTCTACTCCTAAAAATTTTATTGCCGACTATGAGGTAGTTTCTACCTTAGATACCATAAATTATACCGAGGGACAATTTCAATTAAATGTACGCTTAGGGGCATTTCAACCTAATGACGTATTGACCTACAAACTGCTCAATGCAGAAGGCGCACTGATACGCACTGAAACGAAAACAATTAACCAAAAAAACATACAATTTGCTTCCCTTAAATTACCTAATGTAAAGCAATGGAATGCTGAAAGTCCAATACTATACACTCTAATTATAGAGCAAAGCACAGGTCAATTTATCGAAAGAGTAGGCTGTAAAGTGGGATTTCGCACCTCTGAAATTAAAGGAGGACAACTCTTTGTAAATGGCACTCCCATTATCATTAAAGGTGTAAATCGACATGAGCACACGCAATTAGGACGAACAGTTACAGAGGAATCAATGCTACGAGATATTGAATTGATGAAACAAAACAATATCAACACTGTTCGCAACTCTCACTATCCAAATGATAAACGTTGGTATGAACTCTGTAATCAATACGGACTATACATGATTGACGAAGCAAATGTAGAGTCGCATGGTATGGGCTATGGAAAGGAAAGTTTAGCCAAAGATACATCATGGTATCAACAACATCTTGAGCGCAATCAACGCATGTATCATCGCTCCAAAAATCACCCAAGTATCATCATTTGGTCAATGGGTAATGAGGCAGGCATGGGAGTTAATTTTGAGGGTGTATATAATTGGCTTAAAGCTACCGACAAATATCGTCCTACTCAGTATGAACGAGCTGAGCAAACTCCCTTTACCGACATTTACTGCCCTATGTATCGCAGTCTTGATGCGTTTAGTACTTATTTCTCAAAAGATACTGCTCCTTATCGCCCTTTCATTATGTGTGAATACTCGCACGCAATGGGTAACAGCTGTGGGGCAATTAATGATTATATGAGCATCTTCGAGGAAAACCCAATGGCACAAGGTGGCTGTATCTGGGATTGGGTTGACCAAAGCTTTAGGGAGATTGATGAAAATGGACGTTGGTACTGGTCGTATGGCGGAGATTATGGTCCAAAAAATATTCCAAGTTTTGGAAACTTCTGCTGCAATGGTTTGGTTAGTGCAGACAGAACTCCTTATCCACACTTACAAGAGGTGAAAAAAGTATATCAATACATCAAATCAAAACTTGTAGATGCCGAAACGCATACCTTGTCAATTAAAAACTGGCATGACTTTACGCAATTAAATGATTTTGAACTCAAATGGCAATATGTAACAGATAGGGGAGAGATTTTGACTGAAGGAACAGAGGTGTTAAGCGCAGCACCACATCAAAAACTATCTTTTACTCCTCAAAAACCAATCGAGGCAAAGTTAAAAGGAGTTGTTGAATACTACTTAAATCTTCAATGGTTTAGACGCAATGCAACGCCTTTTGTTACGAAAGAACAGGTTGTAGCCGAAAATCAATTTGTATTTGCAGGAAAACGCAAAAACTACATTGAAGCATCGAAGGAGCGAGGAGGGAAATTCCTTTTAACTGATAATAAAGTCGCAAATAAATTCTTCTCGATAGAGCTCTCAAACGAAACCGCTGCACTTACTTCATTCAAAATGTTTGGAAGTGAAATGCTTGTAAGCCCATTGTTGATTAACGTATATCGTCCACTTACGGATAATGATAATCGTGATAGAGAGAATGGCAGGGTTTGGGTACAAGAGGGTTTGAACCAACTTTCTCAAAAAGCCAAAAATATAAAAGCTCAACGCATAGGAGGAGGTGGCGTACAACTTGAAGCAGCCATAAGTTTAGAGAATGCAAAAGGACAAACACTTTTTGAGGGACAAATATTCTATACCATTGCAGAAG
>JBOFMS010000051.1:0-4467 GCA_051658505.1 Bacteroidales bacterium | reverse complement strand
CTTGTGTGGTGTGTTGCCCATTAACAAATGAAAAATAGGTTTCTCCATACTCTGTACGATGCGAGAGCACAACCTCTATGTCGTTGCCTTTTAAGTGAATTGGCTCATACAAGGGGCTTTCATTCAGATTCTCATTTAGCAAGTCAAGTAATCCATTTTTTGAAACAAATTCATTGCCGTTAAGCGATATAATCAAGCCTGCATTGAGGTATGTGTAGTTACGAAGCATGGCTTCAACATACTCCATATTGAAGTGATATTCTCCAAAAATCTCAAAATCGGGAATAAATGAGGTAAGTGTCCCATTTTTCTCTGTACTTGCAGCAAGTTTTTGCTCTTCTACTAAAAGCCCTTGGCTAAAAATGCCTCCTGCTGTTTTCTGCTCACGAAAGGCACGAATCTCAAAGTGTGATGAGAGGGCATTTACTGCCTTTATACCTACTCCATTAAGCCCTACAGATTTTTTGAATGCTTCACTATCATACTTCGCCCCTGTATTCATCTTACTGGCAACATCAACTACCTTTCCCAAGGGGATTCCTCGCCCAAAGTCTCGCACACTTACTGCCCCCACTTCATCAATGGTAATATTAATGCGTTTTCCAAAACCCATTGCATATTCATCCATTGAGTTATCCAACACCTCCTTTAGTAACACATAAATGCCATCATCGGGCGATGTGCCATCTCCCAACTTTCCTATATACATACCTGGACGACGGCGGATATGTTCTTGCCAATCTAGTGATTTAATATTGTCTTCAGTATAGCTAAGGGTTTCAGCAGCACTCATTTTGTTGTAGTAATTATGGCTTGAGGGTTATTTTAGCGAGCAAAGATAGTATAAAAGCATTTTTTTGTGATTTTTATTTTTGAACAAAAACATAAATAGCTTGACTTTGAATTATTTGCAATATTGTTAATCTTTGTTGCTGTGTTTTATTGCGTGTGTATTTTGTGTAGTTTTGCAGCGTTTTTTAATAAGGCAATAATTAAACACACTTTTCAATCATGAGTGGGCTATTAAATCAATCCTATTTTGTTCTGTTTTTGGTAATAGCCTTGGGGCTGATTATTGGTCGCATCAAAATCAAAGGCTTTTCGTTAGACACTTCTGCGGTTATCTTTATTGCTCTTTTGTTAGGACATCTTGGGTTATCCATGTCTAAAGTTGTACAAGACATTGGTCTTGTCTTTTTCATCTTTACAATTGGGATGCAAGCTGGTCCTGGATTTTTTAGTTCATTTATGAAAGATGGGCGTAAACTGGTGCTTGTAGCTGGTGTAGTTGTAGCAACGGCGGCACTCATCGCAGGCGTGTGTGGAAAACTCCTTGGCATTGACAAAAATCTCATTTTAGGTCTGCTTAATGGCGCATTAACAAGTACTCCTGGGCTTGCAGCCGCAGTAGAAATTTCGGGTTCTCCTCTTGCCTCTATTGGATATGGCATTTCATATCCACTTGGCGTGGTGCTAGTGATATTATTTTTGCAATTTGCTCCTATCTTAGCGAAAATTGACTTTAAGCGTTGCGAAAAGGAGTACGAAGATGACCAAAAAGGATCAATGGATCCAATTATTAGCAGAAATTTGCGTGTGCGAAACCCTAATGTTAATGGAAAGAGTATTAGAGAACTGCATATTCGTGCTACAACAGGCTGTGCAGTATCTCGCATAAAGCATGATGGAATAACAACTACGCCCAGTAAAGATACTATACTATACAATGATGACGTTATTCGTGCAGTAGGCACAGAACGAGATTTGCAGCAACTTACAGTATTCATTGGTGAAATAGTGCAAGAGGAAGCCTTAGAATTAAGCGAAGCATATCAAGTGGACTGGGTATTAGTAACCAACAAAGCGGTGATAAATAAACCTTTATCAAAACTCAACCTTTTTAGCAACTTTGGTGCAACTTTGGTACGTATCCGACGCAGTGGAATTGACCTTTTGCCCGATGCACATATCTCATTGCGCTTTGGCGACCGTGTTTTGGTTGCGAGTAAAAAAGAAGATATGGAAATGATGCTGAAACTTTTAGGCAACGATAACAAACGCCTTTCAAGCACCGACTTTTTACCCATTACCTTAGGGATTTTAGTAGGAATTCTACTTGGCAAAGTATCTATCCCCATTGCTGGCGTTGATTTTAACTTGGGGGTTACTGGCGGGGTTTTAACCGCAGCATTGGTATTAAGTGCACTTGGAAAAACAGGTCCAATTATTTGGAGTATGTCTAGCAATGCCAATCAACTTTTTCGTGAGTTAGGATTATTGCTCTTTTTAGCAGGTGTTGGTACTGAGGCAGGCAAAGAAATGCACTCAGCCCTTGTGGAACATGGCATAACCCCTGTACTTGTTGGTGCTTGTATAACCTTGATTCCTATGATAATGGGCGTATTGGTTGGACGCTATATTCTTAAACTTAACTACCTTACTGTGCTTAGCGTTTTAGCAGGTGGAATGACCAGTACACCTGGTTTATCAGCCATAACTTCACGAACTGAAACCAGTATTCCTCAAATTGCCTATGCCACGGTATATCCATTTGCATTGGTACTGATGATTCTATTCTCAACTTTGCTGTATTGGATATAAGGCGATGATGCAAATCCTCAATGAAGCCACAGTTGACTTTGTTTTGGACAATGTTAATGTTGACGTAAATCAACTTTTGCTGCGAAAAAATATCCCTGCACAAGTTGACTTAAAAATGGCAGCACAGCAGATTGAAGCACGCCAAAAGTACAAAAAAAAACTGCCCTCATTTTGTGCTAACCCTCTCTATATTTTTCCGCCACGCTTGGCAATGGAACAATGCTCATCAGAGGAAACGGCTTGCTACAAAGCTCAATTACTTGTCGATAAAAGCGTGGTTGACCTTACTGGCGGATTAGGTATTGATAGTTTTTACATTGCTCAAACAGCCAAACAAGTACTGCACATTGAGCAGGATAGAGATTTGCAAGCAATTACAAATGCTAACTTTATCTCGCTTGGAGCAAAAAACATTACTTCAATTGCACAAAATAGTATTGATTTTCTAAAAAAAACTACGCAAAAATTTGATACAATTTATATTGATCCTGCACGCCGTGATGCACAGCGCAATAAAGTCATTAGGCTTGCAGATTGCAAGCCTAATGTAATAGAATGGCAGGATTTACTATTTGAAAAAGCCCAACAAGTTATACTTAAAGCCTCCCCGATGCTTGATATTGCACAAGCAATACGAGAATTAAAATATGTAAGTGAGGTGCATATTGTAGCGATAAAAAATGAATGTAAAGAACTCCTCTTTGTCTGCAAAAACAATGCGGAAACGCCTAAAATTCATTGTGTTGAGTTACATGCAAACAGTCAACAAAACTTCACGTTTGATAAGCACGAAGAGCATATTGCTGAAAACCTTATTGCTAAAAACGTTGGTGCTTATATTTATGAACCTCATGTGAGTTTACTTAAAGCAGGTGCATTTAAGTTTCCATGCCATATTTTTTCTGTAGCACAACTCCATTCGGACTCACATCTTTATACCTCAGAGCATCAGCAAAAACAGTTTTTTGGGAAGATATTTGCTGTAAAAGCAGTTTTTTCTCTAAATGAAAAAAATATAAAAGAGTACTTGCCTTTAAGAAAGGCAAATGTTGTGCTGCGCAATTTCCCTATAAGCGTGGAGCAAATCCGAAGGAAATATAAAATAGATGATGGTGGAGACATATTTTTGTTTGCCACTACGCTACATAATGGCGAACGAAAGATAATTCAAGCGCAGCGAATTGCTTAATGGTGCTTTATTAAGCAACCGCCAATATTATCGCAACTTGCACCTGTGGTTGAAGCAAGGCTATTGGATAGATTATTCAAATATAAAACTCCCAAGAATCCAAAGGCTAAAGCCTCTTTAAAATTTACTATTTGCTCATCAGGAATTACTACTTTAGACCCTTGACAATAGTGTTGAATGCGCTCAATTAAAAATGAGTTGAATGCGCCACCTCCTGTAACAAGCAGTTTTTTAGGTTTAATGCATTTACTAACTTGCATCGCAATATGCTCACAAACAGTACGTAAAGCATCAATAGGCGTGAGATTATACGCACTGATAATGGGCATAAAATTATTCTCAAGCCACTCTCTCCCCAAAGATTTCGCCCCCTTTTGAACATAAAACTCAAGAGCATTCAGTTCTTGCAGCAGAGGTGCATTTAAACTACCCTGTGAAGCAAATCCACCATTTTGATCATATGTCACACCCAACTGTTGGCTCAATGCGTTAAGCACAATATTGCAGGGGCAAACATCAAATGCAACTCGCACTGCATTATCCTCAAATGATAGATTGGCAAAACCGCCTAAGTTAATACAGCAATCATATTGTGGGAATAGCAATTTGTCAGCAATCGGCACTAAGGGAGCACCTTGCCCAGTTAAAGCAACATCAAGACTACGAAAATCGCAAAT
>JBOFMS010000050.1:0-8827 GCA_051658505.1 Bacteroidales bacterium | reverse complement strand
AATTGCTATGACTACAGAATCCAGCATACTCCATATCGCCCTACATAAAATAGGCAATAAAACAAATGATGAGGGTTATATCCTTAGTCAACAAAACCTACAACTTAGTGAGGCGGTGAGAGATTTGCTGAGGCATTATTTTTGCTCACCCTTTAAACCCAACGAATACTTTCACCTACATCACGAAAGTGAACTTTCATTGAATGAGGTGTATAGTTATGTCTCTGCAATTTTTGACAATCCACAATGCTTGCATGAGCAATCCGTTCACCTTGCCAAGCATCTTTATGCGCAAAGCACACACGCCAAAATCAAAGCAGGGGAGTTTTATGTTGTGTATTTCAAAGACTACTTTTGTGAGGGCGAAACCTGTGATGCGGTGGGTTTATTTAAGTCAGAGAATAAGGACACCTTTTTGAAGGTGCTTTTGGAAGAAGGTGCATTTAATGTAGAAAGTGAAGAGGGCGTAAATATTAACAAACTTGACAAAGGTTGCCTTATATTTAATAAGGAGCGAGAGCAGGGCTATATAGTAGCGGTGATTGATAATACCAATAAGAGTATGGAGGCGCAGTATTGGATAGATGATTTTTTGCATCTACATCAACGTAAAGATGAGTACTTTAATACAGAGCACGTACTGTCGATGTGCAAGAACTTTGTAACCCAGCAGTTACCGCAGCAGTTTGAAGTGTCACGAGCCGACCAAGTGGATTTGCTTAATAAGTCGGTAAAGTTTTTTAAGGAGAATGATAAGTTTGACCTTAAAGGCTTTGCACAAGAGGTAATGGAACAGCCAGACGTTATTGAGAGTTTTAACCGCTATAAGGGCGACTTTGAGGCAGAGCGAAGGATTGAAATCTCTGACCAATTTGCAATCTCAGATTTTGCAGTTAAAAAGCAGGCTCGCTCCTTCAAAAGTATCATCAAACTTGACAAAAACTTTCACATTTACGTACACGGCAACCGTAAACTCATCGAACAGGGAGAAGATGAAAAGGGGAAGTTTTATAAGATGTATTATAAAGAAGAGAATTAACCAATAACCCCTCTCGTTCGGATATATAGGTCAACATACAAATACAATCCCCTTTGTTGACTATCATTCTTTTCAAGCTCACAAAATGTGATAACTGCTTTATTTACGCAGTAGATAGCGGAGTAAGGCAAAACCTCCAAAAACTTGCAATAGCATGCCTGTTATACCAAGGCGAAAGTCTTGTATCGCAATCATTGCATCGCCCACCAATGCCCACTCGATAAGCGTGCCTATAATTTGATAACTTAGAACTACTAATGCTAAAATGCCAATGGATAGGCGGTTGAAGTAGTGCGCTGCTACGCCTGCTGCTATTGCTAAAAGGCTTGACTTTATCAAAATAATGGGTAAAACCGCCATTGGTGGCATACCAAATAGTGAATGGTTTACTAAGGGCGATGCAATGGCAGTAAGCAAGCCTACCTTCCAGCCATATTTATACGCTGCAATGAGTGTAAAAAAGTAGATGGGTAGGAATATAAACCCACCTTTTGGTATAAAGTGTGTGAGTTGTGGCAATACAACATTGCCCACTACAAAGGCTGTTGCAATAAGGTATGTTTTGGCTTGCGTGTAGTTAAGCCTGTAAAGTTTTGCGGCTGTTGTGTTCATAATGATTAGGTATTAAATGCTTAAATATGATACTTGCTAAAAAGTTGATGTAAGGTATTGGAGAGCCTGCATGGATTTCATAGTTTTTGAGGGGCGTGTGCCTGTTACAAAACTTCGGTAATAGAGATACTATCTACTCTTTGTGCTTTGGAGGCTGATATTGTATTTGGTAACATAGGTAGCGATATATTGGCAAACTTAAAATGCAGCGATGATTTGAAAAATCTCCTCAACATCATCAGAGGCTTGAGTGGCTTTTTCAAGGGGACAAATACCTTGTTTGTCTCGTCGTTCAATATACGGAACAAGGCTTTTATAAGTAGTGTTTACTGTTGAGGCTTGCAGTAGGTTTAATGCCGATTGACTGATAATATCGGTATATAAGGAGGCAACTCCACCCTTGATAATTAAGGCAGCAGCAGCCTTACCTACGACCTTGTCTGCCATCTCTGCCCCAGATAAAAAACTTGGATTTTGCTCAAGAATATCCCACAAATCATTTACGCCACGCTGGGTAAATGTACGAATGTCATCGCCCTGCGCTATAACACAAGCGTAATTGCCTTGATGCAGTAAGTCAATTAAGTGTTGCATTTAGAGTGTTTCTTGTTTAAGTTTTTCGGCATAACGGTCAATGTGGTGCAATTCTTTAGGTATATCAATGCCTTGTGGACAGTGATGTGTACATTGATTGCACCCAATACAACGACTTGCTTGACGTAACTTTGGCACGCTTCTATCGTAGCCAAGCAAAAATGCACGGCGTGCCTTTTTATAATTTTCATCGGTTGAACTTGTAGGCATATTACTCTCGTTAACGCACTTGTTGTAGTGCGAAAAGATAGTGGGAATATCAATGCCATAAGGACAAGGCATACAGTACTGGCAACTGGTGCAAGAACTCAAAGGATACTCCATCATTAAGGTGGCGGTATCGTGTAGTAGATTTATTTCTTCAAGACTTAATGGCTCAAGAGGTGAGTAGGTTTGTATGTTCTCTTGCAAATGTTCCATATAGGTCATTCCGCTAAGTACAGTAATTACATCGGGGGGACTACCTGCATAGCGAAATGCCCATGAGGCAATACTGTCATTGGGGCGTTGTTGCTTCAAGCGGGCAGATAAGTAATTGGGAAGTTGTGCTAAGCGTCCCCCTAAGATGGGTTCCATAATGACTGCGGGGATATTTCGCTTATGCAATTCGTTGTAAAGATACTCTGCACTGGTGTTACGAGGGTTTACTTGATTGGCATATTTCCAATCCACATAGTTAAGTTGAATTTGCACAAAGTCCCACTTGTATTCATCGTGCTTGGAGAGAAGGTAATCAAACGCCTCAATGTCGCCATGATAGGAGAAGCCTAAGTTGCGAATGCGTCCTGCGGCTCGCTCTGCCAACAAAAAGTCAAGCATTCCATTATCTAAGTAGCGTCCTCGTAGTGCCTCCATGCCCTTCATCCCATTGGTGGCGTGCATACCAATGGCGTGAAGTAACATATAGTCGATATAATCTGTTTGCAGGTATTTTAGCGACTTGTTGTATATCTCAACAGAGGATTTATAAGACCATGTTTGGGGATCGAAGTTAGAAAGCTTGGTGGCGATATAATACGAATTGCGAGGATAGCGTTTGAGCGCAATTCCAGTAACTCGCTCCGACCAACCTTGCACATATACAGGTGATGTATCAAAGTAATTTACACCATGTTCAATGGCGTAATCAATCAATTTGTTTACGCCCTCTTGGTCAATCACATTGCCGTCGGCAGCGGGTTTGTCCAATAGTGGCCAGCGCATACAGCCATAGCCAAGCAGGGATATTTTATCGCCATTTTTGGGATTGATACGATAACTGAGTTCTCCTAATACCTTTCCTGACACACCGCCACGTTCTTGATTAGGCTTGCAGCCCACAAGTGAACTTGTGGCAACAGCAGCAGTGCCTCCTCCTAATATTTTTAGAAAATTTCGGCGATTGATAGTATGTTTTTTCTCTTTCATGTTTTTGCAGTCTGTGTGTTTATTAAGATTACACTTCTCGGTGCACATCATGTCCTTCTACATAAATTGCGGAGAATGGGCGTGCAGGGCACAAATTCTCACAAGCTCCGCAACCAATACAACGTTCGGTATTAACCTGAGGTATCTCTCTGTCGTTCGTTCCATCAGTATTCATCGCTATCATTTGTATTGCACCTACGGGGCAGTGACGAGCGCAATTACCGCATGAAATCTTATCGGTAAGCACTACACAGTTTTTTTCAATCCACACAGCATGACCAATCTGGGTAGATGACTTTGTGGCACGGTCAATCAACTGGATAGCTCCCGAGGGACAAACCTCTGAGCATTTAGTACATTCAGGGCGACAATATCCTCGCTCATAACTCATCTCTGGCTGCATAAAGTTTGTTAGCCCTGTTGAGGGACGCAATACTTGATTGGGGCAAGCCGATACGCACAACTGACAAGCCGTGCAGCGTTTGTTGAAGTTGTTAATACTTCGTGCTCCTGCTGGCACAAGGGCTGTTTGGCGATTGGGTATCTTCATATCCTCAATATATGCCAGTCCTCCGTCCATTTTAATTTTTTGTGCCTTTACTACCGTAGATGCCAGTAGTGCTGCCGAAATAGTTAGTAGGTTACGGCGTGATGTGTTTAGCTCGCCTTGTGTGCTTGTTGACGCTTCTTTACTCTGCTTTGAAGAGCGCACGAAACTAATTGAACGCTGCGTACACTTGTCGATACAGTTAAAGCATGACACACAACGACTATGGTCGATGCTGTGGTTTTTGATGTCGATGCAAGAGGTTTTGCAGTTGCGAACACACAAATTACATGCGTTGCAACTTTCGGCATTGATGCGTATCTTATATATAGAGAACCTTGACACAAAACCAAGTACTGTTCCCACAGGGCAAATTGTGTTGCAATAACTACGCCCATTGCGCCACGCAAGTACGCTAATGATGCCTAAGGTAAGCACTGCAATAGCAAATGTGCCAATGCCTTTTAGCCACACATCTACCCTGTAAAAAGCGTAACTATCTGTGCGCTCTGCCACGTAAGCAAAAAGGTTGTTTGCCCACTGATAAAGCGGTTGACCAAGATTGGATATGATACGACCATAAGCACTGTAGGGTTCAAGTAAGGCAACAACTGAGCCTAAGCCTGCTACAAATGCAATGGCTAAAACCCCAAGCATAGCATAACGCAACCAAGTTATAGCAGCAGAGTAGCGAAATCTATTTTTTGTAAATCGCCTTGCTATACGAGATATTGCATCTTGAAAAACACCTAAGGGGCAAATAATTGAGCAGTAAAGACGACCAAAAAGGAGCGTAAGTACTACAAGCCCTACGATAATACCCACGTTGAGGGCAAGTAGTGCAGGTAGAAATTGAATTTTGGCAAGCCATCCAAAATAGGAATGAATTGTTCCTGTAAAATCAAGAAACAATAGAGTAATGAGTCCCCAAAAGAGCGATGCGAATAAGACTCGTAATGTTCGTAGTTTCATAAATTATGACGCTAGATAAATATAAAATATGCAGAATAAAAACTCTGCGCTCGCAAAGGTAAAAAAAACGACTTAATTGATAGGGTTTTCTTGTAACCATTTTAGTATCGAAGCCTCTACCTTATCTAAGCGGCTGCGTGAAATGGCAGGACCTTGCTTTACCACTGCCTTAGGTGCTAAGTTTGCACTATTTGCAACCGACTCTGAAAAGCCACTTCCGCCATGTTAGTACAATAGTTCAAATATCGATTTATACCCGAACGGTTGCAATTTGGGTTATTTGCATTATATTTGCACCCAAAAGGGTATATTATGAACATAACTTCTTTATCTGAATATCTAAAGTTGATGCGCAAAGAGCATGGCTTGACGCAAGTGGAACTCTCTGAAAAATCGGGGGTTGGCTTGCGATTTGTGCGTGAGTTGGAACAAGGCAAAGAGACCTTACGCCTCGACAAAGTAAACCAAGTGTTAAGCCTCTTCGGGGCAAAGGTGGGTGTGGTTGCTATGGATAAAACAACAAGGCAATGAGACAAGCCAAGATATATAACCACAACATCTTTGCAGGAGTTTTGACCGAAGATGAAAACGGCTACACTTTTCTGTATGATGCCGATTATCTTCAATCTTCTGATGCCGAAGCTATCAGCCTCACTCTGCCGTTGAGAAGTGAAGCATATACAGAGAAGATACTTTTTCCATTCTTTGATGGATTGATACCTGAAGGCTGGCTTTTGGATATTGCAGAAAAGAATTGGAAAATCAATCGCCGTGATAGAATGTCATTGCTGCTTGTATGTTGCAATGACTGTATAGGCTCGGTAGGTGTTGAAGCAATAATAAATGAGGAGCATAGCGATGAGTAGATGTTTATATTGTTATCAAGAATTGACCGAGGGAGAAAAAGATTTTCATTCTCGTTGCGTCAAAAAGATATTTGGCTGTGCCGATATTCCACTATTACCCTACGCAAAAGATGAAATTGAATTGTTAGCCAAAAAAGTGCTACGTGCTCAAACTACATTAACGGGAGTGCAAGCAAAACTCTCTCTTAATATAGAAAAACCAAAAGGAAAGCCTCTACGCTTTACGATTGTTGGAGTACAGGGGCGTTACATTCTAAAACCTCAAACAGAGCAACTCAAGCATCTGCCCGAAGTAGAGGACTTAACCATGCACCTTGCCGAAATTGCTAAAATAAAACATGTTCCTCACTCGCTCGTGCGCTTTAAAGATGGAGAATTAGCCTATATCACCAAACGTATCGACAGAGGTGCAAAGGGCGATAAGTTGGCAATGGAGGATATGTGCCAACTATTAGAACGCTTGACGGAGTATAAATACAAAGGCTCTTATGAGCAAATCGCAAAATTTATCTTGCAACACTCCGCTACTCCCAAACTCGATGTGGTGAATTTTTGGGAGCAAGTTCTGTTTTCGTGGATTACAGGCAACGCTGATATGCACTTAAAAAACTTTTCGCTTTATAGCTTGCGAAAAGGAGCATACTCTCTTACTCCTGCTTATGATATGGTATCTACGGCTCTTATTATGCCCGAAGATACCGAAGAACTTGCCTTAACGCTCTATGGCAAGAAACGTAAAATAAAGCGTTCCTATTTTGAGGCTGCAATGAGTAGCAGTGGGTTAGAGGATAAAATCATTGAGAAGATGTTTACTAAATTTGATAACGCATCTGCCAAATGGTTTGAGTTTATTGACATATCCTTTTTGCCTGATGATATGAAAGAGCGGTATAAACAAATTATAGCAGATAAATTAAATTCATTGAAAATGTAATTGAACAGCAAAAGAACTTACCGATAAAACCCCAATGTAATCCACCTACCATTCCCTACTACCGCTCCCTCATTACCACCGCACCGACCCCTTTACCACGTCATACCGTGCTGCGACCCGCAATCTCCTATTTATTAGCAATACTCTTTCCCTTACGGGGATAATACACACCGTGCTCCGAGGCGAGGGCTTAAAGAATAAGCAAGGACATGAGGGCTATGGGCAAGGGTTCTTCGTGGTGGGGGATTGCGGGTCGAGCCCGCAATGACGAACCAAAAATGGAAAGAGGGGCATTCCATAGTAAACGCCTTTGCACTACCGCTAAGGGTGCGGGGTACCACAATCCCCTGATTGATATGCTTCTTTTACATTCTCAACCCATTCTGGGGTAACGCCAATGCTTTCTGATAAATCTTCCCATTTAGGATTATCCTTATTAACTAAAGCATCTTTCCATACCCGTTGCCAATTCTTTATTTGTTTTTCACGAGCAATAGCGGCTGTTATTAAGGAGTGTTGCTCAAAGTAAACTAACTTATTACAGTTATATTGCTGCGTAAATCCTCTTGTTATTTTAGCCTTATGCTCTGCTATTCTACGCCGCAAGTCATTGGTTACGCCTATATACAGTAAGGTGTTGTGGGCATTGGTTATAAAGTAAACAAAAGCAAACTTATTCATAATATGAGCGAATGAGCAAGATGCAAAAATAAGAATATTTGTCTAATTAGTTTGTAGCCTTTCATTCGCTTGTATGGTACGGCACTACCGCACCGCCCTGCTACTGTAGCACAGCTCCCCTACCACCGTCATTGCGGGCTTGACCCGCAATCTCCTGTTTATGGGCACTGCACTTGCCTAAGCACTATTGCAAGTCCTTTAATCGTGGGGATTGTTCTTTTTTGTTTGGTTCTTCGTGGTGGGGGATTGCGGGTCGAGCCCGTAATGACGAACCAAAAAATGGAAAGGGGTATTCCATAGGGAGCCTCTGCAATGACGAGTAAAAAATGGAGAGCAGTGTTCCATAGCAAACGCCTTTGCAATAACGAGTAAAAGGGTAAGAGGGGCGTTGCATAGTGAGCGTGCTGTAATGATAATTAAAAGCAGTGGCATTGCGTGAATGCACTGCTCTACTACCACGCTCTTGCTTCTGTGCGATTTTCTCTCTCCTTTGGCACCGCTCCCCTACCTCCGTCATTGCGGGCTTGACCCGCAATCTCCTGTTTATGGGCACTGCACTTGCCTTAGCACTATTGTAAGGTCTTAATAGTGGGATTGTTCTTTTTGTTTGGTTCTTCGTGGTGGGGGATTGCGGGTCGAGCCCGCAATGACGAACCAAAAATGGAAAGGGGTATTCCATAGGGAGCCTCTGCAATGACGAGTAAGGGGGTATTACACAAAAAGAAAGGCGCATCGTAATTGGTGCGCCTTACAATTATCAATATGAGGCTAATTGGAGTGCGCAAACCTAACGATAACGCGGACTCTCTTAATTTTAACTAAATAGCCAAGTCCCTAGTTTGAACATAGTAAATAAGCCAAGTAATCCTAAGAATATATACAGAATAACATAGGCACAGCCGATTCCCGCAGCTGCTGCTCCAGCGGCAGCACCCTCTCCTTTTCCAGTGTTCAGATAACCAATAATTCCACCAATTGCTGCAACAGCAAGTATTACCCAAAGCCAAGTCATAGTTTATTTTTGTTTTAATGTAAATGATTTTATCAAGAAAATGATAGCACTAATAATATCAATCGGTATCCAAACCGATTTATCGTTGAAGTAAAATGGCATTAGTGGATTAAATAGAATTGCCATTACGCCAAAAGCCATTATCCAAAAGGTTAAGCCATTC
>JBOFMS010000049.1:0-2123 GCA_051658505.1 Bacteroidales bacterium | reverse complement strand
CTGTTTATTCAATATACCCGCATCATATACTGCGCCTTTTACGTTTTCACGCTCAAACTTGACTTGCTGCGGAACCGCAATTTCTTGTGTCCAAAAGCCATTAAATGTTGGAAGTTTAACATTTTCTAAACCTGCAATTGCAATTCCTCTTGCGTACAACTTTGTACTTGCAACAATATATTCACCCCTATATACTTCTCGCTTGCTAAGGGTAACATCTACAAATAAATTGCGTGTTTCTGTATTGGCTGTATTTTTCGACTCAACTGCACCTTGTGATGAGCGATTACTATTATGACCTACACTTTCAATCACAAAAGGCTGAGTCTGCGCCTCATTATTCCCTTGTTTAATCTTTGCTGCACCAATGGTAAACTTACCCTCTTTTTCGGCATAAACCGTATAGGAGAGCGAAACATGTACACGCTGCGTTACCTTACCATTAACAATATTTACACTACTACTTGTGGATTGTGCTGGACCTGCAATAACTCTAAGTCCTTCAATACTTGGGGGAGAAAAATTATCTATTTTACCATTTGCAATGAATGAAATCCGAAACGTTTCGCCTACACTAA
Organism: Bacteroidales bacterium; assembly: GCA_051658505.1. Taxonomy (GTDB): domain Bacteria; phylum Bacteroidota; class Bacteroidia; order Bacteroidales; family UBA932; genus JAITMY01. The sequence goes on along the minus strand of JBOFMS010000049.1, from coordinate 1,545 downwards.
CGACTTTTGGAGTCTGCACCTCAAGTGTCAAATCGCTACCATAAGTGCATAAGACACATATAGTCAAAATTGCAGTAAGCAAAGTTGTTCCCATATTTCGCATAATTGACTTTTTCTGCATACTTGAACTTCGCAAATTATATTTTATTTGTGCTACCAATTTTTATCTATATTACGCTGCTTTACTTTTGCGGCTTTTTCTTTCTTCACTTTTTCCTGCGTATTTTTTTCTTGTTGCTCCAAAGCTTCTAGCATTCGTTGCGCATCTTCTTTTGAAATCTTGTCTTGCTGCTGCTCTGCTTGATTTTTTTGGTCGTTTTGTTTATCCTTCCCCTTATCCTCTTGGTCTTTTGAATCGTCTTTATTCTGACTTTGTTGGTCTTGCTTATTATCCTCCTGCCTATCGTTTTTTTTATCTTGATTTTTATCGTCCTGCTTACTTTGCTGCTGTTCAGGCGGCTGTTGATTCTTCATTGCCTGCGCAAAAACAAGATTCTGTTTTGCCTCCATATCGCTTGGATTTAAGCGTAGCGATTTTTTGTACGCCTCAATTGCACCATCAAAATTCTGCTCTCGCAAATAACTATTGCCTTGATTAAAATACGCCGCTGCTTTATCTTTATTGTCAGACAATCCTTCTGCTGCTGTTTCGTAATTTTTTCTAGCCTGTTCAACTTGCTTAACACCTTCCTCACTTTGCGCCATGGCAGAATCCACCTGCATATATAGTGCGTTTCCTAGATTATAAATTGCCTTGGGTGAGTTTGGCATTTTTTCTAATGCTCTACGATAACTTAACTCTGCCTCATCAAAATTACCTTTTTTATATTCCCGATTTCCCTTACGAACCTCTTTACGATCAGACGATGCCACACTTATTTCAGGAAGAAGTAAGGGCAATAGCAATAATAGCAATAAATATCTTTGCACCTTCATTTCTTTTTAATGTTTATTTAAAAAATCAAATTGCTTACTCCAAATTATCTTTCGTTGCGATGTAAGCATTTCTGCAATTAATAAAACTAGTGCCACAAATAAAAAGTAAAAAAACTGCTCATTAAAATCCTCAAAAATCACACTTGTCAATTCTTGTTTTTCAAACTGTCTAATTTCATTAATAATATTTGACAAGCCAAGATTAACAGGAGTCGCACGAACATAAACACCATTGCCCGCATCAGCAATTTGCTCTAACACAGCCTCATCTAAACGAGTCACCACTACATCACCGTTTTTATCTCGCATTAAACCTCCATCCTTCATTGAGATAGGACTACCCTGCGAAGAGCCAATACCCACAGTATAAACTTTTATACCTTGACTCGCGGCTAATTGTGCTGCCTCCACTGGATTATCTTCGTGGTTCTCTCCGTCTGAAATAATGATGAGCGCACGACTATTTTCGCTTTGCAGTGAGAATGAGCGAATAGCAGTAGTAATTGCCTGACCAATTGCGGTACCCTGTTTAGCAACAATTCCCGTATTTATCGAACTCAAAAATAATTTCGCTGAAACATAGTCACTAGTAATGGGTAGTTGAATAAA
>JBOFMS010000048.1:0-18662 GCA_051658505.1 Bacteroidales bacterium | reverse complement strand
CGTGCAGATGAGTTATTGTTGGGATATACAATGTAGGTATCCCCTGCCGACCAAGTCTTAAATCGACTGTCTTGTGCGGGTGCTTCGACCCAGTGGTTATATGCCCAACGAAGGTATCCATCTAAACCACGCTCTTGTGCCACGAGTCCATATGCAGTGGCTTCGATGGGTTGCGAAAAGGTAAAGGTGTTGGGATAGTCTTCGGCACAGCAAGTGTAAAAGGTGGTGATTTTTCCTTTTTGTTTGCGCATTTCAACTACTCCCTCTGGGTATTTGCTTTTGTAGGGAATACACAGGTCAAAGAGTTCATCGTCTAACTCTTTATGATAGTTGCCTGCAAGTGATATTTTGAATTGCGGGTCGGACTTGCGGATAACTCGTAGGGCAGCGTCCATACTTTCTTTAGGGCGTTCGTCCATAGCAATAATGGTGTTGTTGAACCAGCCTTTGGCTTTGAGGTGAAGGGCAAAGGCAGAGAGCTTAGATACCCAATATTCGTCAAATTCGGCACTATCTACTCCCATGGTTTTGCTCACCATCGAGTTTACTGCTTGGTCGTAGTAACTAAAACTTAATTTCCAAGGGATAACCGAGTAGCAATAGATGTAAGGTCCTACTCCACAGGATTGCATAAACTCTACCCAACGGTCGAATAGTGTATAATCATAAATCCACTTACCGTCGATGGTTCTAATCTCGGTAATCATATTCTCAAAGGGGTCGTAGGTTTGTGCATTCCAAGGCTTGTGGGTAATGGTAGCCGTAATGCCTTTTTGCCCTGCCTTAGCTAATCGCTCCATGATTGGACGCATGGCATCAAAGTGCTCTTTGCTCCATAAGGTAAGGCTGTCGATGCGTGCTACAGCAAAGGGATTTTGCCAAAGGTCAAGGTGAAATTTGCCTTTATTGGGCTCAGGTAAGCTTTGGTTAATTACCTGAATGCTGTATTGTAGGGTTTTAACTTGTGTGCTTTGGGTGCTTTTTACCTCAATACTTCCGCTATAATTGCCTGCTGTGGCATTGCGAGGTATATCAAAGGTAATCCAAATAGGACGTACGGTTTTGCCCTCATGCTGTATGCTGCGCAAACTGGTAATTTGGTCGACTACTAAAGAGGAGTCAAAGAGTGTTCTATCGGGTCGAGGCGCACAACCTCCCTTCTTGTTTTTATCCAGTTCATCTGTCATTACATAGGTCATAAATCCTGTTGTGGCTTCATCTAACCAATTTGTGCCTTGTGGCTGATTTACGGAGAACTGCAATTCGCCTTCGTTTTGACTTGACCATACAAAGAGTTTTGCAGTAATTCGCTCACCTTTCCAAGCCGTCATTTTTTGCAAATTCGCCTTCTCTATCCTTGTAGGATATTGATATTTTTCATTGTTATAATCTGTACTTGTCCATGCAAGTTGTAATCCCTTGGGCGTTTTTGCCCAAGCAGGGTCATTCGCCACAGGAACCGATAGCTCAACAGCACTTTGTGCAACTACCACTAATGATAATGAACACAAAAGCGTCAATAGCCAAAAAGATGTTTTTTTCATGAAAATAAGTATTTAGTGTTTACAAATAAAAAACGTAGTAGATGATGATAGGTATCATTCAAAAAATTGCGTGCCAAAGTTACATTTAATCCTTCTATTTTTGAAAGGATTTTTTTTTCACAAGTAAGCATATAGCATATGCTCCATCTCATCATATAGAAAGAGCCCAATGTAAGTTGAGCTCTTTTATTATTCACTCTTTAGATATTCGACTAATAACCTGGATTTTGGTCTGAGCCTAATAGTGGATTTCTATCAATAGCCGTTTGTGGAATAGGCATTAGCATATTTCGGCTGTGCCATTGCTTAGTAACTAATACTATTCCTGCGGGGTCTTTCGTTGGACCCGACATTACTCGACTAGCATACTCCTCTCCATAACGACGAATATCACTAAAGCGATGTCCCTCTGCCAATAACTCAATGCGACGCTCATTGCGAATAAAGTCTAATGCCGCATTTCCTGCTAAACCTGATGGTACATCGGGCATTCCACAACGGTCACGTAATTGATTAAGGGCAGCTTGTACCTCTCCATCATATCCACTATTTATGGTACGTGCTTCAGCGTAAGTTAGTAATACCTCAGCATAGCGAATGAGTGGGTAGTCTTCAGTTCCAGCATCATTCCATGCACCTTGTTGGTAGGGGTCGTCTGTTACAATTTTACGATATGAAAAGCCTGACCATGAGTAGTTCCCATCTGTATTTACCAGTGCAGGATTCCAAATATAGTACACTGGTTGTTCTGCTCCTGAATCGTGCCAGCCCTTAAATGGCAAGGTAATTGAGGCATATAAGCGTGAGTCTCGATTTTTAAACTCTTGCATATAATCGTAATTCATTAACTCTGCTTTTTTTGCAAAAGCATTGTAAAGAGCAACGTCAAAATCTGCTTGAGGGGTTTTTGATGCCTCAAGTGCAGCGTTCCAAATTATTTTATAGTTTGTGGCTCTGGTTTCTGCTGTAGGGGTTGGGCGTATAGTTTGTCCATCGATATCCCAATAAGCATCAACCACATCTTGTATGGGCTTAAATGAGGCAAAGCCAAAACGGTATTTGCCCTTTATCCCATTGGCTGTACCAAAACAATTGTCGAGCATAAAGCAACCATTTTCAGTATTAGCCGCCGAGGAGTGATTGGTATATTGCTTAGTAAGTACATACTCTGGATTGGTTGGACTTGGATTTCCTCGCTTCAACCAAATAGATGAGTAGTTATACATACCACGAATAAACCTATCTCTATCAATATTTTTTTTGTCAAAGTCAATATACAAATCCATTTCATCAGCCTCTAATTGCTGATTTTCGGTAAGTGCTCCTGCATAGTAATAAAGAGAGTAGATACCTTGATCCATACAGGCTTTTGCTGACGCCTCTGCCTCGCTGAAATTTCCAAAATATAAGGCTGCTCGTGCACGTAAAGCAAGGGCTGCCCCTTTGGTAATACGACCATGCTCTTGCAAAAATGCACCAGAGTATTCTTTGGGTAGCACATTTGCTGCGGCTTGCAGTTCGTCAAGAATAAATTTTTGCACTTCCTCGATTGAATTGCGATAAAGTGCAGGAGCATCATAATCTAACACCTCTGTAATAATGGCTATTTTACCAAAATATTGATTAAGACGTAAGTATTGAAATGCCCGAAAAAATTGTGCTTCAGCCTTCATTCTAAGCTTAAGTTCATCACTCATCTCTACTCGGTCAACGTTGGCAATAAAGTCATTTGCCGTACGAATAGCATGAAAACTATAAGCGCCATAAGTAACACCTGGGTTAAGTGCCGATGTCTGTACCTGTACAAAATTGCCCTCCCATGGCTTTTGGCTATGTGCATTATCGGTAGTTAATTCATCATGCATATAAGCTCCAAATCCTGCCATATTTGCATAGCACTTATTCATGGCGTACCAAGCATCTTGCTCCGTTTGCCAAAATGTTTCAGAGGGAATTCCTGTTGGAGGCAGCAGGTCTGTAGTACATGACCACAAGCACAAAACAGATAGTGCCGCTAATAATATTTTATGTGTTGTTTTCATTTGTATCAAGTTTTTAGGATTTGCTTAAAAAGAAAGATTTACTCCAAATGCAACAGATTTCACTCCAAGAGCAAGCACAGTACCACTTGCTGCTTCAGGGTCAAAGTCCTTCATTTTTTTATCACCTCTAAATGTAATCAGATTCTCGCCAGTAACATAAACTCGTATATTCGACAAGCCTGTTTTGGGGAGTAATTTTTGAGGGAGTGTATAGGCTAAGGTCATTGTTTTAATGCGGAAGTAGTTTGCATTGAACAAGCCATAGTCGCTATTAAATGTTTGATTGTATTTAGTGTGTGCATCGTTTGCATTATATATACGAGGATATATAGCATTTGAATTGGGGTTTTCAGCTGACCAACGCCCTAAGTGATATTCACGAGCATTATCGGCGCCATGAAAGAATGGATGCAATTGATACACCTCAAATGCTACTTGCGAACCATAAGTGCCTTGTCCAAATGCCGAGAACTCAATATTTTTCCACGATACATTGAAGTTAATACCATACGTGATTTTAGGCACTCGACTACCGATAATGGTACGATCGTCGGCAGTAATTGCTTCTCCATATTGTATGTCACGCTGTGGCAAAAATTTAATATCACCCGCTTGAGGAGTAGTTCCTCCATAAGTGTAATATCGCCCTGCATCAATTTCTTCTTGTGAGTACAAACCGTCTGACTTCAAACCATAATAGGAGCCAATCGATTCGCCTACTCGATGAATAGTTTTAGCAACTCCATGATTTCCTGCATTTGAAATTATATCGTCACTTGATGCAAGATCAACCACTTTATTTTTATTAAACGCTAGGTTCCCACCAACACCATAACCCCAATCGCCAAGCTTATTGCGATGATTAAGTTCAATTTCAATCCCCTTATTATTCACTTTGCCAATATTTTGAGATGGACTCTCACTAGTGCCCACCTCTGGCATTACAGGAAATCCTAAAAGAATACCACTTGTATTTTTATCGTAATACTCTATGGCTCCCGCAAGTTTCCCTTTCCAAAATGAGAAATCAACACCAATATTTAACATCGCTACGGTTTCCCAAGTAAGGGTTCGGTTGGCTGGCTTAGCCTCTGAAATAGCATTGCCAATAACTCCATTCCAAGGGTAGTAGCCTGTTGTTGCATAATTGGCAAAATAATCATAGTTCCCTACATTATTCATATTTCCCAATGTTCCGTAAGAGCCACGAAGTTTAAGAAGGTCTAAATATCCCGATGTGGCGTCCATAAATTTCTCTTCAGATATTACCCATCCTGCCGAGAATGAGGGAAAATAACCCCAGCGAGCATCTTTATAAAAGCGTGAAGAGGCATCTGCTCTAAAGTTTGCCTCGAACATATACCTTCCCAAAAGGGTATAGTTTAATCGTCCAAAATACGACAATAGTGCATATTCCGAAGAACCTCCACCATTATGGTAGTAATCACCCGAAGCAGCACCCCCTGTAATATCTGTCATATCATCAGTTGGAAAATTACCTCTATTTGCCGAGAGGTTTTGAGAAGCGTATTTTTCATAAGATGTACCTGCGAGTACGGTAAAGTTGTGTATGTCTTTTTCGATATTGTAAGACACTCGTGCATTGTAAGTCTCCCATATAGATGAACTCCAACTCATATTCATTTGATTTAAATCGTTCCCTGCATAGGCATTTACACCTGGATTAAGGAAACTTTCAATAGGGTCTCTTGTTGCCACAAAGGATTTACCTTTGTAGTCGTAATTATTCAAGGCAGCCTGACCTGCAATTAAAAGCCCCTCAATAGGCGTAATGTCAAAGCCTCCCTCATAAATACCTTGCCCTCTCGTGCTTACATTCCAATCTCGTGTATCATACATATAAACAGGATTAAGCAAGCCAATTTCGTTGCCCGCCCTAACAGTTCCCCAATTTCCATTGGAATGTTTGTTTACTTGAGTACCAGGAATAATTAGCATCTCTTGAAAGTCAGGCGTTCCTCCAGCTACCTCATAGTTAGTATAATTATATTTAACACTCGAATGAAGTTTTAACCAATCTGTAACCTTTCCACTCACATTCAAATCCATGTTGTAGCGATTAGTCCCTCTATTACGAAGATATTCAGTATCATATAAATAGCCAATGCCTGCAAAGAAATTGATTCGGTCTGTTGCTCCAGACACATTGGCAGAGTGTTGAGTTGTTACCGCATGGTCATCTATCGCCAAGTCAAACCATTTGCTATTTGGATAAAGATCAGGCTTTGAGCCATCACGCAGCCAATTGATTTCATCTTGTGAAAAAACAGAATATGCTCCTGCTCCTGAGTTCATTTCAGCTTCATTGCGAAGTTCAGCATATTGCCACGAGTCAATCACATTGGGTTTATAGGTTGGCATTTTAGTACCAACAAGTCCATTATAGTTTACTTGAAGTTTACCTTCCTTCCCTTTTTTAGTGGTAACAAGCACTACCCCATAAGCCGCACGAGAACCATAAATTGAAGACGATGCTGCGTCCTTTAGGAATGAAATATTTTCAATAGTATTTGGATTTAACCGACTGAAAAAGGCAGCGTCAACAATTACTCCATCAACAATATAAAGAGGAGAGGAAGAGCCCAAATTTCCATTACCACGGAAATTAATTTCGGGATCTTTTCCTGGAGTGGTTGTAATGGTAACCCCTGGCACTAACCCTTGTACTGCCGACAATACATTGGTTGTTGTGCGACTTTGAATCTCATCGGGCTTAAGCGTTGAAACTGCTCCAGTAAGATTTACCTTTTTCTGGGTGCCGTATCCAACAACAACCACTTCATTAATACTTAATACATCAACCTCTAAAGCAACATTAACAACCTGCCCATTAGCATGAATTGGGGATTCTATGGTTTTAAATCCCGCATAAGAAATTACAAGTTGAGGATTTTCTGAATTTTGAGGAATTGAAATTTGAAAATTTCCATCCATGTCCGTAAATGTTCCACTTGTAGTACCCTTTACCGTAATTGTAGCTCCAATTACTGGATAACTGTCGTCTGCATAGATTACTTTTCCACTAACCTGAATATCTTGCGCAGATAGCGACAAAATACTGGCAAACAACACCGAAAAAATTAAAAGATGTTTTTTCATTGGATAGTTTTTTTTTGAGAGTTTTGATAATTTTAAATCTAAGAGCGCAAAATCATTGTTATTTGTTAACCAAAACTGTCCTAAACTTTTTTTGCATACATTTTGTTGATGTATCTACCAGAACTCTATTGGCTAACTCTAAGGCAAAATTTTTTGTTATTACAGTAATAATGTCTCCAGATTAAATACTTATTGGATAGTCTACTAGAATTTTCATCCTTTACCATCCACTCTCATACCTCCTTGAGGTATGAGACTTGTTTAAAAGATTATACACTTCATATTTTTTTCATTAAAATTACATAAAATTGTATCGATACTGTTCTTGAGTGAAAAGATAAGCAGTATTTTGAATCAAAAATGTTAAAACTAATTTTTTAACATAATAATTTAACACTAACTCAAATTATTAACAGATAAAATGGTGTGAATAAGAAGGAGCATCCTTCACTCTATGACTGTAAAAAAAGATTTTCTTGCAGTAAGTAAAAGCCAATTTCAAATAGTTCAAAACTATTCCTTTCAAAATCCTTTTTACAAAAAAAAAGAGGATAATATCCTCTTTTTTGTAACCTCTGAAACAAAACCTAATTTAAATTCGCTTACCAACTACCTTAATAACTGTAGCGGCTGGCTCTATAGTCATATTTCTCACATCAAAAGTCGATACCTTAGAACTTTTATTTTGCTGTACTGGAATCACTTGCTCTCCATTCAAAAGAGTAGCAACAACCTCTCCATCAAACACACAAGGCAAAGACAAAAGATTATTTTTAGGTTTCTTGTAAACAAAAATATAGAATACATTGTCTCCTTTGCGAGTAACACGCCCCCAATCCAAATCAACGGGAAATGGGTTTGCTCGTGTTCCATAAATAGCCTCACCATTAATCTTCATCCATGCCCCAATTTCTTTAAATAAGCGAATGCTTTCTGCTGGAATAGAACCATCTGACGCAGGTCCTATATTGAGAAGAAAGTTGCCTCCACGACTTACTGCATCTACTAAGTCACGAATCAAAACTTCAGAAGATTTCCACTTTGTATTTGTTGCCGAATAGCCCCAAGTTCCATTCAATGTTTGGCATGCTTCCCAATCTCCATCAATACCAGTGGAAGGTATATGGTGCTCTGCGGTTGAATAATCACCTTTCCAAGTTGGAGTAACCTTAATGCCTCCTTCACTTAAATGATTGTCCGAATGATAAAGACGATTATTTTGTATTGCTCTAGGATTTTTATCAAACAGATTACGCATCAAACGTGTAGCCCCCCAAGCTTGGTCGCCTTGAAATTTTGGCTGACTAAAATCCCACCAGATTAAATCAACAGGATACCTTGACAGTAAATCATCGGTAATATTATACAAATACTCCTTATATCTTTCATGGTTACCAAAAACACGTTTTCCCGCCTTTTCTTCATCATAATTTCCTTTTGGATAACTAATTCCTGAATTAGTAGGATCATAGTCTGGATGATGCCAGTCTAAAAGAGAAAGATAATAACCTACTTTAATACCATGCTTTTTACAGGCTTTTGAATACTCATCAATTACATCTATTCCTTTAGTCTTCACAACATTAAAGTCGGAATGTTGAGTATTAAACATATTAAATCCATCATGATGACGACTTGTTAAAACCGTATATACACAACCCGCTTCCTTTGCCAACTTTACCCACTCCTCTGCGTTGCCTGACTTTGGGGTAAACTTATCCATTGCTAAACTTGCATATTTCTCTGAACTAAGTTCTGCACGCTCCTGAATCCACTCAACACAACCATCATATACTTTACCTTCAACCTCTCCTGCAAGACCAGCGTAAAGTCCATAGTGAATAAACATACCAAATTTACCATCACGCCACCATTGCATACGAGCATCTCGCTCTTCCTTCGACTCTTTCGGAGCTCCCTCATGAGCTTGAGCACCTTCAGACATCTCTTGCAGTTTTAACATATCTGTAAAATTTTTGTACGCTAGTCCTCTTGCTCCTCCTTGAAGGAAGCCACTCATTGCTAATCGTTTTCCTGCATCTTTTAAATCCGACTGCAATTTAAGAGCCTCCTCATATAAGGGCTTTAAGTTCTCTGGACAAGTTTCGGGAGTTAATGCAAGTACAAACTGCATAGATTTATTCTCTTTGTATTTCTTCTCCATTGCTACTAATTCTTCAGCAACACGATCCATTTGCTCATCAGTTGAGACATTAGACAATAAATGAATAGCCTTAGCATACACTTTATTAAGTGTATTAAAACCTTTAACGCCAATATCTGACGAACAAGAAATTACAGAGAAAGAGGAAATTGCAAATAATAGCAAAATCACAATGCTGAAACTAAGTTGTTTTTTCATAATAATTTATTTTTTAATGTAACAATCGACGCAAAGTACGATATTTTTTTTGACATATTAAAGCAAAACTGTTAAGAAAGCACCACATTTAACTAATTAACAATGTAACGGCAAACTCTTGCTTTAATCACCAACTTAAAAACAACATTACTTGGCATGCTTCCATAATCATTGAGCAATAGGGTTGAGATTATTACTCTTTATCAAGATGGCGCATTTCTGACAATTCAAAACTACACAAACTATAAATCAAGTGAGAAAATATAATTTGACCCTTATGAGTGATTCATTCAAGGCGCAGCATAATGAAAAGCAAGCAACTGCAAGCATTCAATTGCCACAATCAATGCTCAAATTAGTTAATATTCCCCTTACCAAAGTTGAAAAAAAGCCAAGTTGAAAAAGGGCATAAAAAGCCTAACAAAAATATTTTTGCAAAAGGGCGCACCATCTAACATTTTTTTTCTACTTTTGCAATCCTTTTTGCGCCACATTACCGTGTGTAAAAAGTACAACATTCTCAATCCCAGCAAAGAAAATCCTTGTGTTGGGTAGAGAAAAAGGTGATTTTTTGTTTTTAACAGGTTAAAGCCTGTTTTTTTGACACACAAATTAAAATGAAAAACCTTTACAAAGGCTTCTTGCCATTAAACGGCAAGCATATCTTGTCCGTTTATCGGAATGTTGTACACTGCTCCCTCTTGGCGAGCATGGCTGTGCGTTTTAATATCTGAGAAATTATATAAGTATAAAGCAAGGCAATTTTCTTATTATTGATATAAGAGAATTGAGTGCTTTTTGAGTACTCGTAAAACAACATTTTGCGATGTACGCTAGTAGTTAACTTAATCCATTTTTTATGTTTATATGAGTTGAAAATGAAAAACCAAAACATCAATCCTATTGCCGTAGTTACTGAGCAAGAAATGCAGGGAATCCTTTCTGCGCAAAACCAAGTTGTTGGAACACAAGGTACAGCCGAAAATCAAACTTGGGGACTAACCCTTGGCTGTCGTGTGCCAAAAGACTATTTTGAAACCAAAGGAAAAGGTCAAAGTGACATTGCTGTTCACGCAGGTTCATACCACTTAGCACTTAAAGATGCCAACATTGAGAAGTACAATATTATGACTTACTCCTCAATATTGCCAGGCATTGCAAACCTAATAGAGCAGCCAAAAGAAATGACACATGGCTGTGTGGTAGAATCCATTATGAGTACCTGCACTGTAAATAAGGGAGAACGTGGAACTGCGGGCATTGTTTACGGTTGGTTGTATAATCGCAAAACCAACGAGCGTTACGGAGGATTAGTATGTGAAAACTTTGGCGACTTTTCGCCCGAAGATTTGCGCAAACATCTTATGTTGAGTATTCATGAGTTGTACGAAAATGGTTTTGAAGAGGACTACAAACTTGACGACATTCATTATCTTAACGAAAGTATCGTACCTACAAAAAAACATGGCACAGCATTAGTTTCACTATGTTTTACATCATACTTTCACCCCATTATTAAAGCCTAAAAAACAAGATGGCAAATCCTACAAAACAAACGATGCTTAACGAACTCGTAAAGCACGTAGATATAAAAGCAATCAATAGCACTGCTATTATTGATGCTATGCGTGACATGTCCTTTGCCTCACGCGAAACCGCTCGTGCAAGCGATATATTTCAACGAATGATTAAGGATAAGGACTGTAGCAATATCTTAACGCTTGCAGGTAGCACAAGTGCGGGCGGTTGTATGCAGGTATATGTTGATATGGTGGACTGTAATATGGTAGACGCAATTGTGTCAACAGGAGCTTCAGTTATCGACATGGATTTTTTTGAGGCATTAGGCTACAAGCATTACAAGGGTTCACAATTTGTTGACGACACAGTTCTCCGTTCACTATACATTGACCGAATTTACGACACTTACATTGATGAAGAGGAACTACAAAGTTGTGATGCCGTAATCAAAGAGATTGCAGATAGCCTTGAAGCTCGTCCATATTCATCAAGAGAGTTTATTTGGGAGATGGGAAAATGGCTAAGCAAGAATGCAAAAAAGAAGAACTCGCTCATTCAAACTTGCTATGAAAAAAATGTGCCGATATTCGTGCCAGCTTTCTCTGATTGCAGTGCAGGATTTGGCTTGGTAATGCACCAAGTTGAGCGCATGAAAAACAAACAACCTTACCTTACCATTGACTCTGTTGCAGATTTTAGAGAGTTGACAGATGTGAAAATTGCAGCAAAAACAACAGGTTTGTTTATGGTAGGCGGAGGAGTTCCTAAAAATTTTGCGCAAGATACTGTTGTGTGTGCCGAATGCTTAGGTATTGATGTTGATATGCACAAATATGCTGTGCAAATTACCGTTGCCGATGTGCGAGATGGTGCTTGCTCAAGTTCTACTCTTAAAGAGGCAAGTTCATGGGGCAAGGTAGATACAGTGTATGAGCAAATGGTGTATGCAGAAGCAACTACCGTTGTACCCTTGATAGCAAGTTACGCCTATCATAAGGGCGATTGGAAACAACGTAAAGCACATGAGTACGCAAAACTTTTTGCTTAATTCCACTTTGGAGAGTTAACAACTCATTTTCCACAAAATAGAATCCGTTTGGCTTCAAATAAAGACTTTGAATAAAAGTTTTATTTGAAGCCATTTTTTTAACAACCTACGAGAGAAGCAACATTCACGATAGTACCACTGCCCTGAGATTACTCAATAGAAACATTATTACCAATAATTATATAACAAGAATCCATAATTATATAAAGAGCATTTGAGCGATTATAGGTAGTTTTGCAGCAGATTTTTGCAAAAGCATAATTGATGAGAACTATCTACATAAAAAATATGGTATGCGACCGCTGCACAATGGCGGTGCGAGCTATTTTTGCACAACAGAATGTAGTTATCGACCGTATTGTATTAGGCGAAGTTACCATTGCGCAGCCTATTTCCCCTACACAACACCAAGCCTTAAAAGAGAAACTTGAGTCAATCGGCTTTGAGTGGATTGATGATAAACGCTCACTACAAATTGAGCAAATAAAAAACCTGATTCGGGAATTAGTACATCACAATGAAGGAGCGCTCACAATGAATCTATCGGATTATTTAGCAGAGCAATTAAGGTATGATTACTCTTCACTTACCTCACTCTTTTCAGAGGTGGAAGGAACCACTATTGAGCAGTATTATATAGCCCAAAAGATCGAGCGAGTAAAGGAATTGCTAGTATACAATCATCTTACCTTAGGTGAAATTGCTCATCAACTCAATTACTCAAGCACGGCGCATTTGAGTGCACAGTTCAAAAAAGTAACAGGGCTCACTACCACTTACTATAAGCAATTAGCGAATAAACGCCGACAAGCATTAGACAAAATATAGAGCGCATATCAAATTATGAAACGACTGGCAAACATAGGATTCTTGTTGTTGATACTGCTTATAGCAGTACAACCGAGTCTTGTATTGCACTTTTGCGGTCAATCATTTGTTGATTTTTACCTACATACCGAAACCTCGCAAATACAATCTAAGTGCACACTTCAGAACGAAACTAAGCTCGCAAACAAACACTCACATCAAAGCCTTCGGTCAGAATGCCCTATGCGCCAATTGCTAGTGGTAGAAGTAGAGGTAGACGACCATACCTTTCAAGCCGATAGCAAATTACCATTAAATGCCCCAGTAGTAGAGTTTTTCGTAAATACTCCACTCTTTGTAGCATTTCGTTCAACTACCCTTTTCAACAACACCTTGCCCCCTACGTCAACAGTCGTTGCCTCGGGGAGGGCTATTCTTGCCCAAATCTGCACACTTATTATTTAATTGTTTGTACACACATCATCAATGCTTAGCAGTCTACACTGTTGAGTCAATGATTACACCTGTGTTTTACATTCCATTTATTTAATAATAGCAGAGACAAATGAAAACATACATACGACTATTACAGCATATTACACTCGCTGTAGTAATGTTATTTTTGTGGAGTCACACCTTGGCTCAACAGACACTATCGCTTACCGAGGCGATATCATTAAGTGTAAAAAACTTTCAAACGATACAAGCAAAAGCCTTGGCTAAGCAAGCTGCACAAGCAGAGTTAAAAGTCAGTAAAACACTCTACTTACCAGACTTTACCCTCTCAACGCAACAATACTATGGCACTGCCAACGGAACTTTTGGACCTCAGTACAATTTTGGCGAGGGCATGAATACAATGGGGGCTATACAGTCAGAGCAGACTTGGAATGCAGCCTTTAGTTCGCTCTATTTAGCAAATTTCAATTGGACAATATTTGCCTTTGGGGCACACCGAAATAGTATAAAACTCGCTAAAAAGCAAGTGGCATTTGCCGATGCCGATTGGGAGCAAACACTCTTTGAGCATCAAATAAAAGTAGCATCAGTTTATCTAAATGCTGTAGCAATAAACGAACTTGTAAAGGTGCAGCAAAAGAATGTGGAACGTGCTAAAGTAGTACTTACCGTTGCCACATCGCTTACCTCAAGTGGCATACGTCCCGAAGTGGAGCGTTCAACGGCAGAGGCAGAAGAAGCAAGTGCCAACATTGCCCTACTCAAAGCACAAGACCAACAAGCAGAATTGCTTAAAGAATTGAGTGTAATGATAGGTGTACCGCATCGTTCGTTTGTCATTGATGAAAGGCTTACCACGCATCTACCCAAAATACAACTCCTTGACAGCACACTCATCTACAATCACCCTGCTCTACGCACTAAAGAGGTGAGCATAGAAATGTCCGAGCATCAACAAAAAATATTTTTGGCACAAGCACTACCTAAGGTGCAGTTAGTAGGTTCTGTGGCAGGGCGAGGCAGCGGCTTTCAGCCCAACTATAGTACCAACCAGCAGCCATTTTCATCATCATATACCGATGGTGTAGGTATCCACCGAGCCAACTATGTAGTAGGCATTGGTCTTAGTTGGAACATCACTTCATTTGCAAAAAACCGCTATAAAAGCACAGCACAGCACTATACCACACAGTCACTACAACAAGAGCGAGATTTGGTCGAACAAGAGTTGCAAGCAAGGCTACAACAAGCAAGCGAGAAGATTGCCTACACACATCGTCAATATCTTGAGGTGCAAAAGCAAACAAATGCTGCCACACAATCGCATCAACAATACGAATCGCTCTATCGCAGTGGCTTGGCTGTAGTTGACGAGTTGATACAAGCCACCTATCAATTGGCTCGAGCCGAATCAGACAGAGCCATCATACAAATAAATGTATGGCAAGCCCACCTACTTGAGGCTGCCAGCAGTGGCACTATTGAGCATTTTATAAACCAATTAGCACATCCATTATGAACATAATACGAATCGCCTTGCGTAAGCCCATCTCCACCTTAGTCTTGGTATTTGGCTTACTCCTTTTTGGCTTAAAAACAATACAAGATGTACGAGTAGACATTCTACCAAACATTGATATTCCTGTAGTATATATAGCGCACTCCTTCAACGGCTACACCCCTGAGCAGATGGAGGCTTACTTTACCAAAATGTATACCAATATGATGCTATTTACCAGTGGCATTAAAAACATCGAGACAAAAAACACCCAAGGGCTGACTTTAATGAAGCTTACCTTTTATCCCAACACAGATATGGGGCAAGCCATTGCAGAGTTGAGTGCACTCTCCAATCGATCGCAAATATTTTTGCCACCAGGCACGCCCGACCCCTTTATTATTCGCTTCGATGCCTCCTCGCAACCAGTAGGGCAAGTAGTGTTTCATAGCAGCACCAAAACCAACGACCAACTGCAAGACATTGCCAACTTCACGGCACGTCCGTTTTTAATTTCTGTACCCGGTATTACCACTGCTCCACCCTTTGGCGGTAGTCCACGTACCATTGAGGTAAACGTTGACCCCGAAGCACTGCGAGTACATCAACTCTCACCCGAAGATATTGTAGAAGCCATTAGTCGAAATAACATCACTGCACCATCGGGCAATCTATTTAGTGGCAATAAAAACTACCTAACACCCACCAATAGCAACATAAAGCAGATTAGCGACTTTGAAAACATTCCCCTTGTAAAGGGCGATGTAAAAACCCTTTTCTTACGTGATGTAGCGCAAGTAAAAGACGGTGCTGACATTGCCACAGGCTATGCCCTTATTGGCAACAAACGCTCGGTATACATCAACGTGGCAAAATCGGGCAAAGCATCAACATGGGATGTAGTGCGCAAACTCAAACAAAACTTACCGATGATTCAAAACAATCTACCCGATGATGTAAGCGTATCGTTTGAGTTCGACCAATCGGTATATGTACTAAGTGCAGTAAAAAACCTGCTCCTCGAAGTCTTACTTGGAGCAATATTAACAGGACTGATGATACTACTATTTTTGCGTGACCGCCGTTCGGCACTCATTGTAATTCTAACTATTCCCATATCGCTCATCGCCAGCGTGCTATTTTTGCATCTTTTTGGGCATACCATCAACATTATGTCGCTATCGGGACTTGCGCTTGCCGTAGGCATTTTGGTAGATGACAGCAATGTAACCATTGAGAACATTCACCGCCATTTAGAGATGGGCAAACCCAAGGCTATCGCTATTTGGGAGGCATGTCAAGAAATTGCCTTCCCAAAACTCCTGATACTCCTCTGTATTTTAGCAGCATTTGCACCTGCATTACTAATGGAGGGCATACCAGGAGCAATGTTTATGCCCTTAGCATTAGCAATTTGCTTTGCAAATATTATCTCATTTCTGCTTTCGCAAACCTTTGTACCTGTGCTATCATCGTGGCTCATTAAGCCCAAATTGACAACCGCACAAAAGGCACAAAAAAAGTCGAAACTTGAGCCTATTATCACCCTTATCACCACTAAATTATTACCCCAAAGAGGCATCATTACCGCACTCTATCTGGTTATTTCGACAATCATTGTAGCCCTATTACTCAGCAATATCGGCACCGACGTATTACCTAAGAGCAACTCAAGTCAATTTCAAGTGCGCTTAGTCGCTCCGCAGGGCAGCCGTATTGAGTACACCGAAGGGCGAGTAAAAACCTTTATGCAGCAAGTAGAGCATTTAGTAGGAGCAGATAAGTTACGTATCTCCTCATCATTTGTAGGACAACACTCATCAACCTTTGCCGTGAGCCCTATCTACCTTTACAATGCAGGACCTCAAGAAGCAACTATTCAGTTTGCACTTCAAGCGTGGCGAGGCAATATAGAGCAACTAAAAGAAGAACTTAGAGCTTTTGTAGCAAAGCAGATGCCCGACATCACTATCACTTTTGAACCAATGGAACTATCTGAAAAAGTAATTAGCCAAGGAGCAAACACCCCCATCGAAGTACGTTTTGCAGGCATGATGAAGATGCGCAATGAAATGTACGCCAAAAAATTGATGGCAGAGTTGCATAAGCTACCCTATATACGTGATTTGCGTATGCCCCTTGCAGCCACTTATCCCACTGTAAATATTGAGGTAGATAGAGTAAAGGCAGGACAATTAGGACTGGATATGGCAGACATAACACACGCACTGGTGCCCGCCACATCATCATCACGCTTTACCCACAAAAACCTATGGATAGGCGGAATGATGAATATGGCGTACAACGTACAAGTGCAAGTACCTCAAGACAAGATGTACTCCAAAGATGAGTTAGCAGCCCTACCCATATCAAAATCAAAACACAACATTCAACTACGTGATGTAGCAAACCTCAGCGAAGGCACAAGCTATGGCGAAACCTTTAATCAAGGTTCAATGTCATACACCACAGTTATTGCCAACATTCACGAGCAAGATCTTGGCACAGCAGTAGCCGACGTGCGCCGTGCCATTGCCTCACTTGGACAACTACCCAAGGGGCTTAGCGTAGAGTTAGCAGGCTTAGCTCAAGTGCTTCACAACACCCAAAGCAGTTTGCGCGAAGGAGTACTAATCGCCATTATCGTTATCTTTTTGCTTTTAGCAGCCAACTTTCAATCCTTTCGTCTTTCAGCAATTGTGTTATCAAGCGTACCTGCGGTAATTATTGGTGCATTAGCATTATTACAACTTACAGGGGCTACCCTCAATATGCAATCATACATGGGCATTATTATGTCGGTAGGCATCTCCATTTCCAACGCCCTACTACTGATAACCGCAGCCGAAGACATTCGCAAAACCACAGGCAATAGCACACAAGCCGCCTTAGACGCTACCAAATTCCGCTTGCGCCCAATTTTGATGACAAGTATTGCCACCATAGTAGGCATGTTGCCCATGGCAATAGGTTTTGGCGAAGGAGGAGCACAAACTGCACCATTAGGAAGAGCCGTAATTGGCGGAATACTCCTCTCTACTGCCGTAGTACTATTGGTGCTACCGCTCATCTTTTCGTGGGGACAAAAAAACGCCTCAACAGCCTCTGTATCGCTCTATGCCGAAGATGCACAATAACATTTCCATTATCTCATTTACAAAAAAACATTACACAAAATGAAAAAGCACATTACATACCTATCAACCTTCGTGATAACAATAGCAAGTATAACTTTAACCGCCTGCCATAATACCACCGCAAGCACTACACAAGCAAGCACTCAAGCCCCCATACCCACATCTACCCTTGTGCTCAAGGCAAACACCGACGAGACTATACTAAAGATACCTGCCGAAATAGTAGCAGATAAATCAGCAGACATTTACGCCAAAGTACTATCATATGTTACAAACCTGCGTGTAGATATTGGCAGCAGAGTAAATAAAGGCGACGTACTGTTAGAGCTCGAAGCACCCGAACTTGAAGCACAATTAGCATCACTAAAAGCAAGCATCAGCGCATTAGCAGCGCAAGTAACCCTATCAACATCAAACCACAACAGACTTGTAGCTGCATCAAAAGCCGAAGGTTCAGTCTCGCAGTTTGCCATAGAAGAGGCACTTGCCCAATTAGAGCGAGAAAAAGCACAATTAGAATCCGCCAAAGCCAACTACGAGCAAGTAAAATCAATAACCAACTACTTGATTGTACACGCCCCTTTTTCAGGCATCATTACCCAACGCAATGTAGACTTGGGCAATATGGTAGGACCTACCTCTGGAGGACAGCAGCAGCCACTTTTCATTCTACAAGACGATCAACAATTGCGCCTTCGACTCTCAATAAACGAGCAATACGTACCACAAATTAAATTATCCGACAGCGCACATTTTACGGTTCGTTCACTACCATCTCATACTTTCTCAGCCAAGCTCACACGCACAGCAGGCGCACTCGACAATCGATTACGCTCTCAAACAGTCGAGTTTGACTACACAAACCACCATCAACTACTCATGCCAGGTATGGTAGCAGATGTTAGCTTAAAGCCCCACCGTACCAACGCCACATTTTGGGTACCTAAAATAGCAGTAATCAGTTCTCCTAATGGCAAATCGGTTACCCTCATTAAAAATGACACAACTACAAGCCTCAGCATAAAAATTATTCAAGAGCGAGGCATGCAAGTTGAAATTGCAGGCAGCCTAAATGAAGGCGACACACTGCAAATAAAAAACATGATGTAGCCACATAAAAAAAA
>JBOFMS010000047.1:0-13547 GCA_051658505.1 Bacteroidales bacterium | reverse complement strand
TGCTCATGCAGCAACTCGTTACACTCCCTGTGATGCTTTGCATCGGTGCACCTGTAACCGTTTGGGCAATTATTCGAGGCGTGGAATACATCTCCGAAGGTAAACCCTATGAGTCGTGCCAAGACGTTTTCCAACTCATGCCCTATGGCTTATCGCGCCGATATGCTAAGGCTATCAACCCCAATGTGGTGGTGCAATTTGAACTCTCAGGAAAAGAACCCATAGTGGGCTATCTAAGCATAAAGGGAACCCAATGTTCGTTCAACAAAGGTAGGGCAGAAAAGCCCACAACTACCATAGTGGCAGACTCCTCATTGTGGCTTAAGATTGTAAACCAAGAAATTGACCCCATAAAGGCATCTATCGAAAATCAATTTACAACCCAAGGTAATGCCTCCATTATGCTACACCTACAAGGGCTCTTTATTACGGGTTGGAACATTAAACTCCCCACCAAAAGCTCCCTAAGTCCTACCCTATACTCCGAGTATCGAGGGCTTACTCCTGTTCGCATCAACAAAGCCATCGTGCTGTATTCAGGCAAACGCAAATCGGCAATTAGTAAAACACTCTTTTTGGCAAACGAACTCATCAAAGGATTCACCAGCGCAGGAGGTGATATAGAGCTTATTACACTCTCCGACAAAAACATAAACCCTTGTATGGGCTGTTTTCACTGCTGGACTGAAACCCCAGGCAAGTGTATCTACAAAGATGATATACATAATCTCATAGAAAAGTGCCTCAATGCCGACCTTGTGGTATTTGCCTCGCCCCTCTACACCTTTTCGGTGAATGGTATTATGAAAGAGTTTATGGATAGACTTATCCCTATGCTAATGCCTTATATGGCAAAAAGCCACAATGATGAAACCTATCACCCAAAAAGAGATAAGGAAAGACAAATGCCGCACTTTTTGACCATCGCTGCCGCAGGATTTCCCGAAATAGAAGGCAACTTTGATGGACTCCGAACAATGTATAAATCATGGGCACACCACATGGAGGGCTCAAGCCTACGAGGTGAATTGCTATTGCCCGCAGCCGAACTACTCTCGGTTCCCAACTTTGAAGACCGAAAAACAAAAGTAGCACAAGCTTGCTTTAATATCGGAAAACAACTCGTAATAGATGGCTGCCCCAAGGTTGATGATATGCGCGAGATTAGCAATACGCACATGACACAAGATGAATTTGCGCACATGGCAAACCTCTTTTGGGGACATCTTGACGGAAAACAAGCCTATATGAAATATATGCGTGAATTGATGAAGAACGAAAACGAATAGCACATCAACCCTATCAATTAAACACAAATGGGAATAATTACCCTACTGCTCGTTGCCATAAGTCTAAGCTTTGATAGTTTTGCAGTATCCATATCCTATGGCATGCAGCCCATGGCACGCAATAAACGCATTAAATTTGCCCTGATATTAGGACTTGTACAAGGAAGTTTGCCTATTTTTGGGTGGATAACTGCCATTCATTTTGCCGAATACGTGAGCGCATTTGACCATTGGATAGCCTTCGTACTACTTACGCTCATTGCCCTGCATATGCTTTACGAGGCTTTGCCTCATAAAAAACCCACTGAAGATACTCCAAAAAAAGCTATCTCAATGCAACATATACTCCTTATTGCCGTTGCTACAAGCATCGACGCAATGGTAGTTGGGGTTAGCTTTGCGTTTATTGAAACAATTACCGCTGTTGACCTCTTATATGCTGCATTAACGATTGGGGGAGTAACCTTAATTGCATCACTATTGGGGCAGTTTTTTGGAAAAAAAATAGGTCTGAAATTAGGTAATCGTGCCGAAATTATTGGTGCAATAATTCTGTTTGCCATAGGACTAAAGGTGCTCCTCGAACATATCTGCTTGTAAACCCAAAAATCACCTCAAAACTTATTGCCACTGTTGAACAAGAGGACTTTCTTATCCCCATATTTTGTGTTATCTTTACGCCCAAAATTCAAATGAATATTTGGTTATGACAGCACAACAAATTCGTACAACCTTCTTAGAGTTCTTCAAGTCAAAACAACACACCATTGTGCCATCAGCCCCTATGGTGGTTAAGAACGACCCTACATTGATGTTTACCAATGCAGGTATGAATCAATTTAAGGATTACTTTTTGGGCAACACAACACCCACAAATCGCCGTGTAGCCGATACCCAAAAGTGCTTGCGAGTGAGCGGTAAACATAACGACTTGGAAGAGGTAGGACACGATACCTATCATCATACAATGTTTGAAATGTTAGGAAACTGGAGCTTTGGCAACTACTTCAAAAAAGAAGCTATCGCTTTTGCATGGGAATTGCTTGTTGACGTCTATAAAATTGATAAATCACGCATGTACGCCTCCGTATTTGAGGGCGACAAAGAGGCTAATATTGATGCCGACAACGAGGCGTTAGAACTATGGAAACAATATTTGCCCGAAAACCAAATCATCTACGGAAATAAAAAAGATAATTTTTGGGAAATGGGTGACACTGGACCTTGTGGACCTTGTACCGAAATACATATTGACCTGCGAAGCGATGAGGAACGTGCAAAAGTAGAGGGCGCAAGCCTTGTCAATAAAGATGTTCCTACCGTAATAGAGATTTGGAACTTAGTCTTTATACAGTTCAATCGCAAAGCAAATGGTAACCTTGAACCACTACCCGAAAAGCACGTAGATACAGGTATGGGATTTGAACGTTTGTGTATGGTGCTACAAGGCAAAACCAGCAACTATGATACCGATGTGTTTCAACCTCTAATCCAAAAAATATCGGCACTAAGTGGAGTGGTATATGGCGCAGCACAAGCCTCTGATATTGCAATGCGTGTAATTGCCGACCACTTGCGTGCTATCTGCTTCTCCATTGCCGATGGACAACTACCCAGCAACGTAAAGGCAGGCTATGTTATTCGTCGCATACTACGCCGTGCAGTGCGCTATGGCTTTACCTTTTTGAATCTTAAAGAGCCTTTTTTGGGTAAACTGGTTGCTACACTTGCCCAACAAATGGGCGATAACTTTACCGAACTCAAAGCACAACAACAACTGATTGAAAAAGTAATTACCGAAGAGGAAACAACCTTTTTGCGTACCCTCGAAATTGGTATCAAAATGTTAGATGCTGAACTGGATAAACTACAGGCAGCAGGACAAAAGCAACTCAATGGTAAAACAGCTTTTGAACTTTACGACACCTACGGATTTCCCTACGACTTAACCGACCTAATGGCAAGAGAAAAAGGCTTCTCGGTAGATGAAAATGCCTTTGATAAAGAACTTGAAACGCAAAAAGAACGTAGTAGAAATGCTGCTGTGGTAGAAACAGGAGACTGGGAAGAGGTAAGTAAGGCTACCGATTGCTCTTTTGTAGGCTATGATAAATTAGAGGTGAAAACCAAAATTGCACGCTATCGCAAGGTAAAAAGCAAGGGAAAAGAGCAAGTGCAGATTGTTTTGGAACAAACTCCATTTTATGCCGAAAGTGGCGGACAAGTTGGAGATGAGGGCTGGCTCATTTGCGCAGGCGAACGTGTTGAAGTACTCAATACTCAAAAGGAGAATAATCTACATATACAGATTGTTAACTCCTTGCCCAAAGACCTCAAAGCAGATATTGTTGCCAAAGTAGATGCCGACAAACGCACGCTTATTGCAAATCACCATACAGCAACACATCTCATGCACTACGCCTTGCGGAAGATTTTGGGTACGCACGTAGAGCAAAAGGGTTCATTGGTAGCTGCACATGGCTTGCGATTTGACTTTTCACACTTTCAAAAACTAACGCCCGAACAAATACAAGAGGTAGAACGTATGGTAAACGCTATGATACGTCAAACTACCCCAGTGCAAGAGTTCCGCTCGATACCTATTGAGCAAGCAAAAGAAATGGGAGCAATGGCATTATTTGGCGAAAAATATGGGGATAGTGTACGTGTGCTACAAATAGATAACTCCATTGAACTCTGCGGAGGAACACACGCTAATTCAACAGGGCAAATTGGCTATTTCAAAATCGTATCTGAAGTTGCTGTATCTGCAGGAATACGCCGTATTGAGGCAGTAACAGGAGAGTATGCGGAGAAATATATCTACAATATGCAATACCTGTTGAACAATGTCAAGAGTCTTTTCAACACTCCTGACTTGGCTGCTGCGGTTAAAAAGGTGGTCGATGAAAATGCAGACCTGCAAAAGCAAATGAATGCCTTTAGGCAAGAAAAAACAGCTAAACATGCTGATGCTTTACTGAAACGAGCAAGCAATTTGGGCGACTATAAACTCATTGAACTACGTGATGAGAGTATGCCTGCTCATTTACTCAAAGACCTCGCATTTCAAATCCGAGCGAATGCTCCACAAACCATTGTTTTGGCTGCCATTATCACAGTTGATAGCAAGCCTCTAATATCTGTATTACTCCCTGATGATTTAGTAAAAAAGGGACTTAACGCATCGCAAATGGTACGTGAAGCGGCTGTTGAAATAGGGGGAAGTGGTGGTGGACAAGCGTTTTTTGCTACAGCAGGCGGAAAAAATACGGAGGGACTACATGCTGCCTTTGAAAAATTGCTTGATTTGATTAAAAGGAAAGTGTAATAAAGAGTTACTTTGATTTGGAAATGAAAAATGCGAGCACTTTGGCTCGCATTTTTATTTACTCTTAGTCTTGTAGAAACTACTTACGTTGTTTTACATAGTTTGCGTTCAATCCTTTAAGTACCTCACTCGTAATATTTAGAGAACTTGCTCCATATAGTAAAACGTTATTGCCTGAGTTGCTTAAAATAAGACTGTAGCCTTTTTCTTTATTGTACTCTTGAATGTAGTCGTGAATATTGCTCTGAATTTGGCGCAACATAACCGCTTCTTCCTCTTGCAACTCCATTTGCAATTGCTGACGAAGTTGCATTAACTCTTGTTCACGCTTTGCCAAACCTTCTTGCAATTGTTGTGCTTGTGAACGAGTAATAAGACCTTTTTCTACCTTGTTTTGAAAATCACGAGCATCTGTCTCAAACTTCTTCATACGAGCAGTAAAGTCGCCGTCTTTCTTTTTTGCCTTTGCTTCAAAGTCCTTTTGTACATCAAAATACATGTCGTAACCTCGCATCAGTGAGTCAATATTCACAAACACCACTGAACCACTTGCAATAACAGGAGCATCTGGGTTGCTTACAAATGAACTTGTAGTAGAAGCACTACGCAATAGAACGAATGTAAACGCCGTAATAGATAGTCCCAATGCTACTACAGATAAAATAACAGATAGTTTTTTCATGATATTATTTGTGTAAAATTTGGTTGACAAAGTTATAATTTATTTACATACAATAAAGATGACTGTGTTTTTTTATACTAAATTTGCAGACAATTCCTTACGCACATGAATTTTGAAACATTGATACTGCCAAATGGCATCAAACTGGTACATGCTCGTGTTAAATCACCTGTTGCTTATTGTGGACTTACTATCAATGCAGGTTCACGAGATGAGTTAGAACATGAGCATGGTATGGCTCACTTTGTAGAGCATACGCTTTTTAAGGGTACTCGCAAGCGTAGTTCGTTTAAGATAAGCACTTTATTAGAAAACGAAGGGGGAGATCTCAATGCATTTACAGCGAAAGAGGAAACTACCATTCACGCTGTTGTACTCAAAAACAATCTTGCTAAGGCTCTTGATATTATTGCCGATATTGTTTTTCAGCCAACTTTTCCCGAAATAGAGTTGAGTAAAGAAAAGGATATTGTATGCGATGAAATCAATCTGTATAGAGATAATCCTGCAGAACAGATTTTTGATGCCTTTGATGAGTTGATGTTCTCGGGCAATAGTCTTGGACGCAGTATTTTGGGCACTCCAAAAAGCGTTCGCAATTTTACTCGTACCAAGGTGCAAAACTTTGTTCATCGTTGCTATGGCACAAAACAAATGGTGCTGTCCAGCATTGGCAATTATAGTATTGACCGTGTGGCAACATTGGCCTGCAAATATTTTTTGTATGTAAGTGAACATGCCACACAGGTTACTCGCACTGCTCCAAATCCTTATGAGGTGTTTAATATTAGAGAGAACACGTCTCACTTTCAGGCAAACTGCATACTTGGCAACCGCTCATTTAGTTACTATGACAATCGTCGCTACGCACTAAGTTTGCTGATAAATATACTGGGAGGACCTAGCCAAAACTCTCGCCTAAACCTCGCATTGAGAGAAAAGCACGGATTGTCGTACGGAGTAGAGGCAAGCAATATAATGTATGCAGATGATGGCGCGATAAACATTTACTTTGGCACAGATAAAAACGAGGTGGATAAAAGCCTTGCAATTGTTCATGATGAACTAGATATTTTGCGCCAAAATAAACTGACTGAAGTGGAACTTAATCGTGCAAAAAAACAATTGCTAGGACAATTAACTATTGCCTCCGAAAATAGTGAGAACTTGATGCTGTCAGCTGCAAAAAGTATGTTGATGTACGAACGGATTATCGCTCCTAGTGAAACCGAAGAATTGATTCATGCCATTACTGCCGAAGAGGTGCAAGAGATTGCTTCTCTTGTTTTTGCCCCCGAAGCCCTATCGTTATTAGTATATGCTTAAACGTACACAAAACCCAACAAAACTATGAAAAAACAGGAATTAGTAATTGCATCGATAACCGTAGGCTTTATCATCGCCTCAATCGTTGGATTTCGTGCATGCCATCATTTTGCAAACATTGATGCAGAACAACCTCTGGTAGAAAAAAGCATAAGTACTACTCCACAAACTTCTGCAAATGTGGAAAAACCAAAGGAGCGATTGTTATACTGGCACACTATATATGATGATAAACTGCAAATGGAACGATTGGTGTGCGACACGCTTTTTGATATTGAACCCTCCTCTACAAACGTGATAGAACTTCTCAATAAACGTGAGGCAGAATGCAAAATTATCTACAAAGGCATTAAGGGTGATACTATCGTGATTGGGTTTACCAATGAGGAGTATCTAACCGAGGAAATGGGAACAACTGGAACAGACTGCTTTTTGGCAGAAACCGTTTATACCTTGACAGAGATTACTCCCCTAAAATTTGTATTCCTCGATATAGCGCAAGGTTCACACGCAGGGGCAGGAGTAATTTGCCGAGAAACCTTTAGCAGCTTGCTCATAAACTAACTATCTCTCCTACTCTCGCACTTGTCCCTCTCCCTCAATAAGCCACTTATAAGAGCAGAGTTCAGCTAAACTCATTGGACCTCGTGCGTGCATTTTTTGGGTGCTGATTCCAATCTCTGCTCCTAAGCCAAATTGTGCGCCATCGGTAAAAGCTGTCGAAACGTTTGCATATACACAAGCGGCATCTATCATTTTTTGAAATAGTGTAATACGTTCGGCATTTTCCGAGACAATACACTCGCTGTGCATAGTGCCGTGCGTATTGATAAACTCTATTGCATGCTCTATGCTATCGACTGTTTTTATGGCTAATTTGTAGTCTATAAATTCCTTGCCAAAATCCTCCGCAGTCGCTTTGTGCAATAAATGACTTGGATAATGATTTTGCAAAGCCACAAAAGCCTTATCATCAACGTAAAGTTGTACGTTTTTGTGTGCTAAATCGGAGCAAATTTCACTTAAATTGGGCAACTGAACTGCGTGCATCACCATACACTCGGCGGCATTACATACACTTACTCGGCGAGTTTTGGCGTTTGTAATAATACCTTTTGCTTTGTGTACATCAGCAAACTCATCAATATATATATGACACACTCCTGTACCTGTTTCAATAACAGGAATACGTGCATTGTCTCGCACAAACTGTATAAGGCTTTCGCTTCCACGTGGGATTATCAAATCAACCAAGCCCACAGCATTGAGCAAGTCATTTGTGCTAGCACGAGAGGCAGGCAAAAGTTGCACCACCATAGGGTCAACATTGTACTTTTGTAGTACTTGATGAATAAGACTCACAGCTGCAATATTGGAGTGTTGTGCATCGCTACCTCCCTTTAGCACACAAGCATTGCCACTTTTGAAACAAAGCGAAAATACATCAAGGGTAACATTTGGGCGAGCCTCATAAATGACTCCCACAACTCCAAAGGGCACTGTAAGTTTTGTCAACCGCATTCCGTTGGGACGAGTATTTTGGGCTAAGACAACTCCTACTGGAGAGGCTAAACTTGCTACATTCTGTATGTCTTTTGCTATACCTTCTATGCGTTCTTGATTTAGTAAGAGTCTATCAAAAAGTGGATTTTCCTGCTCCATCTTGGCAAGGTCTTTACCATTTTCAGCAATTAAAAAGTTACTATTATCCAGAATACAGTCTGCCAACGACAATAGAATTTGATTAACCTCTGTATCGGTTAAAAAATTGAGTGAGCGAGATGCCGAACGAACTTGCGGTAAGATATTAAGCATAGTGATACTGTATAATTTCTACAAATATAAAAAAGAGTTTTGTGTTTTAATTAGGCTACACAATAAATCAGGAGGTTGATGTGAAACAAAATCTATAATTTTTCGTATAATGGTAGGTTTGTGGCATCTTAATCTCTCAATAAAAATACAAAATGAAACTATCCCAATACAAATTTACACTTTCCCCCGAACTCATTGCTCAGCGTCCAACCCCAAACAGAGATGAATCTCGCCTATTGGTGCTTCATAAGGAAACAGGCAAGGTGGAGCATAAAACCTTTAAAGATGTACTTGAATATTTTGAAGATGGCGATGCAATGGTCTTCAACAATACCAAGGTCTTTCCTGCAAGGCTTTATGGCAATAAGGAAAAGACTGGAGCACAGATTGAAATATTTTTACTGCGTGAAATCAACAGAGAACAACGCCTTTGGGATGTATTGGTTGAACCTGCACGTAAAATCCGTATAGGAAACAAACTCTACTTTGGCGATGACGACTTGGTCGCAGAGGTAATTGATAACACCACCTCACGAGGACGCACATTGCGTTTTTTGTTTGATGGCGACCACGAGAAGTTCAAAAAACTCCTCTATAAATTGGGAGAAACACCAATACCTCGTTGGATAAGAGAAGAGGTGTATCCTGAAGATGCTGAGCGTTATCAAACCATTTATGCAAAACATGAAGGAGCAGTTGCTGCTCCATTTGCAGGGTTGCACTTTAGCCGTGAGTTAATGAAACGCTTAGAGATTAAAGGAGTTAATCTTGCAGAAATCACTCTACACCTAGGGCTGGGGTCTTTCCGCACAATTGATGTAGAGGATTTGACCAAACACAAAACCGACTCAGAGCAGGTAATTATTACTGAAGAGGCTGCGCAAATAGTCAATAAGGCAAAACACGCAAAGCGCAATGTGTGTGCTGTTGGCACTACTGTTTTTCGCGCTCTTGAAACCAAAGTTACCACTCAAAATACCATCAACGCATTTGACGGCTGGACAAACAAGTTTTTGTTTCCACCCTATCAACCCTTAGTGCCAACACAACTCATAACCAACTTTCATTTACCCTACTCTACTTTGTTGATGATTGTTTCGGCATTTGCTGGACATGAATTAATAATGAACATTTATCAACAAGCTATAAAGGAAAAATATCGCTTTGGAATTTATGGCGATGCGATGATGATAGTTTAGTGCACTCTGCCTCAATGAACGAGCAATTACTACAATACATCTGGAAATTTGGCTTGTTTGATAAGGAACAAGCGCGAACTACCACAGGTGAAAAAGTTGAGGTATTGTCTTGTGGAATGCAAAACTTTAATGCAGGACCAGACTTTTTAGAGGCACGTATAAAAATCGGCACTACTATTTGGGGTGGAAATATTGAAGTACATTGCCTTGCATCGGACTGGCAGCGACATGCACATCAACATAATGAAGCATACAATAACGTGATTTTGCACGTAGTACAGCAAAGTGATTGTCCGCCGATTTGCAATACAACAGGTACGCCTATCCCTACGATAGAACTTCCCTACTACCCAAACTGCATTGTACGCTATCAGCAACTTATGGAGGCGCAAGACTTTGTTCCCTGCCGACCATTGCTACCGCAACTTGAGGTATTCAAGTTGCGTATGTTTTTGACTCGCCTTGCGATAGAGCGCATGGAGCACCGCAGTGTACGTATCGAGCAAATGCTTGAAAATGCAGGAGGTGATTGGGAACTAATATTTCAACACTCGCTTTTTCGCTCCTTTGGATTTGGACTTAACGCACTTGCCTTCGAGCAATTATCACAAGTAGTTTCACCCTCTATTATTGCTAAACATCGCAGTAATTTGCTACAAATAGAGGCATTGCTATTTGGACAAGCAGGATTCTTGCAAGCCTCCGCAACAGATGAATATCAAGAGAAACTACAGCAAGAGTACTCTCTTTTGCGCAGTAAGTTTACACTCTCTCCAATAGAAATGCGTCAATGGAAATTTATGCGTACTCGCCCCATTAACTTTCCCACCCTACGCATAGCGCAATTAGCGACCTTACTGCACACAGCACAATCTTTTGTAAGCAAGGTGTTGGATCTTAAAACAAAAAAAGACTGCACTCTACTTTTTGAAGTGCAGCCCTCTGAATACTGGACTGAGCATTATCACTTTGCTAAGAAAAGCCCAAAATGCAATAAAGGTTTAGGTAAAATGTCTATCGCCCGCATTATTGCAAACTTTGTTGTACCAATGCAATTCTCCTATGGTAAGATACGCAACAATCAGGCTCTGTGCGATAATGCCATTGACCTACTTGAACAACTTGATGCTGAGCAAAACTCTATTATAAGCGGTTGGAAAAGCATGGATGTAGAGCCTTGCAGTATGTTTGAAAGCCAAGCATTGATTGAACTTAAACAAGAGTATTGTGACAAAAAACGATGTTTGCAATGCGCTATTGGCAGGCAAGTTTTAAGCGGAGAGTAATTTACAAAAAAAACAGACTTATGAAAAATATAGTTAGAGTAACCAAAGAGTTTTCCTTCGAAATGGCACATCGCCTAGAGGGTTATGATGGAAAATGTCGTAATATCCATGGACACTCGTATCGTTTATTTATTTGTATCATGGGGACTCCCAGCACTGATAAAAACAGTCCAAAATTGGGAATGCTAATGGACTTCGCCGACCTTAAACATATTGTAAACGAGCATATCATACAGCAGTTTGACCACGCCTTAATGCTAAATCAAACAAGTCCACTATGTAATACAACACAACTCAACAACACACAAATAGTGATTACTCCCTATCAACCCACTTGTGAGAATATGGTGCTGCATATTGCCGAAATTCTTATAAAGAAACTCCCTAAGGACATATCACTGCATAGCATAAAGTTGCACGAAACCGCCAGTTCATACGCCGAGTGGTTTGCCGCAGACAATCTTGAAAATCAATAGTACACCTCAATCATGACACAAAATAAAAAACTGTTCCTAATAGATGCCTTTGCCATTATTTATCGTGCATATTATGGATTGAGCAAACTCTCAATGAGGAATAATGAAGGTGTAGACACCTCTGTGGTATATGGCTTTGCAAATGCACTGCTTACCGTATTGCGCAAGCAAAACCCATCGCACATTGCGGTGTGCTTTGACCCCAAAGGCAAGAACTTTCGGCATGATATGTTTCCCGAATACAAGGCCAATCGACCGCCTACTCCTGATATTATTAAGCAATCTGTACCCTTAATTTATTCCTTTCTTGAGGCAATGAATATCCCTCAAATCGTAGTAGAGGGATTTGAAGCAGATGACGTAATCGGCACGCTTGCAAAAAAAGCCGAGCGTGAGGGCTTTACCGTATATATGATGACCCCTGACAAAGATTTTGGACAGTTGATTTCCGAAAACATTTTAATGTTTAAGCCAGCTCGCTATGATAGCGACTCTGAAATTGTCGGTGTCAGAGAAATCTGCAAACGCTACGGCATTGAAAATCCCTTACAAGTAATAGATATTCTTTCGCTATGGGGAGATAGTTCCGACAATGTTCCAGGGGCACCTGGAATTGGTGAAGTTAAAGCCTGTAAACTTATTGCGCAATACGGAAGTTTAGAGCAGGTTATTGCCAATGCACATGAGTTGACTCCAAAAATGAAAGATGCCATTTTAGATAATCTTGAGCAAATTGAGCGAGCCAAACAACTTGTAACTATTGATCTCAATGTACCTGTAGAATGGAACGAAGAGCAATTATGCCGAAAAGACCCCAACAAAGACCTATTACGTGAAGTGTTGGGGACGCTTAATTTTAAGAGTATGGCACGTGAACTTTTAGGAGAGTTTACACCATCTCCTACAGTTGACCCAATTGCACAACAAGGAGACTTATTTGCTCCATTTTAATTGCACTCACTAGCGGAGAACAACAAAATAGCACAAGCCACATATTTCGCAACAAAAAACACGGAACAGGAGTACAAAGGGAAAAGAGTGTTTTCAAAACTTATTCTATCTTTGTAGGGCAATCTATCACAAGTGTATATATATGAGTACAGATATAGCAAGTATTGTAGAAGCTTTTCGTAAAGGCGATACCATCCTTTATCCTACCGACACCCTATGGGGATTAGGCTGCGATGCCACCAACACCGAAGCTGTGGAAAAGATATTTGCTATTAAGCAACGTGCCGATGCCAAAAGTCTAATTGTACTGGTAGATAATGAGGATATGCTTTGCCGATATGTGCAAGAAATCCCCCCCTTAGCATTAGACATTGCACAACTTAGCGATAGTCCTCAAACCATCATTTACCCTACAGGCATGGGGCTTGCCAATGGTGTTTGCGCAGCAGATGGCAGTGTAGCAATACGCATTGTTCAGCACGAATTTTGCAGACAAATCATTCGTCAGCTTCGCCGCCCCATTGTATCCACCTCTGCGAATATCTCAGGGCAGACCACCCCTACAAGTTTTAAGGAGATTTCCGAAGAAATAAAGCGAGCCGTTGATGTATGTGTGCCAATTACACATGAAGGTATGCCCACAGGCAAGCCATCAAGCATCATTAAACTCGAACTTGATGGTCGAGTACAAGTCATTCGATAACGAGTTTACATCCTAATGAAAGACGTTCTTGGCAAAAAAATACGCCTACGGCATGATGACAACTTCTCACTACTTGCCATTTGCGCTGCACAAGTAGATGCACGCATGGCATGGCTACTCAACCAATGCTTAAGGCTGCAATTTGTTAACCAAGAAGACATAATACGCAAAGAAGCAAATGAAGCGGAGAGCGTATTCCCTATCTTTATGTCAGATGACTCTGCACTGCATCGTACCTACACCTTAGTGGTTAATAAAAAAAATGGTTATGCCCTTATTAAATCTTTAGATAAGGTGGATTTTTTGCTAAAAATATCACCTGCTTTAACAACTTCCGAATTAGATATTTTGGTACAGGAAATTCGCCACAATGCCGAAGTTACTACCTGCTTCGATGCCACTAAAGAGGCTGTCCATTTAGAGAACCTGTAGCCAATATCTATTTGCAATGCAAACCCGAAACTATATCCTTAATATTGATGTGCTCCC
>JBOFMS010000046.1:0-6578 GCA_051658505.1 Bacteroidales bacterium | reverse complement strand
AATGGATTTAGCACTTCTCTTTGTAGCACTCGCTTCACAGGGCGTGCACCAAACATAGGGTCGTAACCTTGGTCAACAATCCATTGCTGTGCAAATTCAGTTAAGTTAAGTTTGACTGAGTTTTTTGCAAGCATTTTTTGAATCTGTTGTACCTGTAAGCCAACAATAGTTTCTATATCCTTACGCATAAGCGGTGTAAACATAATGATTTCATCTACACGATTAAGAAACTCAGGGCGTATGGTTTGACGCAAGAGCTCTAAAATTTTAGCCTTTGTCTCTTCCATTGCCTTCTCTCGATTGACCTTTGTGAGACTTTCCATATTATCCATTATGATATTTGAGCCTGCATTGGAGGTCATAATAATAATGGTGTTTTTGAAGTTGACCAATCGCCCTTTGTTGTCCGTTAGTCGCCCATCATCAAGTACTTGTAAAAGAGTGTTGAACACATCGGGGTGTGCCTTTTCAATCTCATCAAGTAGCACTACCGAGTAAGGTTTTCGGCGCACCGCTTCGGTTAGTTGTCCTCCTTCATCGTAGCCCACGTATCCTGGAGGCGCACCTATGAGGCGAGAGATGGCATGTTTCTCTTGATACTCACTCATGTCGATGCGAGTCATTAGGTTTTCGTCATCAAACAAAAACTCTGCAAGGGCTTTGGCAAGCTCCGTTTTTCCAACGCCAGTGCTGCCTAAGAAGATGAAAGAACCAATGGGGCGTTTTTCGTCTTGCAGACCTGCACGATTTCGGCGTACAGCATTTGCAATCGCTTCTATCGCCTCATCTTGCCCTACTACACGTTGGTGGAGTTCGTCCTCCAGTTTGAGGAGTTTTGTACGCTCGCTTTGCAACATTTTGGAAATTGGTATTCCTGTCCATTTGGCAATAACTTCCGCAATATCTTCAGGCGTAACCTCTTCATTCACTAAGGATAGCGAGTGAACATTTTCTTCTTTTTGTTTTGTTAATTGCTCAATAGCTTCCTCTGCCTCTCGCACCTTTCCGTAGCGCAGTTCAGCTACTAAGCCATAGTTGCCTTGACGTTCGGCATTTTCGGCTTGTTGCTTATAATTTTCAATGTCTTGTTTGTGTTTCTGAATGCTATCAATCACATCTTTTTCTTGTTGCCATTGTGCATTAAGTTTGTTGCGTTGCTCGGCAATATTCGCAATTTCCTTTGAAAGTTCGTCAACCTTCGTTGCATTTCCCTCACGTTTTATAGCTTCACGCTCAATCTCAAGTTGACGAAGTTTGCGGTTAAGGTCATCAATACATTCAGGAACAGAGTTCATTTCTAAACGTAGTTTACTTGCCGCCTCATCAATTAGGTCTATGGCTTTATCTGGCAAGAAACGTGCTGTAATGTAACGATTGCTTAATTGTACGGCTGCAATGATGGCATCATCTTTGATGCGTACTTTGTGGTGATTTTCGTAGCGATCTTTCAAGCCCCGTAGGATAGAAATCGCATCTTCTGGCGAGGGTTCATTAACCATTACGGTTTGAAACCGTCTTTCAAGAGCCTTATCCTTTTCAAAATACTTTTGATATTCGTCTAAGGTAGTTGCTCCCACAGCCCGCAAATCGCCACGCGCCAAAGCGGGCTTTAAGATGTTGGCAGCATCCATAGCACCTTCACTTTTGCCTGCGCCAACGAGAGTGTGAATTTCATCTATAAAGAGAATAAGACTACCGTCAGACTTTACCACTTCGTTAACCACCGCCTTTAATCGTTCCTCAAACTCTCCCTTATATTTTGCTCCCGCTATGAGGGCACCCATATCAAGGGAGTAAATGAGTTTAGATTTTAGATTTTCTGGTACATCACCAGCGATTATGCGATGTGCAATACCTTCGGCTATTGCGGTTTTACCCACACCTGGTTCACCTATGAGTATAGGATTATTTTTGCTTCGGCGACTCAATATTTGTAACACACGGCGTATTTCATCATCACGCCCAATTACGGGGTCGAGTTTTCCCGATTGTGCCTGTTCATTGAGGTTGATTGCATAGCGATTAAGTGCGTTGTAAGTATTTTCGGCACTTTGGTTATTGACTTTTGCACCTTTTCGCATGTCAGCAATAGCCAGTTTTAATTCTTTTTCGCTTACTCCATTTTGTTTAAGGAGTTTTGCCACTGCATCTCCACAAGAAAGTATGCCTTGTAGCAAGTGCTCAACAGCAACAAATTCATCACCCATTATTTTGGCTGCCTCTTGGGCTTTTTGAATTGCTGTATTTGCGCTGTTTGATAGATAATTATTGCCGCCACTCACTTTGGGTAGAGTGTCTATTACCTTGTCGCACTCAGTTTGAATACTGCCGATATTTGCACCTAATTTTTGCAGCAAAAAATAACTTACGCTATCAGTGTCGCTCAATAAGGCTTTGAGTAGGTGAGCCGTATCTATGGCTTGTTGACCTTTATCTTGCGCAATGCTTACCGCTTGGTTTACGGATTCTTGCGCTTTGATAGTAAAAATATTAAGATTCATAGTTGAAATGTTTTTTAAGTTTATCACTCTATGAAGAATATTTACAAATGGCTTGCCAAGATAACTTCTTACGACAAAATGTTGCTTGCTTAGGTATTTGACTGACAAAATGTCGCCCTTAGATGGTCTTTTGTTCGGCTATCTACCAGTTAATTTGCGAATTACTACACTCGCACATGTGCAGCCAAATACGGCAGGTATATAGGAAATTGTTCCTACAGTTGATTTTTTGTTTAATTCATTGTCTGCTAATTGTAAACTTCCCTCTAAAATAGGTTCAGGAGAGAACACTACTTGAAATCCTGTACGAATGCCTCGTTGATGCAGACGTTTGCGTAGCATATATGCGAGTGGGCAATGGTGCGATTTGGCAATATCTGCCACCTCTACCTGTGTAGGGTCAATGCGCCCTCCTGATCCCATACTACTTACTACAGGTTGTTTATAGATTAAGCATTTTTCTAAAAAATTGACCTTTGGCAATAGTGTATCAATAGCGTCTACTACATAGTGATAAGGTGTGGCAAGTAGTTCGTCAAATTCATGTGTATGCAAATATTGCTGTATGCAATGCAGTTGCACTTGTGGATTGATGTCGTGTAGGCGTTGCGCCAGCACTTCAACTTTGGGCTTGCCAATAGTGCTGCATAGTGCTACCAACTGTCTATTGCGATTGCTATGGTTTACAGTGTCGGCATCAACAAGGGTAAGCGTGCCTACTCCTGCACGACAAAGCATTTCGGCAGCGTAGGCTCCTACTCCGCCCAAGCCCACAATCAATATATGCGACTTTTGCAAATTTGTCAATGACTCTTTGCCAAGTAATAACTCGGTGCGAGTTTGCCAATCCTCCATATATACCTTAAAATAACGTTAGTATAAACTCAATGCAGTTGTTCATGAAACTTCAGGTAAAATTAACTATATATTTTTTGCATGGCTATATTTGAAATCTTATTTATTTCTCGAAATTATGCCTCTATTATGAGAAGTCAACAACTTGTGGGTTCAAAAACCAAGGGAGGTTTATTTGTTTCGAAAAAATATACTATTTTTGTGGGGTTTTTCAATAGTGAAAAAACTCTTTTATTGAGTAAGTATATTTAATTTTATTTATAGACCAATGGCAAAAGAAAAAAAGTTTGTTACCTGTGATGGTAACTATGCTGCGGCTCACGTTGCATATATGTTTAGCGAGGTGGCTGCTATTTATCCTATTACACCTTCATCTACAATGGCAGAGTATGTTGATGAGTGGGCTGCATTTGACAAAAAAAACCTCTTTGGCGAAACTGTAAAGGTTGTTGAGATGCAAAGTGAGGCAGGTGCTGCAGGTGCTGTACATGGTTCCTTGCAAGCAGGTGCACTTACTACCACCTTTACTGCATCTCAAGGTTTGTTGCTTATGATTCCGAATATGTATAAAATCGCAGGTGAATTGTTGCCATGCGTTTTTCATGTGTCGGCACGCTCATTAGCAATGAATGCTTTATCTATTTTTGGAGACCATAGTGATGTAATGTCTGCACGTCAAACAGGTTTTGCTATGCTGGCAGCTGGTAGCGTACAAGAGGTAATGGATTTATCGGCAGTAGCGCATCTTGCTGCGATTAAAGGTCGTGTGCCTTTCCTAAGTTTCTTTGATGGTTTTCGTACCTCGCATGAAATACAAAAGATTGAGGCAATTGATGGTGAAGACCTTCGTAGTTTGATTGACCAAAAATCACTTAGCGAGTTCCGTCAACGCGCATTGAATCCAAGCAGCCCTGTAACTCGAGGAACTGCGCAAAATGGTGATGTGTATTTTCAAGCGCGCGAGTCAAGTAATCGCTACTATGATGCTGTGCCTGATTTAGTGGCAGAGTATATGAGTGAAATAAGCAAGATTATTGGTCGAGAATACAAACCATTTAATTATTATGGTGCTGCTGATGCAGAAAATATCATCATTGCAATGGGATCTGTATGTGATACAATTAAAGAAACGATTGACCACCTTAATGCAAGTGGCAAAAAGTATGGAGCAATCTTTGTTCACTTATACCGTCCATTCTCAGCAAAGCATTTTATGCAAGCAATGCCCAAAAGTGTGAAGCGTATTGCTATACTTGACCGTACAAAAGAACCTGGTGCAAGCGGAGAACCATTGTACTTAGATGTACAAAGTGTATTTTACGGACAAACTAATGCCCCGCTTATTGTGGGCGGTCGCTATGGTTTGTCGTCAAAAGATACTACGCCTGCAATGATTATGTCGGTGTATGAAAATCTTGAGCAAAAAGAGCCGAAAAATCACTTTACAATAGGTATTGTTGATGATGTAACTTTTCTTTCGTTGCCACAAAAAGAGGAAGTTAGTCTAGCTTCGTCAGGAACATTTGAAGCTAAGTTTTATGGATTGGGATCAGATGGAACAGTTGGAGCAAATAAAAATACCATTAAAATTATTGGTGAAACAACGCCTAAGTATTGCCAAGCATATTTTGCCTATGATTCGAAAAAATCTGGTGGATTTACTTGTTCGCACTTGCGTTTTGGAGATAAGCCTATTAACTCGCCTTATCTTGTAAATACACCTGACTTTGTTGCTTGCCATGTTCCATCATATCTTACGAAGTATGATATGTTGCGTGGAATTAAGCAAGGTGGAACATTCCTACTTAATAGCCTTTGGGACGCAGAGGAAACTAAAAAGCG
Source organism: Bacteroidales bacterium (assembly GCA_051658505.1). Classification (GTDB taxonomy): domain Bacteria; phylum Bacteroidota; class Bacteroidia; order Bacteroidales; family UBA932; genus JAITMY01. Next base: position 1,380 of record JBOFMS010000046.1, on the reverse strand, counting down.
TTTGCCTAATTTTATTAAAAGAACATTGGCAGAGAAGAAAATCAATTTCTACATTATGAATGCAACCAAAATTGCAGAAGAAATTGGTTTGGGTAATCGCACAAATACCATTTTGCAATCGGCATTCTTTAAGATCGCAAATGTGATTCCTTACGAAAAGTCGGTAGATGAAATGAAGAAGGCTATTGTAAAGAGTTACGGTAAAAAGGGTGAGGATATTGTTAACAAAAACTACGCTGCAGTTGACCGTGGAGGCGATGCTATTAAAGTAGAAGTGCCTGCGGAATGGGCAAATTTGAACGGAGCGTTTGAGGCAGATACTGCACAACGTTCTGCTCCAGAGTTTGTAAAGAAAATTGCTGATGTTGTGAATGCGCAAATTGGAGATGATTTGCCTGTAAGTGCATTTATCAATGGACAAGAAGACGGTACTATCCCTTGCGGAACTTCGGCTTATGAAAAGCGAGGCATTGCGGTTAACGTACCAGAGTGGGAGTCAACGAACTGTATTCAATGTAACCAATGTGCTTATGTGTGTCCACACGCTGCCATTCGCCCATTTTTACTTACCGATGCAGAGCAAGCAAAAGTTCCCAATGGACTTACTACCTTAAAAGGTAATGCTGCATTTAAGGAATATAACTTCCGCATTCAAGTTTCACCACTTGACTGTTCGGGTTGTGGTAACTGTGCCGATATTTGTCCTTCGAAAACAAAGGCGTTGGTAATGAAAAAACTTGAAACTCAAATGCCAGAGCAAGCACATTTTGATTATCTACACGCTAACGTAGGTTATAAAGATACGGTTGCAGATAAATCTCAAAACGTAAAGAATAGCCAATTTGCACAACCTTTGTTTGAGTTCTCTGGAGCTTGTACTGGTTGCGGAGAAACGCCATACATCAAAGCCATTACTCAACTTTATGGCGATCGTATGATGATTGCTAATGCAACAGGTTGTTCATCAATTTATGGAGGCTCATATCCATCTACTCCTTACACTACAAATAAAAATGGTTGTGGTCCTGCTTGGGCAAACTCTCTATTTGAAGATAATGCCGAGTTTGGTATGGGTATGCAAATGGGGGCAGAAAAATTGCGTGATCGCCTTGAGATATTGATGACAAAAGGGAAAACTTGCAATGATTGCTCGCCTGAGATGAAGGTATTATTTGGGGAGTGGATTGCAAATCGTGATAATGGACTTAAAACGAAGGAGATTGCTGCACAACTTATCCCAATGGTAGAAAAATGCAGTTGTGATATTTGCAAGCAAATTGCAGAATTAAAGTCTTACATTGTGAAGCAATCGCAGTGGATTATTGGAGGAGACGGTTGGGCGTATGACATTGGTTATGGCGGGCTTGACCATGTGTTGGC
>JBOFMS010000045.1:0-10044 GCA_051658505.1 Bacteroidales bacterium | reverse complement strand
GGAGCCTTGCGCTTTACTAAGCCTCCAGGTCCTCCGTTTGCTTCAGACTGGTTATATACATACTGCAACACATCTTTGCTGTCAGAGTATGTAGCAGGCACACTAACCACCTTAAAGGGTTGGTAGCCTAAGCTGTCGTTGTTGTGTTTAATACGAAAACGTAGGGTGTAGTTAAGGCAGTTACCTGCCGAAGTTAGGGGAATGTTAGCAAACTCTACAAGTAAGAGTTTGTTTACAAGGTCGGTGTTAGTAGCCAACAGCGTGGTGTGAAAAGGCATTGAGAGGTCGCTCTGCCCCACCGAGATACTTGCAAAGGCAAGCAACCCAAGGCTCAAGGATAAGAACTTTTTGATGTTCATAATGTTCTTTATGTTTTCTAATTTCATATTTACAATTTAATACAACGTACTGATACGGGAGTTCCTACAAGAGCTGCTGCTGTACCAGTTCTAATATAATGCACTCGAGCAACAGTAGTTTTATCATACTCAAACATACGATAAGGCACTGTATTTGCTAGAGCAGTCCCTGAGGCAATGTTAGCAGTAGCAAATATTCCCCATTGACCACGACCACGATTAGCGCGACCTGAGGTTACAGTGGTATTTGCCGAAAGAATCATACCAGCAGGAAGAACAGAGAAGCCATAGTAATCAACTCCTGAGTTTTTTGATCCTGCATAAACCCAACGTGTATAAGCAGTACGCTTAGGATTAGACACTGCATCTAAAACTTTAAGATTGGAGTAGAGACCATAAGTGGTGTCTGTAGTAGCAAGATTGTCACAGTTAAGAGTCCCCTGAGGACAAGTAGGAGAAGCTTTGAGCAGCCCTCCAGCACGTATGCCTAATCGAGCAAATGAGGCTCTTGGCACATTGCTGGTAGTCAAGTTGTTTAACATACCAAGGGCCATATTATGGGTATTACCTGAAGGAGCACTTGATGCTTGAGCTCGAGAGTTCGTAACAACCCCTGAGACAGTCACGGTATCCAAAGGAGCAAGTGCAGATCGAAAGTGCGCACAATCCTCAACTGTTGGTCCATCTGCACCAGGAGTCGCAGCAACTGTAGGAGTAGCACAACCTTCTACGGCATTAAGCATTACCCCCCAGTGTTGGTCTGCTGGAATAGACCAACCAAAAGGACAAACTCCTTGATAAGTCTTTGTTGGAATTGATGTTGTAACAGCTATGCCATCAACTAAGTCACCTACTCCATTTTCGGCACGCCAAGTATTGTAACCATATAATGCTCCATACACTTCCATGTTCCATGGAGCATTTGATGTTCCATTAGGGTGAGTTGAAACCTCCTGCACAAAATTAGCACCTGCCGAAACAGTTGTCATTCCTTCCTCTTGTGAGGAATTACTCGTTGCAGCATCTCTATAAGGGGCAAACACATAACCTTTATTTCCAGCAACATCTAACGAAGAACTTGTGCCTGATGCAATAAAAGGAGCTCCGGTAGCGGAAAAGTTCTCTGTAGAGCGCATGTTTTTGGTATAATTCAAGTTACGAGCAAACCACCACTTAGCAGTATCTGCACCCGAAGTCGCTGTATTAAATGGCATGTGTACAATGCGATAGATGCGACAGTCTCGAGGGTCACGAATATAACCTTCCCAGTTTTTTGCACCACCTTTACGAGGCTTGCAGTAAAGCAAGTCTAGGTCTTTTTTTGGATAAGGGCAGGATGAATCAACATCCAAAACTGGATTAATCATAATATCAGAATAACCCACTCCACACCAACGACAGCGAATGGCTGGCAATTTGGTTTCTAAGGTAATAATCACTGAATCTTTTTCGGTTATCTTCAAACCTTCATTTACAAGATTAAATACCAAGCCATAGCCAGGCAAACCAATAAGCGTGGTTACTGCAAGAGCGTGAATTCCATCAGATACATCCCCTCCACTTAGAATTTTTTTGTAACTAGGATCAATCCTTGCACCAAAACTATCTTGCTTTATATTTACTAAATTAATTGCATCATAACCATCTTGGTCCCCAACCGGAACATACTTGCCAGTAGTAGCGTCTTTCTTTTGTAAACGAAATAGAATAGTATCTACGGTTGCCTGCAAACAAGTATCGGCTCCAGACGGAGCATAACGCATCCAAGCGTACAACTTCTTTTGGGTTGAAATAGAGTCATAATTGGTAGTGATTATCTCTGAGGTAATCATCTTTTCTTGTGCCTTCGCGGCAAAGGGAAGAACACTCGCACAAGCCAGCAAGAGCATAACTCCAAGTACTCGCAAAAATAAATGTTTTTTTGTTGCCATTTTTTTTAAAATTAGGTTTATGAAATTTATTATTTGGTTTAATTTATGAATCTTATCTATGTCTACCGAAAGGTGAACGTATAAATTTATGATTTATTGTATCTCTTAACAAGAAATTTCTTTTTTTCTGTGGCGCAAAGGTAGTCAAAAACTTATTAACAATTTTACTTGCCTTAATTTTTTTTTACTGCCTTCAAGTCAATAGTCTACTATAGAGTTAACTATACCTTAAATTTTATAGCCAGCGTATAAATGCAAAGTCTTGACGATGTGGCAAATATGGGTGTTTAGCATATATGCGCACTCCTGTAAAAAATATCCCTGGCTTTTCAGGCACTATACTTAAAGTGTACGTTGCCAAACTACCCTCATATGCAGTACATTTGTAAGCATGGGTTGATTTTATACTCATTTTGCCATTGGCTTGTTGCTCTGCTGTCACCAGTTCTACTCCAATATCATTAGGACTAAGTGCAGCAAGGTCTAACTGCACATAAAAATTACAATCCTTACCAAGCATCACTTTTTCTTGCACTATATCAACTTGATGTTGCTCAATTACCTCTATCGCATTCCAATGTCGGCTAATATATCGCTTCCATTCGGCAATATCTCGTGCTTTGGCATAGTCATTCTCTATTATTTGTTGATGACGTAGGCTAAGTTTATCGTAAAATCTATCTTCATAGTCGGTAAGCATACGGTGAGTAGTAAAGTTTGATGCCACCTTGGCAATGGTATTCTTAATGGTCTCTATCCATTCAGAAGGAATGTTGTTATTATTACGTTTGTAAAAGCGTGGGGCAACTTCATTCTCAATAAGCCCATAAAGAATTTCAGAGTCTAATTCGTCTTGAAAGTCTTGATTGTCGTAGGATTTCTCCATCGGCAATGCCCATCCAGCATCTTCACGATAGCCCTCAACCCACCAACCATCAAGTACCGAGAGATTCATTACTCCATTCATTACGGCTTTTTCACCACTTGTGCCCGATGCCTCAAGAGGACGTGTTGGGGTATTTAACCATACATCAACACCACTTACAAGTTTTTGGGCTATGCGCATATCATAGTTTTGCAAGAATAGGATCTTTCCGATGAATTGGGGCATTTTTGAGACTTCTACAATGTGTTTTATAAGACCTTGCCCTGCTTTATCTGCGGGGTGCGCCTTGCCTGCAAACACAAATTGCACGGGCATTTTAGGATTGTTTATAATTTCATCAAGGCGTTTGATGTTTTTAAAAAGTAAGTGAGCACGTTTGTAAGTGGCAAAACGCCGAGCAAAACCAATGGTGAGAATATCATCACGCAGGGTGTCTTTGATTTCGACAATTTGGCTCGGTTTGTAATAATTTATGGCTTTGCTATCGCTCAATTGTTCGCGAATGTTACGCACTAATTTTGTTCGGCGAATATTGCGTATTTCCCAAATTTTTTCGTCAGCAAGATTATAAATGTCATCAAAGCATGTTTTATCGTAGTGATGTGTAAGAAAGTCATGACCAAAAACAGAGGCATGTAACTGCTTCCACTCACTTGATGTCCATGTATCATAGTGTACGCCATTGGTTACATAGCCAATGTGTAACTCTTCGGGCAAATAGCCTGGCCACATTTGTTTTAGTATCTCACGACTTACTTCTCCATGTAACCTACTTACACCATTCACTTCTTGCGAACAATTGCAAGCAAGATGACTCATTGAGAATTTTTCATGATAATCACTACCGTTTATTTTGCCCAATTTCATCAAATCCTCCCATGTAGTTTTAAGACGTTGAGGGTAATGTGATATGTACGTGCGCAACAGTCCCTCGTGAAAGGCGTCATGTCCTGCAGGCACAGGTGTGTGTGTGGTAAATAATGATGAAGCACGTACTACTTCAAGGGCTTCAGCAAAAGACAAGTTTTTTTCATCTATCAACTCTCGCACTCGCTCAAGTCCGATAAAGGCTGCATGACCCTCGTTGCAATGATATACATCTGCTTGTACACCTACAGCACGTAAAGCACGAATGCCTGCAACACCTAGTACCAATTCTTGCTTGAGGCGATTCTCCCAATCACCTCCATAAAGTTGATGGGTTATGGTTCTGTCTTCAGGTAAATTTTCTTCAAAGTCGGTGTCTAATAAATAAAGTTCGGTGCGCCCTACATCGGTGCGCCAAAGACGAACGTGAACGCTACGCCCAGGCATAGCGACTTGTACACTCACCCATTGTCCATTTTCATCTCGTACTGGAGTGGCAGGAATTTTCATAAAATCTTGCTCATCAAGTTCAGCAACTTGATCGCCAGCAGCAGTGAGCTTTTGTGAGAAATAACCATAGCGATAAAGCAGACCAACAGCAACCATAGGGGTGCCTTTGTCGCTTGCTTCTTTTAAATAATCACCAGCCAATACTCCTAAACCTCCAGAGTAAATTTTGAGCGAGGGATGTAAGCCATACTCCATACTAAAATAGGCTATCATGTATTGCTTAGCATCCTTATGTTGGGAAGATGGCTCTATTGCTGCAATATTGCCAACATGTTTGCCAAACAAAGGAGATTTTGCAGCCATATACACCTGAAAGCGGGCATAAACGGATTGCATGCGCTCCAGAAAGGCTTTATCTTGCTCTAAAGAATGATAGAGATTGAAGGGTAATGTATCAAGCAAGGCAATGGGATTATAGTTGCTGCTTACCCACAAGTCTTTATCAATAGATTTGAATAAATCCATTGCATCTTGATTCCAAGACCACCAAAGATTTTTGGAAAGTTCATCAAGTGATGCAAGTGATTTTGGAATATTTTTGTGCACCATAATACGATTCCACTTGGGGAGTATGGTTGCTTGTGTTTTATCTACCATAGTAAGCGATTCTTCACGAGATTGTAATTGTACCTCTTTGCGACGTAAATCAACTTTAGACAGTGCAATATCAAAACCTTGTAAATAATAGGCAATAAGGTTTTCCCAAAGTGCGATGGCTGAAACATCTTTAGCGTTTTGACGTACAGCATCAACTTTTTGAGATGATAAATTGGCAAGCGTGATTGTTGATTTTACAATGTCATCAATCACTTTCTCATCGTTAACATCACCTCTATTGATTACCTCTATACCTGTATGTTGATTTTGACAATGTGTATTAACCCATAGTCCAAATCCAGCCAAAGTCGTGGTAATCGTTGGCACTTTGAATGCAAGACTCTCCATAGGCGTGTAGCCCCAAGGCTCATAGTATGAAGGAAACACTGAAAGGTCAAGCCCAATAAGGAGGTCATAGTATTTTTTGTTAAAAACGCCATCGTTGCCATTAAGGTACGAGGGGCAGAAAATAAGTTTCACATTATCATTTGGCGCATTGTTTAGTCCCTCCTCACGAGCAAGTTTAAGTGCAGGATCATGATAAGGATCGCTCAAAGCGTGTGTTGTAAATTTTTCCTCCAAGTGGTATGTCTCTTTAGGATTAGCAAGACTGTGCAATAAGTCTTTACGAGGACCATTATGTCCTGCTGGCACAAGAATATATGCATAAAGAGGACGTTTTAATTTTGCACATTTGTTGAGTTTCCCCAATGATTTAATGAAGACGTCAATGCCTTTATTTTTGAACTCATAGCGACCACTAATTCCTACCAACATGGCATTACTCTCTATTTTCTCTCCTAACAATGCCTCTGTTATTTCCAATAATTTTTGACGCGCCTCAATACGCACTATTTCAAAGTTATCATCGGTGGGTACAAAGTTGTTTTCAAAGCCATTAGGCGTTACCAAATCTACCTCTTTGCCGAGAAAATGCTTACACTCTTTTGCAGTAATATCACTCACCGTTGAAAAGCAATCTGCATTTTGAGCAGCACATTTTTCAAGCGATTGTTTAGCACTTACATTAAACTCTCGAGCTTTGGCATCAGCATCATAATGCTCAATGTTATCATATAAGGCTTGTCCATTACCTGCAATACAACGCCCCATAACGGTAGCATGGCTAATAAACATAGTAGCGATTTGTGGCACATTTTTTTTAAGATATAGCACCCCCGTCCCTGTCATCCATTCATGAAAAATACTCAAAACTTTATCGCGAGACGAAACATAAAAACGCATATAACTCTCAATTACTTTGGCAGTAGCATAACCAAACATAGCAGGCTCAATATAGTCCCACTGTCCAGCAAGGGAGTCAAGTTTATAGTCACGCCAAAAACTAGAGAGCACCTCATCTTTTTGAGACATAAAAGTAGTATAATCAACCAATATAACAATGGGTGAACTATCTATATTCCAACGTCCTACACGAATGCGAATTCCATCCTCTTGCAATTTTTGTCGCCATGCACTAAAGAGTTTTAGATCTTCTGAAAACTCATGATTTATCTCATCATTATTAATAAGATCAGGTCCTATTAAAATATGATTTTTTACAATTGCCGAAAGGCTATGTACTTTGGTAGATACCACAGTGTGAATACCGCCAACCTTGTTGCAAACCTCCCAACTTGTTTCAAAAAGATAGTCGGGTGTCTGTAGTGTTTTTTTACTCATAACTTTTTACGATAATATTAAATATGTTTTGCAACTGTCGATACTTACTCTTCGGATTCTGTTAAACTCTTGATTGCTTTTGATGCTGCAATCAAGGTAGCCTCTACACTCAATGGCTTGCCTACTGCCTGTAGCATCCACTGCTGGGGGGTAAGACGACCCAGACTAAAGATGCGAAGAATCTCGTCAGCAAAATCTCGTCCCTGCAAATACTCCTCTAATTGCAACTCAATGAGATGCCCTAATGGATAATTGGGCAAGTAGAGTGGAGAATTTATCATATGTGAATAAATTGCTAAAATAGGAGAATTTGTCTCTCCCAAAAGTGGCGCATAATAAGTATTCCACGTTTCTTGCGCTATACGAATGACATTTTCCTTTAATTGCTGCGCTGTGATATTCGGATTAGCGTAAATCCACTCCCAAACTGCCATATCAACTAAGGCAACTCCCATAATTTCATAGGTTCCCCACACCACATCAAGTATGGAAAGCGACTGCTGCTCTTCACTTTGTGATGTATAGCCCAAAAGTTGTAAATCCCTCTTTTGAAAAATAAAAGCGAGTGCCTCTGTAAATGCAGTGTTTGGTACGCCATTCATCATATAATACGCCACATCGTACAAACTAATAGTTTGCTCTACATTATGCCCCAACTCGTGCAGGGCAATATTGTAACCTTTGTAGTCCATGCCTTTAGCAGGAATACGTGTGCGCAAATGCGCCCTATCGCCCTTCATTTGCGCTCCCCAAGCATGTCCAGAACCTCGCGCAGCATCTACGGCAATACGCTGAGATACGCGATGAGCATCATAAGAAGAAAAGCCTAAATTGTATAAAATTTGTGGCATATCTCGCTCAAAAGTTTCCGCATCAGGATATTTTTTTTCTGTTTGCTCTGTTAATATATCTTGTGAAATAGTACTGCGCACCTTAAAGCCATCATACCATATATCAAATGGTTCTAAATTACGCCCTAAGCGTTGCTTTATCAGTGTGGCAATTTGCTTTATCTCATTTGAACTGACTAATTGCGTAAACATTTTGCGAACTTCATCAAGACTTAACTCTATGCCGCCATCAAAGGTGCGCTGAATATGGCTTGGATATTTTGGCTCATATTTGTCTTGTGCCAAAAGAGTTTTTATGCTTTTCAGAAACTCCTCATAGCGAGTATTCCGTTCTGGCGCAAATTTCACAATTTTCCCATTTTCTGCGACAATATTGCTCATTGGATTCCAAGTATAACACTCACTGTTAATTACTTTTTCAGGGATTTCTTGCAAAACAATTCGCTTCATAACTGTATAAATCATGCGCTGCCTTTCTAACCCTTGCTGTTTGTCGGCATAGTTTGACTTAAGTTCATCTCGCAACCCCCAGTGCGAGATCAGTCTCATTTCTTTTGGAAAAAGTGCCTCATTGTTAACATTACGCAATACTCCCATGGCAATATTGTAATTAGCAATATAATCCTCCGTAGCTGTATTTGCTGCTGCAATATCTTGGGTGATATGCGCTGGTACTCGGCTAGCAAATGCCTCCCCAAGACGTGCATACGCCCATTGTTCATTATCCCAATCTCTGCCAAGCTTATTCTTTTCGGTTAACGAGTATGATGGAAAGTTCAGTATTATTTTGAAGGCGATTTTACTACTAAAAAAATCCTCAACAAGATGCGCCGAAAGATTGAGTGCCCCTACAGAAAGATCCATTTCGGTAATAGGTGCGCCAACCTCATGCAAAGGCTTTTGCAAATTACGCATCATAACATTAAAATTACCTAGGATAATCTCCATTTTGTCCGAAAAATTATCAAACATTGCCCTACGGTCATTTTCATTATGCACATAGTTAACTGTGCAAAACTGCACAAATTCGGCTTGGCGACCATCAGTTGTGCGCCACAGTTCAGCAACTTGCTGTATGCCTTTTTGAGCACGACATTCATCTAAATTTGGATAAAGTTCCCTTAGTGCATCTAAAATCTTTGGTATTTGTTGATTCATTGTAGAAGTTGGTGCAAAATTACATGCTGTTAATAATATGGAAAAGAATACTACACTGGCAATTTTAATTTTCATAATGCTTGATTGGTAATCTGGTTTTTATTTTGTTTTTTTTGAAGTGGCACTTTTTGGCGTAGTCCGCTTAATTGATTTTGTTTTAACGATGGTCGATTTTAGCGCACACTTCGTTACCTTTTCTTGATGCTTTACTAGCGATATTTTTTTTGATGCCAATTCCTTTTTAGGTGAAGAATCAAGCCTTAGTGAAAAATCACTAATGACATTCATGTAATTGATAAAAGCATCATAAGGGGTATCATAAGGGTTAAAGTATTTGTGCACCTCTCCATCACTAAACCACTTTGTGGACATATAGTAAAAGTGGTCGCTGGTTTGCAAATTGCGCCAATCGGCGATCAATGCTTCATTATGCGAGGCAAGCACGCTGTCGGCAAGAGCATACATCTTATTAAAGGCCTCATTTTGCAATTCATTACCTAACCACGCAGTAAGGTCTCTCTCTTCATCTGCCCAAGATATGGGTGACAGAACGTTAATCAGTGCTACAGGCTGATGTTTTTTGAGCAAGCCAGAGGGCGTTAAAAATTCAAAATCGGTATGTGCCATAACCTTTTGTGGTAGATAGCGAAAGAAGTCAAATATTCCCGATGATGCGCACTGATGCTCTCCAATGGTTTCATAGTCCATAAAAATATTGACTAACTCCTCCTTTTGCTCCACAACATTTAACCACACTATGTATTTATCAGTAGTAAGCGGAAATTCACTCCAATTTTGGTCAGAAAACCGAAATGCAATATCATCACTCAGCCGAAAATTGCGAAGTAAAACTTTAAGTTTAGGCTTAATGGCATTGGCATACAAATAATTAGGACTTTTCCATCCCAAAAGATGCTTTGCGCCTTCTGCCAACATAGCCGTAAACCCCATCCCCGCCACCTCCTCACCAATTCGATTCGAATAAATCAACTCTGTATTACGAAATACTGTGGGCTGCATTCCAAAATGCTTTTTTATAAGTGCACTATGCTTGTGCACTTGTGCCTTAAATTCTTCTACGTTACTTAATACAGCAAGTGAATGCGCGTGTGTTTCTCCCAAAAATTCGACACAACCCGTTTGGGCAAGTGCCTTAAAACTATCCAATACATCTGGCGCATAACGTTCAAATTGCTCAATTG
>JBOFMS010000044.1:0-2681 GCA_051658505.1 Bacteroidales bacterium | reverse complement strand
AACATCATTGGTGAAAATATGGATATGCAAACATTGATTGAGCAAAAAACAAAAGGCTTTATTCAGCAGTACAACAATCGCATCATTGATAATTGCATGACCGTAGATTGTCAGAAATATAATAGTCATGAGTAGCAATAATAAATCTTGTGCTTCATCAGCCCTAAGTGTGAATGCTGGTATAGAGCAGCCTCCACAAGTGAATCCCAATGCACAGCATTATCGCCGAAAAAGTCGAACCCTTTCAGTCAATGAATATGTAGAGGGTATTTTAAGTGGAAACCGAGTAATTCTTGGGCGCGCCATTACCTTAGTGGAAAGCACTTTGTCTGAGCATCAAGCTATGGCGCAAGAAATTGTAGAACGCTGTTTGCCGCATACAGGAAAATCTATTCGCATCGGTATTACAGGCGTTCCTGGAGCAGGAAAAAGCACCTTTATTGAAGCGATTGGAGGATATATTACAGATTTGCATCATCAATTAGCAGTATTAGCAATTGATCCAAGTAGTGAGCGTAGTCGAGGGAGTATTTTGGGGGACAAAACTCGTATGGAGACGCTTTGTAATAATCCAAATGCATTTATTCGTCCCAGTCCAAGTGCAGGGTCGTTGGGAGGGGTTGCTCGCAAGACTCGCGAAACCATTTTACTTTGTGAGGCTGCTGGCTTTGACGTCATATTTGTAGAAACTGTTGGCGTTGGTCAAAGCGAAACCCAAGTTCACTCGATGGTGGATTGTTTTTTATTACTTATGTTATCAGGAGCAGGAGATGAATTACAAGGTATAAAGAGGGGTATAATGGAGATGTCAGACCTTCTTGTCATTACCAAAGCCGATGGTGAGAATATAACGAAGTCAATAGCTGCAAAGGCGCAATATCAAAGTGCATTAAATTTATTTCCGACTCCTGAGTCGGGTTGGAGACCTAAGGCTTTAACCTCATCAGCTGTGAGCAAAGAGGGACTTACAGAGGTTTGGGCAAAAGTACTCGATTATGTTGCTCAGACTCAAAAAAATGACTTTTTCATCCATAATCGCAGTGAGCAGAATAAATATTGGATGTATCAAGCTATTGATGAGGCATTACATCAGCGTTTTTACGGCAATGAAAGAGTTATCAAGGCTTTGCCCGAATTAGAACATAAAGTATTGACAGGCGCATTAAGTTCATTTGCTGCCGCACGAAAAATCTTGGAACAAACAGCAGAGGCATGATATTTACGCTAGTAGAAATCCTTAAAAATACGGTATTGGTAACCTGTTTGGTCATGACAATGCTGTTATTTATTGAATATATCAATGTTGCCACACGGGCAAAAAGTTTCACACGTCTGAGACAGACCAAATTTCAGCAATTATTGATAGCCATTTTACTTGGCATTATCCCAGGTTGTATTGGTGGCTTTGCAGCGGTTTCATTATTTACACATGGAGTGGTTAATTTTGGGGCATTGGTAGCAAGTATGATAGCAAGTCTTGGCGATGAGGCTTTTGTAATGTTTGCAATTTTTCCGCAGCAAGCCTTAATTCTACAGGCAGTATTGATAATTGTTGCTTTACTTGTTGGTGTTGTTATTAACCTTTCGACCAAACAATTTTCTACCCCCTTGTTACATGAACATCTTGCCCTTCACGACGATGAGCATGAACATTGTGGAGGAGCAAATGCAGGAGGAAATTGGAAGGAAAATCTACAACATTTAAGTTTACAACGTGCGTTATTGCTTTCGGGCTTATTATTTTTTATACTCGCCACCTTTAGTGGCATACTTGAGCATGCGCATTTTCACGGAGAAGAATGCGCACATCATCACGAACACAATTTTTTATTTAGTGAGCGATGGTTGAATCTTCTTTTTTCTGCACTTGCCATCGTTGTATTTGTGATTATTGTACGAGTCAACGAGCATTTTTTAGAACATCATCTTTGGCAGCATGTCATTAAGAAACACTTTCTTAAGCTTTTTTTGTGGACACTTGGTGCACTTATTGTCATTGCCTTATTGCAGCACTATATTGGCTTTGAAGAATGGGTTCGCCATCATCCTGCGTATATCTTATTAGCAGCGATTCTCATTGGCTTGATTCCCTCCTCTGGTCCACACTTAGTGTTTGTATTGATGTTTGCACAAGGCAGTATTCCTTTCAGTATTTTGTTGGTTAATAGTTTAATGCAAGACGGACACGCAGGTTTGCCACTGCTTGCTGAAACAAAACGAGGCTTTATCTACCTTAAATTGATAAAGTTTGCATTTGCCTTGTTGATAGGAGGATTAGGATGGTGGTTACACTTTTAATCTTGCACTATTTGTAGTCGCTTGTATTTCGCAAAATAAAAACACACTCCTTCCTTGCTTGTCATTGTAGCAGAACGCTCAATTTGTATCCAAGTACTGCAATCTATTGGAGGGAAGAAGGTGTCAGCCTCCTTATCCTCTTGCTCTATATGAGTTATGTATAAATCTGTTGCCAATTTCAAAGCCTCTTGATATACCCTTTCTCCACCGATGATAAATACCGATAATGTAGGAGCTTTCGCAATTGCCTCCTCCAGCGAACTGAAGAGCGATACATTTGGAGTAGTTAAAATTTTTTGAGTAGATAAGACAAAATTATGTCGATTAGGCAATGCTTTTCCAATAGACTCAAACGTTTTTCGTCCCATAATAACGGTATTGCC
>JBOFMS010000043.1:0-21365 GCA_051658505.1 Bacteroidales bacterium | reverse complement strand
AATTTCTCTACCTGTTATTTTCATTACATATCTGCAATTTTCATTGCTGTTTATTTCCCGCCTTTGTGCACTTTGATTAATTCTATTTCAAAAATCAGAGTTGAGTTTGGCTCAATAGTACCTGCATTACTTTCTCCGTATCCAAGGTGAGATGGGATCCAAAACATTACCTTTGACCCCTCTTTTACCAATTGCAGACCTTCTGTCCAACCAGCAATCACACTATTTAATCTAAGTTTAATAGGTTCTCCTCTTTCGTATGACGAGTCAAAAACATCGCCATTAAGCAATGTGCCACGATAGTGTACCTCCACCTCATCACTAGCAGAAGGCTTAATCCCTTTTCCTTCAGTGATGATTTTATACTGTAAGCCACTACTTGTGGTAATAACTCCAGCTGCTGTTTTGTTATTTTCCAAAAAAGCCTCTCCCTCTTTGCTATTCTTTGTCAATGCCTCTTCGTGTTGACGTTTGAAGTACTCTTGCAAAAGCATCATACTCTCTTCGTTGGTCATCAAAGCATTTTCACCATTCTTGGTTACAACGTCTCTAATTCCTGTTGCAATGATATCTGGATTTAGTCCATCAATATTTGTGCGCTTAAGACTTTCGCCAATATTTATGCCAAAAGCATAACTTACTGAATCGGTTGCACTACTCGAAGAACTTAGTGAGTTCGACGAACATGAATTGAGGGTAATTGCCCCTACAATTGTTGTTAAGAAAACTAATTTTAATTTCATTGTTTTTTTTTAATTAATTGTTTGAAAAATGAGATTTAAATATTAAGATTTTAGTCTGTAACTTTTGAAGATCGAGAGGCATAATACATACAAATACTTCCCGCAACACCTGCAATTATCGAGGTTATCAAAATTGCCAACTTCCCAGTATTTTGTAACTGTAGATTATTGCTAAATGCAATGGAGTCAATAAAAATAGACATTGTAAACCCAATTCCTGCAAGTTGTGCCGCTCCCATCATTTCAATCCATCTTGTATTCTCAGGCATTTTGGCAACTCTTAATTTTATGGCAATAAAACTCAATAAAATTATCCCAATGGGTTTCCCTACAAATAGTCCAAAGAAAATACCCAATGAAAGTGGCTCTGTCAATGCAAAAAAAGCAGCAGTATCAATTATAACTCCAGCATTGGCAAGAGCAAAAAGTGGCATAATACAGTATTTAATCCAAGGCTCTAGTGAATGTTCTAGTCTTAATAATAATGGAGTAACGTTATTTATTTCCTTTGATAAGTTATTAATTTGCCGTTGCTCATTTGTATTTTTCAATAAAGGAGTCGATGTGCTATAAGCATTTTTAAAGCGATCTAGCATATATTTGCTTCGAACATAAAAGCGAATTTGATTGATTTTAATACTTGATGGAATAACCATTGCTAAAATAACGCCTGCAATTGTAGCATGGACTCCTGAACGTAAAACAAAAAACCATAAAAGAATACCCACAGCAACATAAGGAAAGGGGGCATTAACTCGCAATCGATTAAAAAGTATAAGTACTGACAGTGCTGCTGCCGCTGCCAAAAGAAACTCATAATGCAACGCGTGCGAAGGGTAAAATATTGCCATTACAATAATCGCTCCTAAGTCATCAACAATTGCCAAAGCAGTTAAAAACACTTTTAAGGCAATAGGTACGCGCTTGCCAAAAAGAGATAGTATCCCGATTGTAAATGCAATATCTGTAGCCATTGGAATACCCCATCCATGTTGTCCTGGCTCTCCATAATTAAATGCTGCATACATGAGTGCCGGAACTATCATCCCTCCAATGGCTGCAAAAATTGGCAACAATGCGTTGCGAATTGACGATAAGTCCCCTACAACCATTTCGCGTTTTATTTCTAGGCCAACTAAGAAAAAAAAGAAAACCATTACTCCATCATTTACCCAGTCTCTTACGGTACGTAGTGGTAAAAAATCCGCATTAAAGCCAAAGGAAATCGTCAAATCAGTTTCCCAAAAAGCACCAAATCCACTTAAAAATGGAATATTATTACAAAGAATCGCAATCAGGGTAAAAATCAGTAGTAATATCCCTCCAATTGAGTGAGATCCCATAAACTTAGCAAAAGGACTTGCTAGTGCTTGAGTTTCTTGCCTTGCCTTTACGGTTCGCCTTAAACGAGAAAAATCTAAAAATTCCATAACAGTATATTATTTACATTGATGTGATACAACTACCTATCAGTTTATACAAAACTCGTGCGCCGACAATAGCATCCCATTCATTTGCAGTATCATGTACGTTAACCTCACACAAGTCAAATCCAACGATTGTCTTTTTCTGCGCAATTAACTCTTTCAACAAAAAAATGGCTTGCTGAAATTGCAGACCTCCAGGAACAGGCGTTCCTGTATTCGGACAAAGGTCAGCAGAGAGCCCATCTATATCAAAACTAAGATATACTTTTTGAGGCAAATGCTTCACTATTTCTGCACATATCTGTGCCCAATTTTTTCCGCAAAATTGCAAACTCGAAATCTGACTATCAGTAAATTGAACAATTCGACTATCAATTACTGCAAAATCATGCTCCGTTTTTGATAAATCACGCACTCCAACCTGCACTATTTTTTTTATATTTGAAAAGCAATTCAGTGCGTTATGCATAATCGAGGCATGAGAAAACTCAAACCCCTCATAGGCATCTCGCAAATCTGCATGCGCATCAATATGCAAAACTCCAAAATTTTCATGAACTTCACTAATCGCCTTCATAAAGCCAAATGGCACACTATGGTCACCTCCAACAACACCAATTAACTTGCCATCTCCCAAGTATGCCTTAGTTTGTTCATACACCCACGTATTTAGCAATTTAGATTGTACATTAACAAATTTCAAACGAGCAACTACTCGTTTATCAAACAAGTCAACGCCATTCTCCAATAGGGCAATCACTTTCTCTGCATCTTTACGAGCAGTGTAACTCATTTCTTCGATTTTCTCATCAAAATCAGCAGTATAAATACCCGCCTTCCAAAATTCTCCAAAATCAACATCAAATAAGTCAATTTGGCAAGACGCCTCCAGCATAGCCTTAGGAGCCTGCGCAGTCCCCTTGCGATAAGAGGTTGTCGCATCCCACGCTACTGGCAGCAAAACAACTTTGCTATTAGTATAATCTATTGGAAGTCCAAAAAAATTACCGTTAGGAATGCCGATATTTTCGGAATTAAAACTCATTGAATATCAAGATCTTGTATAGGCATTTTTAGAGAGGCGCAAAGATAAGGCATTTTTATTTATTTTGCAAATATCGGCTTGCGATCCGTGCGTACCATGCAACTGTTTTGCTGGCACAAAAAGACAGCATTATGAATGATATTACTATCTTTGCGCTAAGATTTGCAAACAACTACAATGATTTATCCACTTAATTTTGAATTCAAACTTGGTTTTGAAAAAATACGTCAGCAAGTAGCCGCAAATTGTGCTACACAGGGAGCATGTGAGCATTTAGAGGGTACAACATTTTGCTCCAATTTTGAAACATTAAAAAAAATGCTTGAGCAAGTTGCTGAAATGCAGCAAATTTGCTTATTAGAACCCTCTTTTCCGCATGACAATTATGTAGATGTTGCACCGTTTTTGCACAAAGCAAAAGTGCTGGGAATGTATCTTTCTGAAGCACAATTTTTGGCAATAGTTCAATTACTATCCATCTTAGAAAAATTAATAAAGTTTTTTGCCAACACGGAAAAAATAACACAAGTCGATGTTCGGCATTATCCACAATTATGTCAATTATTGCAACCTTTACAAAATCTTACCCCTGTACTCACAAAAATCAATCTCTGCATAGATAACCTTGGGCAAGTAAAAGATAATGCATCACCCGAACTCCAAAAAACACGTAAAGAGATGCTTGCTGCCCAACAGCAAATTACACGCCGAATGCAACAACTTTTGCGGCAAGCACAATCAGCAGGATTTGCTGATGCTGACGCCGAACTTAGTTTGCGTGATGGGCGCGCAGTAATTCCTATTAGCGCAGGGAACAAACGTAAAATTGCAGGTATTATTTTAGATGAGTCTGCAAGTGGAAAAACTGCGTTTATTGAACCAACAGAAGTTGTTGAGTTGAATAATCGTCTAAAAGAGTTGGGCTTTGCTGAAAAGAGAGAAATTATTAAAATATTAATAATTCTGACAGACTTTATTCGTCCTTTCTTACCCGACATTGAGCAATCTGCTAACACCCTTTGCCTCATTGATTTTATACGCGCAAAAGCTTTATATGCAAATGAAATACAAGCGAGGCTACCCTCCTTAGTTAACGAGCCAATTATCGATTGGAAAGAGGCACGCCACCCACTTATGGAAACCGCCTTAAAAAAGGAGAGCAAGTGCATCGTACCACTAAACCTTAGGCTTACCTCACAAAAAAACACTCTTATTATTTCAGGACCAAATGCTGGAGGAAAATCTGCTGTACTCAAAACCGTTGGCTTACTGCAATATATGCTACAATGTGGTTTTACCATTCCTATTGCAGGAGATTCTGAAGTGGGAGTTTTTGAGAATATTTTTATCGACATTGGCGACGAGCAATCGATAGAAAATGACTTGAGCACTTACAGTTCACATTTGTATAGTATGAAATATATTTTGCACAATGCCACACCTCAAACTTTAGTGCTACTTGATGAGATAGGAACAGGAACAGAACCTCAAGCAGGAGGTGCAATCGCTGAATCTATTTTGGCTGAAATTGTGCAAAAGAAAAGTTTTTTGCTTGCAACCACACACTATGCTAACCTAAAACATTTAGCAGATAATACCCCAACGGCACATAACGGAGCAATGCTATTTGATGTTCAAAAAATTGCACCATTATTTACCCTTGATATAGGCATGCCAGGTAGTTCATTTGCATTTGAATTAGCTCAAAAAATTGGACTCCCAAAAGAAGTGCTGCAAAATGCACGAAATTTACTTAGCAACAATTATTTAGATACAGATAAGGGACTGCGAGACATTGCACGAAATCGCCGTTATTGGGAGGAGAAACGCTCTCGCATAAAAAATACGGATAAGATTTTGGAGGAAACGCTGCAGAACTACGAAAAAGAACTACAACAACTGCACAACGAGCGCAATGCCATACTTAACCAAGCAAAACAAGAGGCAAAACTACTCATTCGCAATGCTAATAAACAAATAGAAAATACGATTCGCAGGATAAAAGAAGCACAAGCAGAAAAAGAAAAAACACGAGAGTTACGCAAGTCTCTCTCCAAAATTTCCGAACACATCCAATCAGAGCAAGATATTGCAACGAGTCACAAAATTGAACAAAAAATCCTACAACTCAAAAAGCGACAAGAGCAACGTACCGAACGCCAACAAAAGCACAGCAATGATATGGAGGCTACAATTATTGCCTCTCAAAAAGAGCATTTATTTGAAGTTGGTACATTAGTGTGTATAAAAGGTCAAAATACAGTTGGCGAAATAGCCAAACTAAATGACAACGGCACTGCAATGATTGCTATTGGAAACCTATATTTGAGCATTGCTCTACAAAGTCTTTCCCCAGCCAATCGTGCGGAACAACGTAAAGCACGCACACAAACGGCAGAAAAATCGTCTACGACTACCATGGCTCTAAAGCGCTTGAATTTTTCGACGAATATTGATGTGCGAGGAATGCGTACTGAAGAAGCCCTTGCTGAAGTTGAGATTTTACTTGATCAAGCTTTAATGTTTGGCGAATCCGAACTGCGAATTTTGCACGGAAAAGGCACTGGCACTCTGAAGCAGGAAATTCGCAAATACCTAAAAACAATACGCTCCGTCGCTAACTTTACAGATGAAAGCGAGCAGCATGGTGGGGCAGGGATTACTATAATAAAACTTCGCTAAAGAAACTCTACCTCTTTGAAATAAAACTTTTCAACTGCTCCACCCTCCACTTGTAAACTAAGTTCTCCACTAGGGCTAACATTCACAATACTTGCCTTAAAAGGTTTATCAGCTGCACTAAACTCAAAAACTCCCTGATTACGATATAAATATCTAAAATACTCTGCATCGATTGTTGTGCGATAAGCCTTTGAGTGAAAGTTGTTTTGCAAGGATATATAATTGTTGAAAATGCAATTTTGCAAGGCTATAGCTATAGACTTCACATCTCTCCTTTGAAGATCTTCCAAAAATAAGGACGTCGCATTTGGAGCATGTGCAAACTTTTCTTGATTGAGATTTAAGCCAACTCCCACAATGGATTGAGAAATAGAATTTCCACAAATCTGCTGTTCGATAAGTACTCCACAAATCTTTTTATCCTTAACCAATATGTCATTGGGCCACTTAATTTTGGCACTCACACCTTGCTGTTGCAAGAACTGCCAAATTGAAATAGCAACTACCTTTGACAAGTAAAACATTTGCATTACGGGTAAAAATGTTGGTTTAAATGCAATAGAGAGGCAAATATTCTGCCCAGCCTCACTCTCCCATATTGCCCCTTGCTGCCCTCGTCCTTGCTCCTGCAACAATGCCACAACAGCAGTACCATCCTTGCAATTAGTTGCGCAGAACTCCATCAATTTATCATTTGTCGATGGCAATGAATCAAAAAAAAAGATAGGCAAACTCACAATATTGATAGGCAATTTAAGTTTTTACAAAGTTAGCGAACTTTGTATGAAAAATTATCTAACTTTGTGTGCTTAATTGTATTCGTATGGCAAAAAAAACAGAACCTGTCGCTGCATCAGGTAAAAACGCTTTGTGTCAAGCCATCGCTGACGGAATGTTGGACAAAAAGGCACAGAACGTGCAAAGTCTTGACTTGACACAGATTGATGGTGCTATTTGCTCACACTTTGTAATTTGCAATGCTGAATCTACTACACAGGTTGACGCAATTGCTCGCAATGTAGAAGAGCACACACGAAAAACCTTAGGCGAAAAACCTCGCCGCACACAAGGTTTCGAAAATTCCATTTGGGTCATTTTGGATTACATAGATGTAATGGTGCATATTTTTCAAACAGAAACTCGCGAGTTTTATAATATTGAAAAACTTTGGGCAGACGCTCCCATACAGCATTATACCGATGAACCAATCATAAAGAAAATAAAAAACCAATCTGTTGCAACAAAAAAAGCAACGACTCGTAAAAAGCCAACAGAAAAAGCATAACGTTTTTTGAATCACTATATATGACAGATCCGAATAACAACAACCCGTTGCAATCTAATGCCAATAAGAAAAAGCCCAACAACAATCGAGTATTTTGGGTATATGCAGTAATAATTGGTGGAATTTTTGGCATCAATTTTTTTTTCAATTCTGGCAACCCACTTGAAACCAATTGGCGTGAAGTTCGGATGAAAATGGTTGAAGGAAAAGACATCTCTAAAATCGTTGTAATTAGTAATATTCGCAAGGTTGAAGTCTACATTAAACCCGACAGTTTAGGTAAATATAAAGACAAATTTGGGACACGCTTTAATACTCCATCCAAGCAAGGACCGCATTTCTTTTTTAGTATTGGCGACAACAAAGCATTTGAAGACAATCTTAAAGAAGCGCAGTTAGAAATTGCGGAAAGCGATCGTATAGAGCCTCAATTTACAGACCGTACAGACTATTTGGGAGGAATAATAGGTTATCTAATCCCTATTGGCTTATTGGTTGGTGTATGGATTTTTATGTCGCGAAGAATGGGTGGTGGTGCAGGTGGTGCAGGCGGCATTTTTAACGTAGGAAAATCTAAAGCACAGTTGTTTGACAAAGATAATAAGGTGCGAGTGAATTTCAACGATGTTGCGGGATTAGAAGAGGCAAAGGTTGAGATAATGGAAATTGTTGATTTTCTAAAAAATCCAAAACGATATACTAATTTAGGTGGAAAAATACCTAAAGGCGCATTACTTGTAGGTCCTCCAGGAACAGGAAAAACCCTTTTAGCAAAAGCCGTTGCTGGCGAAGCAAATGTGCCATTTTTCTCTCTTTCAGGCTCTGATTTTGTAGAAATGTTTGTTGGAGTTGGGGCATCACGAGTGCGAGACTTATTTAAACAAGCAAAAGAAAAATCTCCTTGTATTATTTTCATTGATGAAATTGATGCTATTGGGAGAGCAAGAGGTAGTAAAACTACAATGCAGTCGAATGACGAGCGTGAAAACACGCTAAATCAACTCTTAACCGAGATGGACGGTTTTGCAACTAACTCAGGTGTAATCATCTTGGCTGCAACTAACCGTGCAGACATTCTAGACAGAGCTTTATTGCGTGCAGGTCGCTTTGACAGGCAGATTCATGTTGATTTGCCCGACCTTAAAGAGCGTCTTGACATTTTCAAAGTACATTTGCGTGGATTGAAGTTAATTGATGGTTTTGAAATAGATTTTTTGGCAAAACAAACCCCTGGTTTTTCGGGTGCAGACATTGCAAATGTATGTAATGAGGCCGCTCTAATTGCGGCTCGAAAAAACAAAGAAAATATTGACAAGCAGGATTTTCTTGATGCTGTTGACCGCATTATTGGTGGATTAGAGAAAAAGAATAAAATTGTTTCGGCAAAAGAAAAACAGACAATTGCCTATCATGAAGCAGGACATGCAACAGTAAGTTGGTTATTGGAACACGCCAATCCTTTGGTTAAAGTAACCATTATCCCTCGTGGACGATCGCTTGGAGCAGCTTGGTATTTGCCCGAGGAGCGACAAATTACTACTCAAGAACAATTATTGCACGAAATGGCTTCTATATTGGGCGGTCGTGCATCTGAAGAAAATACGTTTAGCAAAATTTCAACTGGAGCACTTAATGACTTAGAGCGAGTTACAAAACAAGCCTATTCTATGATTGCCCACTTTGGAATGAGTCGCAAGTTGCGCAATCTAAGTTATTATGATAGTTCAGGGCAGGAATATTCTTTCTCAAAACCTTATAGCGAAAAAACTGCAGAGTTAATTGATGCAGAGGTGCAAAGTTTAGTAGATGACGCCTATAAATTGGCAAAACAAACTCTTACAAAAAACAAAAAAGGCTTACAACAATTAGCAGAACTATTATTGGAACGTGAGGTTATTTTTAGTGAGGATTTGGAGAAGATTTTTGGTAAGCGTAAAGGAGAAACTATGCACGAGATGCTTGAAAAGGAGGCGAACAAAGAAATAACTGAAAAGCCAAAACGAAAAACTCGCTCTAAAAAAACGGTATCTATAGATGGAGAAGATGCTGTAAAGGAAACTACTCCAGCAGAAAAGTCGTTGTTTGATGAAACCTCTGAATCAGAGTCCAAAGACGTATAGATGCGATGAAGAGCAATAACCTACTACTTCGCATGTTATCTGGGGCAGTATACGTCGCATTGATTACTCTATCACTATTATGTAGCAAAGAAGCATTTGCTGGTTTAATGTTTTTGGGTATGCTTATTTCTCTTATAGAATATTTCACCATTACCAAAAAACTATCTGTAAGTCCGCAGGTCGCATTAGGAATTGCTACTGCAATCGTCTTGTTTTTGGCATCTTATGTTCAAGTATTCCAAGTTTTATCAGACCAAAATGATAAGATTTTATTGCTCGTAATACCTTTAATCACTGCCATCTTCTTTGTTGAGTTATTTCGACACAAAGCAAAGCCCTTTAGTAATATTGCATTCACATTACTTGGACTTATTTATGTGGCAATACCCTTTGCACTCACCAACTATATTTTTCACACTGCGGGTGCATTTTTTTTACTTTGTTTTTTCATTATGCTTTGGGCAAATGATAGTTTTGCGTACGTTTTTGGGCGAGCCTTTGGTAAGTATAAACTACTAGCGCGCATCTCTCCAAAGAAAACTTGGGAGGGATATATTGGAGGGATTTTATCTGTAGCAGGATTTTCGTATGCACTACATTGCATTTTTGTAGATATTGCTTGGCAGCACCTACTTGTAGTAGGATTTATTGTATCTATAACGGCGACACTGGGAGATCTTGTAGAATCAATGCTCAAAAGGAGTGCTGATGTAAAAGATTCTGGTCGCATTATGCCTGGACACGGAGGGTTGCTTGACCGCTTTGACGCTGCATTATTGTCTTTACCCTTGGTATTTGTATATGTTCAATTATTTGTAAAACCATAATTATGACAATTCATAGAGAAGGAAGAGCAAGCATTTGGCTCGTATTTTTAGTGATGGCATGCCCTTGTGCTATTACATTTTATATTTTAGGTACACATTGGATAAGTTTTTCCATTTTAGCCATTGCTCTTGGCTTTTGGGGATTCATTATTCGTTTTTTCCGTATTCCATCACGGACTCTTCAACGAGATGAAACGGCTATCTATGCCCCTTGTGATGGTAAGATTGTAGTGATAGAGGAGGTTATAGAAACAGAGTATTTGAATGATAAGTGTCGTCAAATCTCCATATTTATGTCTCCCAATAACGTACATGTTAACCTTTATCCCATCGATGGAGAAGTAGAATATCAGAAGTATCATAAAGGAAAATACTTAGTGGCATGGCATCCAAAATCCTCAACTGATAATGAGCGTACAACAGTTGCTATTAATAATGGCACAAAAAAAATACTGATGCGTCAAATTGCAGGAGCCTTAGCAAGACGTATCGTTTGCTATGCAAAAAAAGGCACACAAGCAAAGCAAAATACAGAAATGGGATTTATTAAATTTGGTTCTCGTGTTGACGTATTTATACCACTTTCAGCAAAAGTAGAGGTACAAATGCAGCAAAAAACATTTGGAGGACAAACCATCCTCGCTCGTTGGTAAATACTGCCTACAGGCATTATGAATAAACTCGCTCGTTATATTATAATTATTGCCATTACAGCAATCGTACTTGCTGTAGTTTGGTATTTTCAGAACATTGTTGCCTATGTTCTGATTTCAGTGGTACTCTCCCTTATTGGTAAGCCACTTATGCACCTACTTTGTTCCGTGAAGTACAGTAAGTTCTATTTACCACGTGCAGTATGCTCTACACTTACTTTACTTACATTGTGGTTAGTCGCCATTGTATTCTTCTGCATATTTATTCCCCTTATTTTAGAACAAATCAATGAGTTTAGTAAGATAGATGTAATAAAGCTCACAGAGGTAATTGATGCACCACTACACCAATTAGATTGTATAGCACAAAAATACTTGTCGGTAGAAAAAGACTTTTCCATTAAAGAGTTAATTTTACAACAAATAGAGAAGGCAGTCAATTTGCCACAAATTAGAGAACTTTTTGGTTCTATGGCGGGCTTAATAAAAAATCTTGCTATTGCACTTTTTGCTATTTCCTTCATTACCTTTTTCTTTTTAAAGGAAGACAATCTTTTTTTAGGCTCCATCACTCTACTCTTTCCACAGCGTTATGAGCAAAACTTAAGCAATGCTATGCAAGCAGTGAATCGCCTATTGGTACGCTACTTCATTGGGATTTTTACGGATATTTTATGCGTTATGACTTTGCTTACCTTGGGCTTAACGTTTATTGCGGGCTATTCATTACAACAGGCTCTACTTTTAGGTCTGATTGCAGGAATTCTTAATGTTATACCATACGTTGGTCCACTTACAGGCTATGCGCTTGGGACGCTAATGTGTATTGTAACAGTAAGTAATACTAGTGCCGCATTTTTGCCATTAGAGATAAAGACCATTGCTGTATTTTTTACAGTACAACTCTTAGATATGGGGATTTTTCAGCCATTTATTTACTCTAATAGTATAAAGGCACACCCGCTTGAGATATTTTTAGTGATTCTTATTGCAGGAAGTTTATTTGGTATTTTAGGAATGCTAATTGCTATCCCAACCTATACAGTTATTCGGGTATTTGCAAAGGAGTTTTTTAATAAGTTTCGTGTAGTACAAAAACTCACCGAAAAAATATAAGAATGCTCTTATCATGATGTATAAAAACTCCAATGTTACAACCCGTACTCTTACGCTCCTTCGCTCTATAGGACAAATCTTGCTTCGTTATTTTGTTGGCACTTTTGTTGATATGCTATGTGTGATGGCATTGCTCGCTTTGGGTTTAGGGCTTATTGCAGGCTACACATGGCAACAAGCTCTATTGATAGGTTTAGTTGCTGGCGTACTCAACATAATCCCCTATATAGGTGCACTAATAGGCTATATACTGGGCCTTTTTATGTGCCTTTTTGTTGTATCAATAACAGGAGTTGCCTTTGTACCATTATTATTAAAAACCCTTGCCGTATTTTTAGGTGTACAACTCTTAGACATGTTTGTTTTGCAGCCATTTATTTACTCTAGTAGTGTAAAAGCGCATCCTCTTGAGATATTTTGTGCAGTACTTGTAGCAGGCTGTTTATTTGGGATTGTAGGAATGCTAATTGTTATTCCTCTTTATGCAATTACTAAACTTTTGGCAAAAGCAGTACTTCTTAAAATCAACCACAAACAGCATTTTTTTGAAGAAAATAATCACTATAAACAAAACACTTATGATTCGTAAAACTTTCGTTGTTATGGCAATTATTGCAACAGCAGCTTGTTCTCAGTTAGAGAACAACCCATTTTATGGCGAGTATAAAACTCAGTATGGAGTGCCGCCTTTTGACAAAATTAAACTTGCGCATTATCTGCCAGCCTTTACCAAAGGTATTGAGCAGCAGGCAGCAGAAGTTATCAGCATTGCGAATAACACTGATGCCCCAACCTTTGCCAATACGATTGAAGCCTTAGACCGTAGTGGCGAACTCTTGGAGCGTGTAAGTCGAGTATTTTTTCCACTATACAGTGCAGAAACCTCGCCTGAAATGGATAAATTGGCATCTACAATTTCGCCAATGCTATCAAAAAATCAAGATGACATTTTGCTTAATGAGAAGTTATTTGAAAGAATAAAAAACGTGTATGAGCAAAAGGACTCTTTATCGCTTTCATTAGAACAGAAAAAACTCTTAGAAAACTTTTACAAAAACTTTGTAAGAGGTGGTGCAAACTTAGATGCTGCACAAAAAGAGAAAATGCGTGGGGTGAACGAAAAGTTATCGTCACTAACCCTAAAGTTTGGACAAAATCTTTTAGCAGAAACCAATAGTTTTAGCCTTCGTATTGAAAATAAAGAAGACTTAGCAGGTTTACCCAACTCTCTACTTGAGGCTTCGGAAAAAGACGGAGCATGGGAATTTACCTTGAAAAATCCTAGTTTGATGCCATTTTTACAATACTCTTCAAATGCCGATTTGCGTGAAAAAATGCTGAGTGCTTATGCAAATAGAGGAAATAATGGCAATGAGTTTGACAATAAGGCTGTAATTGCAGAGATACTTGACCTACGCATACAAAAGGCTCAATTGCTAGGCTACACTACTTATGCAGACTATGTACTTGATGATTGTATGGCAAAATCGCCTACTAAGGTTTATGATATGCTAAAAAAGTTGTGGACTCCTGCTTTGAAAAAAGCTAATGCAGAGTTGGCTGACCAACAAAAACTAATGTTGAAAAACAATGAAGGCACAAGCGTTAAAGCCTCTGATTGGCGTTATTATGAGCAAAAAATCAAACAAGCAAATTATAATTTAGACGAGGAAGAATTGCGTCCCTACTTTCCATTGGCAAATGTGCGTAACGGAATTTTCACCATTACACAAAAACTATTTGGCTTGCAGTTTACTGACATTACTGCAAAAGTTCCTGTTTACCATAAAGATGTAACTTGCTATGAGGTACACGATGCTAATAGCGATTTTTTAGGCTTAATTTATATGGACTTTTTCCCTCGTGCAGGCAAACGTGGTGGTGCGTGGATGACAAGTTTTCGCAAGCAAAAATATGATAATGGAGAGCGTGTTGCTCCTGTTATTTCTATTGTATGTAACTTTAGCACTCCAACAGCCGATGCTCCATCTTTACTTACTCCTGACGAGGTTGAAACCTTCTTTCATGAGTTTGGACACGCACTACACGGGCTACTTTCAAATTGCAAATACCAAAGTCTATCGGGTACAAGCGTAGCACGTGATTTTGTAGAATTACCCTCACAAATTATGGAAAACTGGGCATTTGAACCAGAGTGCCTTGCTTTATACGCTAAACACTATCAAACCAATGAGGTCATTCCGCAAGCATTGGTAGAGAAGATGAACAAAGCAAATAAATATGGACAAGGCTTCAAAACAGTAGAATATATTGCAGCCTCTTGGCTTGATATGGACTATCACACCTTAAAAAGTTCTAAGGGTATTGATGTGCAAAACTTTGAAAAGCAACAAATGGCAAATATCAATCTAATTGCACAAATTTTACCACGCTATCGTAGCACCTACTTCAACCATATTTTTGCAGGAGGCTACTCTGCGGGTTACTACAGTTACATTTGGGCTGAGGTGCTTGATGCTGATGCTTTTGAGCAATTTACCAAAAGCGGAGACTTGTTTAATCCCAAAATTGCGACTGCTTTCCGAAAATCTATCTTAGAGCGTGGAGGCACAGAAGAGCCAATGGAACTTTACAAACAATTTCGCAATGGTGAGCCCAATATTACAGCATTAGTAAAACGTAGAGGCTTAAACTAATTGATTGGTAATAAATGAGCAAGGTACAACTTAGGGCAATAGAGCCTGCGGATATAGACTTGCTATATGAATGGGAGAATAACTCCGAGGTATGGGGTGCAGGCAATACGCTTGCGCCCCTTTCTCGTTGGGCATTACAGCAGCATATAGCCGAAATGCAAACAGGCAAAATATTTGCCAATGAACAAGTGCGCTTAATCATAGATTTAGTGGAGGAGCAGACTTGCAACACGACGGCCATTGGCACAGCAGACCTATCAAGTATCGATGCACAACATTTGCGAGCCGAAGTGGGCATACTTATCTATGCACCGATATTGCGAGGAAAAGGCTATGGTTATCAAGCATTAGAATTGCTTACTGATTACGCATTTAACACCTTACAACTGCATCAACTATACTGTAGTGTTGCACAGGGCAATCGTGCTTCAGTAGCACTATTTAGCAAAAGTAAATTTACGCAAACAGGCATACGCCGAGCATGGCGCAAAACGTCAAAGGGCTTTGAAGACGAAGTCTTTATGCAGCGATTAAGAGACTAAAAAGCAAAACAGAGCGTAGATTCTATAATTCTACGCTCTCTCTTTTTACAGTAACATTAAGGTATTCGCCCTGTACGCCTCCATGCAATGTTTTCATCATCAAGTTTAGTAAACTCATTATAGTTTGTCATGGTAAATGATAGACCTGCACCCGAGGCATCAACAGCGTGAAAGCCTCGTATTGTAGCATCTACTTGTAAGTTATGAAAGTATAATTGTCCTGCTTTATCACCGTTTACATAATGTGCAGTACCACTATTTTGCACTTGAATTTTAGTTGTGCTATCCACTAAGCTTATGTAATATTGTCCATCTAAGGTTTTGTCATTCATTGGAAGTATAAGTGTAGTAGGTGGATTTGCTGCTGCTATTCCAAAATATCCACGAACATTAGTGCCTACAATATTACCCTTTGCATTAGCAGGAGGACCCCCAAAAAGGGGATTGCTATTATTAAGTTCGTTCTGTGCAGAGAATTTGAAATCAAACAGAGCTTGGCTAAGTGAGAGAACTTGTACTCCAATCGTATCAAAAGGTGCATAGTAAAAAGTATCGGTGCTGCCTTCAAGATAAAAGCCCCCTCGCCCTATAGAGTATATGCCAAATGGAGGAACAAAAGTTGTACCAAGCGTTAAAGGCACTTCAGCAATGAGGCTTTGACTTAGTTTTATCTTGCGCTTTACTCCGTTAACATATTGCTCAAAGCCAATGTAATGTTGGTTAGCAGAACGTTGTATTAGTCCGTTTATCAAAAATTTAGGGGCGTAGATGCTTGTATCCGCACCATTACTAACAGGCAAGAGGTTTATCAATAGCAGTTGCATAGGTTCAGGAGCCATATCCTCAGCCCAATACTCCTCCTCTACCCCATCTCCATCAAAATCATAATGCACCATCAATTTGTAATGCCCACCCACTTCAATGGGCATTTCATTTACAAGCGTATAAGTACCCTTTGATGAGTCGGTAAGGGCAAGCACTTGGTCATTTATCCACACCTTAGCATTTAGTACAGGGGGGCAAGTATTACCCCCAAAGTAAGTGGTAGATTGTGTAATGTGCACTTGCGAACGAACATTATCGGTTGTTAAGGTACTTGCAATAATCAGTTGTGGGGTTTGATTATCGGTATCGATAGAGATGCGCTCTACACAGCCCTGCATAAGTACAAGAGCAAACAGTAGTAGTGCGGTAATATGTTGGACAATATGTTGGACAATCTGTTTCATTATGGGGCAATATTTAGAACTTAAAATTGTAGGTAATAGAAGGTATTACGCTAAATAAATAAACACGCTCGGCAAACATATTACCAGAGTTGCGAGGCTCTTCAACAAACTGCATATACCATGTATTGTGTCGTCCATAAGCATTATATACCGATAGATTAATGTCATGCTCATAGCCCTTTCGCTTTTTGAGCACAAAGGTAGCAGCGAGGTCAAGCCTATGATAATCGTCAAGGCGATAGGTATTGCGTCCGCCATAGATAGGGATATAACTCCCATCGACCTCGAAGCGACCTTCGGGAAATGTTGTAGGCATACCCGTTGCGTATGTCCAGCTTGCAGCCACGTTAATACGTTTGGTAATATCATAATTTGCCACAATGTTTACACTATGTGGGCGGTCAAAAGTAGTTTGATACCACTTATTGTTGTTTACCTCATCTACCTTGCGAAACGAGCGCGAGTAGGTATAACTCACCCAGCCTGTAAACTTCCCCACATTTTTACGCACCATTGCCTCTACCCCATAACTTCGTCCTATGCCTCGTCTGAACTCTGCTTCAAGGCGGTCATTAAGTAGAATAATAGCATGGTCTTTAAAGTCGAGCACATCGGTCAAATGTTTGTAAAAAACCTCAACGGAGGTTTCAACAGCATCATTCAAAAAGTTATGAAAGTAACCAACAGACACTTGATTCGCCTTTTGTGGACGCACGTTTGGAGTTGAGGGCGTCCACACATCAAGCGGAGAGCCTGCCGTAGAGTTAGATACTAAGTGCATAAACTGCATGGTGCGCGAGTAACTTGCTTTAATCGAGTTATCATCGCCCAAGCGAAACACTGCACCTAAGCGAGGTTCAAAACCATAGTAAGAGTTAAAAAAGTCGCCTTTGCCATACACCATACTATCCCCAGTTAGATTATAGTTATCATCTAATTCATGGTGCGTATAAGCTCCAATATTGTTGAGTATCGTAAAACGCAAGCCATACTTTAGGGCAAAGCGTTCGCTTATATCATGCTCGTTCATGGCAAATATAGCAGTCTCCAACGAGAACTGTTTGGGGAGATGAAAGGCAGCCCCCTCAGAGTTAGGAGGTTTACTGTATGAGTTGTTGGGGCTTATGCTGTGGT
This sequence comes from Bacteroidales bacterium, assembly GCA_051658505.1. Classification (GTDB taxonomy): domain Bacteria; phylum Bacteroidota; class Bacteroidia; order Bacteroidales; family UBA932; genus JAITMY01. The sequence goes on along the minus strand of JBOFMS010000043.1, from coordinate 3,905 downwards.
GCGTGCTTGACACACCAAACCGAAGGTGATTATTTTCGCCATACTTATAAGTAAAGTCGGCTCGTCCGCCAAGACTATTAATTGCCGACTGCCATGCCATATCATAGCTTGAGAGTTCAGCCGCCATTTCATAATCATAGCCTGAACCAATGAGCGATACCGTAGAAAACAAGTTAGCATTGTACTGATGCAGCCAATTGAGCGAATAACTTTGATTACTAAAGTGCATGGCAGCAAAACTGGCTTGCCCAAAATTATCTCGTCCATAGTAGCCCGACAGCGTTATGCGGTCACGCTCATTAGGGCGATACGTGAGGCTGCCATTGAGGTCATAAAAGTGCAGTACCGACTCCTTTATGTTTTCATCTGAGGCAAGAGGTAAAAACAAATCAGCATAAGTGCGCCTACCCGCTACCATAAATGAGAGTTTATCTTTTACAATAGGTCCATCTATTGCCAAGCGACTTGAAATAAGCCCTACCCCACCCGACACATTGTAGCCACCCGCATCGCCCCCCTTGCTACTTACATCAAGTACCGACGAGAGCCTACCTCCGTAAGCAGCAGGAATATCACCCTTGTAGAGTTTTACCCCCTCTATCACATCATTATTAAATACCGAAAAAAAACCCATCAAGTGCGAAGCGTTGTAAATAGTAGCATTATCAAACAAAATAAGGTTTTGGTCGGGGCTGCCACCACGCACACTAAATGACGAGGTGCCTTCAGCAGCAGGCTGCACACCAGGCAATAACATAATTGCCTTGATTACATCTACCTCACCCATAAGTGCAGGTATCTTTTTGATAGACTTCATCTCCAGTTTCTCTACCCCCATCTCCACTTTGCGTACATTATCACGTCTGCTTGCATTTACCACCACCTCTTCTATTTCATTACTACTGGCTTGCAATGCAAAGTTGTGCTGTTGTGTTGCCTGTGCGCCCACTTTCAAGCTTTCATTCAAGGTCGTATAGCCCAAGTAGCCAATATTTACAGTGTATTCGCCCTGTTTTACATGAACAGCGTAAAAGCCCTTAGCATTAGAAATTGCATTGATATTTGCCTCGTGAAAAAAAACAGTAGCCCCCACAAGAGCTTCGCCAGTTTGTGCATCTTTAATATAACCACTAAGCGATACCTTTTGCGCCCAAACATTCATTTGCAGCAATAGCATAAAGCAGGTAAACCATAGGGTTGAGGGGGTATTCATTCTTGTTCTTTTGGGAAAAAGAGAGGTAATCGTAAAGCAGTGCGCCAAAGTTAACTACAAATAACGTATAATATAACTTGAGCATTCGCCTTTTTTTTTGAGACACCCACCTTTGCACCCAAGGCATATATCCATATCACGCATATATATAAAGATGCTGATAGATAGCTATGCAATTTTACCATAAAAAGTGTACTTTTGTGCCTGCTATGAAATACAAAACCTACCTATCCAAACTCAAGTACCTCAGCGTACTGCGCAATCGATATGTGTTTGCCACCCTTGCCTTTGTGGTATGGATGGTGTTTATAGACAACAACAATATGTTTGAGCACTTTCGTGAACTAAGGCAAATTAAAAACCTTGAGAAAGATGCTGTGTACTACCAACATGAGATTGAATACAACCGAAAAAGCCTTGAAGAGTTGCGCACCAATGACAACAACCTTGAGAAGTTTGCTCGTGAGCAGTACTTGATGAAACGCTCCGACGAAGAACTTTTTATAATTATAGAGTAGAAAACACAACAAAAGCAACAAGCAAGCCCTATCATCATGGCTTGCTTGTTGCTTTTTATATTCAGTAGTAGCAGTAAAACTTATCGGCTTACTACCCTCTATCGGCTTACTCCACTCGTGTTGTTATTATTTATCTACAATGATTGAGTATATACATAAGCCCAAAAGACAGCCCAATGCCACAAAAGCCAACAAAGGCACTAAAGCTTACGTTAAAGAATCTATCGATAGCGTATCGCCATGGGTCATTAAACACACTGGCTTTACTGTTTGCATAGAGCAGCCTTTGTGTACTAACCTTTTCGAGATGACGATAAGCTATCTGCGACAAGGCAAGTGCCACCAGCAATGTTAGCATAAACAGAGGTAGCAATACACAATTGATTATCCACTGCACTTGCGAAAACTCATAGGGCAATCCCCCTATCAATGCACATAGTAGTATGATAAGCACCAAAAGATATACGGCACTACCAACAATCAACACCCGTAGTCCTGACCGTTTCATAGCAGGGGGAACAATGGCAAGTATAATTGGCAAAAAAATTGCTCCCACTACGAAAAAAATCATAAAAAAAATCGCCTCTACGTTATGTATATTTACCGCAAACATAGTGTATGAGGGAATAAGCGTAATTGCAACCACTATGCTAACAAGCACTTCAAAATTTGCTACAATCCAAAATCGTGTTATTGCATTCATCTCGGTTTAAGTTTTTTAATGATGGTATATAAAACACCTTATTTTTATTCTTGCTCTATTTTACCACCTCATAACCGAACTTGATTCGGTATTCCACATTCATTGGCAATACAGTTGCCCTATGGGGAGGTTTTTATTCGCTCCCTGTGGTGGGGTATGAGGAGCAAAAGTTACAAGAGGCTCTCCGTATTAACAGCATTACCCATAACACACCCCACATATGCAAGGTTTTGCCTCCCCTCTTTTGCCCACGCATCGTGGGGCTATAGCCCCACGATGAATGGGCGTATGCGCTCCGTCATCGTGGGCGGTAGTGCCCATTGAGGCTGGGCGCATACGCCCATGATGCGTGGACAACAGGGGTGCTAACTACTGTACTATAAGTATCTTATTAAAGATGCTTGTGCGAGCATCTTTTAAGTCCTTTCCACCACCGCTAAACTGTGTGCAGAGTTCAAGTTTGTAACTCCCCTTGGGCAATTCAGGTATTACCACCACTAAGTCTGAGGGGTTGTTGGTAACAATATCCGAGGCATCTACCTTGGTGCGCTGGTTGCTATCCTTAGCATCTATAAAGTACACGCCTACGGTGGGCTGCTCGCCCGATATTTTTACTCTGTGCCCTTTAATGCGTAGGTTACGATTAGGGGTAAGCAAGTCATTGGTTGTACCACTTTTAATGTCCACCACCTGTACAATATGCGCTTGCGTTTCACCTCCCTCTACCTTTTCAGGCTTAATGTGCTTTTGCGCCTCACGCAGTAACACCCCAGCATTAAGGTTAATGCGTACCTTATGCCTATTGTGGTCATAGGTATCACTGGCATCTTCAAACACCCCTGCTATACTGGGCGATATGTGGAATATAGGCGTATTTACCGCATCACCCTCGGCAATAAGGTCAGCAATCTCAGTGTGGTACACCTCAAGCACCGCCAAAATATCTGCCTTGGTAAGCAGCGAGCCACGCTTGAGCATACGCTCTGCCACATCTTCAATATTGTATGAGCGCACTTGTTGCGTCTGCGCCATGTAGTCATCTTTACGTTCGGTGAGTAGATTTTCGGTTAAAGCATATTTTAGACTCATAATAATAAATGTTTTAGATTAGTTTGTTGATAAAGATTGATTTGAATGTACTTGTGCGTGTGGCTCTCTTAATATTTGCTGCTTGGTACGAAGTAGATAGTAATCTCACCCCACCCTTACCACGTTGCAGCCCGACATGGGCAAAGGAGCAAAAAAATGCAGCGAAGGGAGCGTAAAAATTCTTACTGACTGAGTGAGAGATTAAGAATTTGTTAGTCCTCCAAGCAATATTTTTTTAGAGCCTTTGGTAAAGTCTTGACTTTTGGTTCTTTTGTGTCAAGACAAAGGAACGTAAAGTAAGGTATTGGCACTGCCAGTACACGGTATAACGGCTAATATTTAGTGTGGCACTTGGCTGTAAAATTGTAAGCCTCACAAAAAA
>JBOFMS010000042.1:0-3450 GCA_051658505.1 Bacteroidales bacterium | reverse complement strand
ACAATATCATTAAATTATCTTGCAAATTTATAAAAAATATTACACCACACTTCTTTTGCGATAAAGTCTTTCACAATAAAGCCTTACCTTTGAGAAAAGTACTCATTGAAAATTATTATTGATAATAAAATACCCTTTATTCAAGGCGTTTTTGAGCCCTATGCAAGAGTAGAATATGTTGATGCGGCAAATTTCACCCCCTCTTTAGTTACTGGTGCCGATGCCCTTGTCATACGCACACGCACTCGCTGCAATGCACACTTGCTGGCATATAGCAATATTCGCTTTATTGCCTCAGCTACAATTGGTTATGACCATATTGATGCCGATTTTTGCCACAACCAAAGTATGCAATGGACAAATGCTTCTGGCTGCAATTCAGGTGCAGTAGAACAGTATATTGCTGCGGCCTTACTTGCTCTTGCAAAAAAACACAACCTTAATTTGCAGGGCAAAAAAATGGGTATTATTGGACTTGGAAATGTAGGCAAACGTATTGCATCTCTCGCAAAACTGTTGGGAATGCAAGTGTTACAAAATGACCCTCCTCTCGCACAATTAGAGGGGTCCGCAAACTTCATCCCCCTTGCCGACTTATTGACGCAATCTGATGTAGTGAGTTTACATGTTCCGCTTATACAGAAAGGTAATTTTGCGACTTTTCACTTGGCAGACACCAACTTCTTTTCACATTTAAAACCGAATGCAATTTTCATCAACACCTCACGAGGCGAAGTTGTTGATGAGTTTGCTCTAAAAACCAATTTACTCTCAAAGCACATTTTGGCTTGCGCCCTCGATGTTTGGGAGAACGAGCCCTGTATTGACTTGCAGTTACTCTCACTGGTTGACATTGGCACGCCACATATTGCAGGCTATTCGGCAGAGGGCAAAGCCTTGGCTACACAAATGGCAGTACAGGCAATCGGAAATTTTTTCAAACTGCCACTTGCACAGTGGCAACACCCCAAACTTGATGTACAAAAAAATCCCCTCTGCATTAATGCAGAAGGGAAGAGCGTGCAAGAGTTATTCTTTGAAATAACACAGCAAATATACAATATCTGGAACGATGACAATGTCTTGCGCCTAAACCCTCTGGACGGAGATCAAATTAGAGGAAATTATAACTATCGCAGAGATTTTTCTGCCTACTCTATTGCCTTGCATAATGCAAATGATGAACAACAGAAAGTAATATCCCAACTATTTACATTCGACACAGAGTCCCACCCCTTTAGAGTTTAGCGCATTAACTCTCTACAATAACTTTCCAGCCACTTCAGCAAGTTCACTTCGCTCGCCTTTTACTAAGTTAACGTGCGCAAAAAACTCTTGTCCTATCATACGATCACTAAGATGCGTGAGTCCATTAGAGCGTATATCTAAATATGGAGAGTCAATTTGTTGAATATCACCTGTAAATATAAGTTTTGTATTTTCACCTGCGCGAGTGACAATCGTTTTTACTTCATGTGGGGTAAGGTTTTGCGCCTCATCAATAATAAAAAATGTATTACTTAAACTGCGCCCACGAATATACGCTAAGGGAGTTATCATCAATTTATTCTGCTTTTGTAATTCTTCCAAGTGGACCGCCTCTTTACTTGTGGGCTTAAACTGGCTTTTGATAACAGATAAATTATCGAACAAAGGCAACATATAAGGCGCAAGCTTATCATTAACATCTCCTGGCAAAAATCCCATATCTTGATTCTGTAAAGTTATCACAGGGCGTGATAAAAGAATTTGGTCGTAATCGAATTCCTGTGCTAATGCTGCAGCTAATGCTAACAAGGTTTTTCCTGTTCCAGCAATACCTGTAAGCGACATCAACTTAATATTCGGATTCATCAAAGCTTGCATTGCAAAGGTTTGCTCTGCATTGCGCGGATCAATGCCATAGGCTCGTATCTTGCTAACTAACTCGAGGCCTTTTGTTGCACTATTATACATTGCCATTGCAGTACTATCTTCACCCTTGAGTATAAAAGTTTCATTTGCAAAAGGCTTTAATTTCAATACAGAAACCTCCATTTCTCCTTTATTTTGATAAAATGCATCAATTTGTACAGAGGTAACTGCAACCACCTTTGTATCCTTCTTAATATAGTCAATGTTCTCTACCTTATCTGACAAATAGTCTTGCGACTCTATACCAAGCGACTTTGCTTTCATACGCAGATTAATATCCTTTGTTACCAAAACAACCTGCACACTCGGGGTTTCCTTTTGCTCGTGATGTGCTACAGCCAAAATCCGATGGTCTGGCGTAATCTCATCAAACGAATCCATCATCTCCTGTGTAAAAGCTTTACCTGTAACAATACGCAGTGTACCAAGGTCTTTACCTAGACTCACTCCATCTTTAAAAACTTGATTGGATACAATCTTATCAAGTATGCGTACAAACTCTCGAGCATTGTAGTTAATTTGCTCTGTTCCTTTCTTGAATTTGTCTAACTCCTCCAATACAACAATGGGAATTACAAGATTGTTTTCTTGAAAGTTGTAAATACAGCGATACTCATGTAGTATCACATTAGTATCTAATACAAAAGTTTTTGAGACTTTACTTTTTGAAGATTTTGTGGTTTTCATAGCATGTCTTTTTGAAGTTAGTGTTTTGTAAATATAGCAACTTTTAACTTTACAGACTCTTTGTGTCTGTTTTTTTTTCACCTTTGCAATTCCAAATATCCAGACTATGAACTATACCGAAACAACCGCCTTTTTATATACACAATATGCAGACTTTCAGACTACAGGCAAAACTGCCTACAAAAAGAGTTTAAAAAATCCTCTTCAAATTGACAAGCATCTACGCGAGCCTCATCACACTTTTCCAAGCATTCACATTGCTGGCACAAATGGCAAAGGCAGCACAGCACATTTATTAGCAGCAGTACTACAAACAGCAGGCTATAAGGTGGGGCTATACACATCTCCACATTTACTGGACTTTAGAGAGCGCATTAAGGTAAATGGAGAAATGATTTCCAAACATGCAGTAGTAGACTTTGTGACACAAAATAAGGATATATTTGCGCAAATTCGCCCTTCATTTTTTGAAATTACGACTGCAATGGCTCTTCAGTATTTTGCAGCGCAAAAAGTTGATTTTGCTATCATTGAAGTTGGGCTAGGAGGTCGATTAGATGCCACCAATATCATCACTCCTATTCTAAGTATCATTACAAACATTGGACTTGACCATACCGATATATTAGGAAATACGCTTGCAAAGATTGCATATGAAAAAGCAGGCATTATAAAGCAAAATGTCCCAGTGGTAATTGGAGAGTGTCAAGTTGAAACAGACCAAATATTTGAGCAAGTTGCTAAAGAGCGGAATGCAGGTCTTTACTTTGCAGAAAAATATCAACATCGCTTTGCAAAAAGCAATTATACGATTGATTTACTGGGTGATTATCAACAAAAAAACTTATG
>JBOFMS010000041.1:0-28254 GCA_051658505.1 Bacteroidales bacterium | reverse complement strand
TGGGTTGTTAACAAAGTTTAGCTGCATTTGCTAGAAAAACAATAGCTAAAAGTGAATATGGCTCTTGTATGTAAAAAAAAAAGTTTACCTTTGCAGCCCACTTATTGACTTAGTGTTCATAACTTTTATGTTGTGTAGCAAATGTTTAAGGGACGAGGATTAATTAGATTATAAACTGATTTTAGTAGATAAAAAAATGCCAACGATTCAACAACTTGTAAGAAAAGGCCGCACAAAACTTGTTCAAAAAAGTAAGTCGCCAGCTTTGAGTTCTTGTCCACAACGCCGTGGTGTTTGTGTCCGTGTGTACACTACCACTCCTAAAAAGCCAAATTCTGCAATGCGTAAGGTCGCTCGTGTACGTCTTACTAATCAGCGCGAAGTGAATGCTTACATCCCAGGAGAAGGGCACAATTTGCAAGAGCACTCAATCGTGTTAGTGCGTGGAGGTCGTGTTAAAGATCTTCCTGGCGTTCGTTATCACTTAGTTCGTGGTTCGCTTGATGCTTCTGGTGTTGATGGTCGTCGTCAAAGTCGTTCGCTTTATGGAGCAAAACGTCCTAAGGTTGGACAAACAGCAAAAAAATAATTTTACACAAACAATAATACGGTAAATGAGAAAGGCTAAGCCAAAAAAACGAATTTTACTTCCCGATCCAAAGTTCGGAGATATTCTCGTTACAAGGTTTGTAAATGACCTTATGTACGATGGAAAGAAGAGTATTGCCTACGATATTTTTTACGATGCAATCGAAAAAGTAGGTGAGAAGATGAAAGATGCAGATAAGGCTCCGCTTGATATTTGGAAAAAAGCACTTGAAAACATTACCCCTTCGGTGGAAGTGAAAAGTCGCCGAATTGGAGGCGCAAACTTTCAAGTGCCTACAGAAGTTCGTCCAGGTCGCAAGACTGCGATTTGCGTGAAGAATATGATTAAATATGCTCGTGCACGTGGAGGAAAGTCAATGGCAGAAAAATTAGCTGCAGAAATTATGGCTGCTTACAATGAAGAAGGAGGGGCTTTCAAACGGAAAGAGGATATGCACAAAATGGCAGAAGCAAATCGAGCATTTGCACATTATAGAGTGTAAAGAGAATACTTAAAGAGTTAGAAAAATTCAAAATAAATGGCAAGAGACCTCTCATATACGCGCAATATTGGAATTATGGCGCATATTGACGCTGGAAAAACAACCACTAGTGAGCGAATTTTGTTTTACACAGGTAAGACTCATAAAATTGGTGAAGTTCATGAAGGCGGAGCAACAATGGACTGGATGGTGCAAGAGCAAGAGCGTGGTATTACAATTACCTCCGCTGCTACAACGACTTTTTGGAACTATGATGGGCATACTTATCACATCAATTTAATTGATACACCAGGGCACGTTGACTTTACAGTTGAGGTAGAGCGTTCTTTGCGAGTATTGGATGGCACTGTGGCTACATTTTGTGCTGTAGGAGGAGTAGAGCCTCAGTCAGAGACTGTTTGGCGTCAAAGTGAAAAATATCATGTGCCCAAGATTGCCTATGTGAATAAAATGGACAGAACTGGAGCAGACTTCTTTAATGTAGTTAAAGAAATTCAAGAGAAATTGGGTGCAAATCCTGTTCCTATCGTACTACCTATTGGAGCAGAAGATAAGTTTTTGGGAATAGTAGATCTAATCAGTAATAAAGCGTTAATTTATAATGCAGATAGTAAAGACTTAGTAAATTATACAATTGAGGCAGTTCCCGAAAATATGCTCGCAGAAGTAGCAGAATGGCGTGGGAAACTTATTGAAGCAATTGCTGAATATAACGATGCTCTACTGGAGAAATTTTTTGATGATCCAGATTCAATTACTGAAGAGGAAGTAATCTCAACAATTCGTAAAGCAACAATAGGGATGTCTATTGTTCCAGTAATGTGTGGAGCTTCATTCAAAAATAAGGCAGTGCAATACTTGCTTGACGCAGTTGTTCGTTATCTTCCAAGCCCTTTAGATAAGGGAAGTGTTGAAGGATCAAGTCCTGCAAATGAGGAAGAGAAAATTGAGCGTAGACCCTCTGTGAATGATCCGTTTTGTGGACTAGCATTTAAGATTGCCACTGATCCATTCGTAGGCCGATTAGCGTTTGTTCGTGCATATTCAGGTCGTCTAGATGCAGGTTCTTATGTTTATAATCCTCGTTCATCAAAGAAAGAGCGCATCTCTCGTCTATACCAAATGCACTCAAATAAACAAAATCCTATAGAATTTTTAGAAGCGGGAGATATTGGAGCTTGTGTTGGATTTAAAGATCTTCGTACTGGCGATACAGTATGTGATGAAAAGCATCCTATTGTTCTTGAGTCAATGTCATTTCCTGATCCTGTAATAGGATTAGCAGTAGAGCCTAAAACTCAAAAAGACTTGGATAAACTGGGAATGGCTTTAGGTAAACTTGCCGAGGAGGATCCTACCTTTACTATTCGCACTGATGAAGAAACAGGACAGACTGTGATTAGTGGGATGGGGGAGTTACATCTTGAGATTATTGTAGACCGTTTGAAGAGAGAGTTCGGAGTTGAAATAAACCAAGGTGCACCTCAAGTTAACTATAAAGAAGCTCTGCGTGGTACAGTAGAGCATCGAGAGGTATTTAAAAAACAAACTGGAGGTCGTGGTAAATTTGCGGATATTATTGTAGAGATAGGACCTGCGGATGAAAATGTAGTTGGTTTGCAATTTGTTGATGTAGTCAAAGGAGGTAATGTTCCTCGTGAATTTATCCCAGCAGTTGAAAAAGGATTCAAATCTGCTATGGCAAATGGAGTTCTTGCAGGTTATGAAGTGCCATCTTTGAAGGTTACGATAAAAGACGGATCGTTTCATCCAGTTGACTCTGATGCTCTATCATTTGAAATATGTGCACGTGCTGCATTTCGCCATGCATGTCCTAAGGCAAATCCTGTGATTATGGAGCCAATCATGTCGCTTGAGGTGGTTACTCCAGAGGAATATATGGGAGATATTATTGGTGATCTTAACAAACGTCGAGGGCAAATTCAAAATATGGATTCAAAAGGAAATGCTCGTGTAATTAAAGCACAAGTTCCACTTTCAGAACAGTTTGGTTATGTTACGGTATTACGAACCCTTAGTTCAGGACGTGCAACTTCTACGATGGAGTTTTCTCATTACGCAGAAGTAACAGCATCATTGGCCAAAGATATTATTGAAAAATCACAAGGCAAACGCAAGTTAGATAAAGACTTAGACGAATAACAATTTCATTTGTGCATAATTATGAGCCAAAAGATTAGAATTAAATTAAAATCGTACGATCATTCATTGGTAGATAAGTCATCGGAGAAGATTGTAAAAACAGTAAAGGCTACAGGTGCTATGGTTAGTGGACCAATTCCTTTGCCAACACAAAAAAAGATTTTTACAGTGAATCGTGCGACCTTTGTAAATAAGAAATCAAGAGAGCAGTTTCAACTTAGTACTTATAAAAGACTGTTGGATATTTATAGTACCACTCCTAAAACAGTGGATGCATTGATGAAATTGGAACTTCCAAGTGGAGTAGAGGTTGAAATTAAAGTGTAGTAAAATTACTAGTTAGTTGCGAGTAGTAAAAAGAACTCGTTATTATAATTATATGTAAAACGACAAATGCAGATTATTTTTAATTAATAAAATGGCAGGAATTATTGGAAAAAAAATTGGAATGACTTCTGTTTTCGGAATAGATGGGAAAAATATCCCATGTACCGTGATTGAAGCAGGTCCATGTATTGTTACGCAAGTTAAAACTGTTGAAACAGATGGTTATGCAGCACTGCAACTTGCCTATGACGAAAAGAAAGAAAAAAAAACGACAAAGGGTTTACTTGGACATTTTAAAAAATTAGGAATTACTCCAAAGCGTAAACTAGTAGAGTTTTCTGTTTTTAAGGGAAAAGAGGATGCTGAAATTGCATTAGGTAATGAAATTACAGTTGGTTTTTTTGAAGAAAATGGATGGGTAGATGTGATTGGCACTTCTAAAGGAAAGGGATTTCAAGGAGTTGTTCGCCGACATGGATTTTCAGGAGTAGGAGGGCAAACACACGGTCAACATAATCGTCTTCGTGCACCAGGTTCAGCGGGAGCCTCCTCATATCCATCGCGAGTATTTAAAGGACGTAAACTGGGAGGGCGTATGGGAAATGATAGAGTCAAAATGCTTAACCTGTTGATTATTAAAGTGTTGCCAGAAAGCAATCTTATCCTTGTAAAGGGGTCAGTGCCTGGTGCAGTGGGTTCTTACTTACTAATTGAGAATTAATATTATGGAATTGTCAGTATATAATATAGAGGGGAAGGAAACCTCGAAAAAAGTTAATTTAAGCGATGCTGTTTTTTGTATTGAGCCAAATGAGCATGCTATTTATTTGGACGTAAAACAGATTCTTGCTAATCGTCGTCAAGGCACTCATAAATCAAAGCAACGCGCAGAGGTTCATTATAGTACTAAGAAACTAAAACGCCAGAAAGGAACAGGAGGCGCACGTGCAGGAAGTATAAAATCTCCTTTATTTGTTGGTGGAGGAAGAGTATTTGGTCCTGTGCCAAGAGACTATAGTCATAAACTCAATAAGAAGCAAAAACAATTGGCAAGGCGTAGTGCATTATCTCAAAAACTTTTGGAAAACGCAATTCGTATTATTGAAAATCAGATTTTTGATGCACCAAAAACTAAGGAGTTTTTGCAGATGTGGAAAAATCAGAATTTAACAGGAAAAAAACTACTTTTAGTACTTCCCGAATTAAATAAAAACGTATATTTGTCCTCCCGAAATTTACCGTCAGTAAAGACAATAACAGTCAATGAGTTAAATACTTATGATGTTATGAATGCAAATAATCTACTGTTTTTTGAGGGAACGCTAGATATTATTCACCAACTTTTAGGAGCCGAATAGGCATTAGAAAAATGAACACACAAATAATTAAGCCACTAATTACCGAAAAAATGACGATTCAGGGCGACAAGTTGAATCGCTACGGTTTCTTTATTGAGCCTCAAGCCAATAAATTGGAGATAAAAACTGCAGTAGAAGAAATGTATAATGTAAAAGTTCAAAATGTTAATACAATGAACTGCCGTGGAAAAAATAAAAGTCGTTATACTAAAGCGGGAGTTTTGAGGGGCAGGACTGTGCATCGTAAAAAAGCGATAGTTACGCTTGCTGATGGAGAAAAAATAGACTTTTACAGTAATATTTAGGAATTATGGCACTTAGAAAATTTAATCCTGTTACACCAGGAACTAGACATAAAGTTATTGCTACATTTGAGGAGGTAACAACCTCAACTCCCGAAAAGTCCCTTTTGCAGCCTATTAGAAATAGTGGAGGGAGAAATAATCAAGGACGCATGACAATGCGTTATATCGGAGGGGGACACAAACGTATGTATCGTTTGATTGACTTTAAGCGAGATAAAGATAATTTTTCAGCGACAGTAAAGACAATAGAGTATGATCCAAATCGTAATGCTCGTATTGCTCTTGTAGCATATCAAGATGGAGAAAAAAAATATATCATTGCTCCTGTAGGTTTACAGGTGGGTCAAATAATTCAATCAGGAAAGGGTATTGCTCCAGAAGTTGGAAACACTCTTTTTCTTTCAGAAATTCCTCTTGGTACAATTGTACACAACGTAGAGTTAGCTCCTGGTCAAGGGGCAGTTATGGCTCGTAGTGCAGGAACATCAGCGCAGTTGCAGTCTCGAGAAGGAAACTATGCTTTACTATCCTTACCTTCGGGTGAGACTCGCAAAGTCTTAATCACTTGTCGTGCAACTATAGGTTCTGTATCTAACCCTGATGCGCAAAATGAAGTTCATGGAAAAGCAGGACGTAAGCGTTGGCTAGGTCGTCGTCCTCGAAATCGAGGTGTCGCAATGAATCCAGTAGATCATCCAATGGGAGGAGGAGAAGGGAAGAATTCTGGGGGACATCCTCGTTCTCGTAAGGGATTGCTCGCAAAAGGAAAGAAAACACGTAACCCGAAGAAAACAACTTCGAAGTTTATTGTAGAGAAAAGAAAAAAATAAATTATTATTTTTATAATAAAAATATAAACTATGAGTCGTTCACTAAAAAAAGGACCTTATATTGCCTCAAGTTTGGATAAGAAAGTAATTGCTATGAATGAGAACAATAAGAAGTCGGTAATAAAGACTTGGTCTCGTGCAAGCATGATTGCTCCTGATTTTGTGGGGCACACGATTGCTGTACATAATGGCAACAAATTTATTCCTGTATATATAACAGAAAATATGGTAGGACATAAGTTAGGTGAATTTGCGCCAACTCGCACATTCAAAGGACATTCTGGTAATCGATAAATGAATTGTAAATTGTAATTTTACTACATAATGGGTGCAAGAAAAAGATTGAGAGCTGAAGAGTTCAAAGTTGCAAAAAAGAAAATAGTAGGAGCAGCACTTCGTAACTGTCCTTCATCTCCTCGAAAAATGAGATTAGTTGTAGATATGATTCGTGGAGTTGAGGTAAATAAGGCTTTGGGAATATTGAAGTTTTCAAAGAAACATGCTTCGGTAGATTTGGAAAAATTAATTAAATCAGCGATTGCAAATTGGGAGATTAAGAACCAAGCAGATAAGTGCGATTTAGAAGAGGGACAAGTTTTTATTAAGGAGATATCTGTGGATGGGGGAAGAATGTTAAAACGCATATCACCGGCTCCTCAAGGACGTGCTTATCGTATTCGTAAGCGCTCGAATCACATTAATGTGGTACTTGGCAATAAGAAAGAAAAAACAGAAGAAACTGTAATCGAAAAAGTAGCATAATAGCATGGGACAAAAAGTAAACCCGATAAGTAATCGTATTGGTATTATTCGTGGCTGGGATTCAAATTGGTATGGTGGCAATAGATATGCTATCAAATTGGTAGAAGATTCAAAAATCAGGCAGTATTTAACAGAGCGTTTAGCAAAAGCAAGTTTATCTCGCATTGTGATTGAACGCACATTAAAGTTAGTTACAGTTACAATTAGTACTGCTCGCCCTGGTGTTATAATTGGAAAGGGAGGTCAAGAAGTCGACAAACTTAAAGAGGAGTTGAAAAAACTTACGGGAAAGGAGGTTCAAATCAATATATTTGAAGTAAGAAGACCAGAGTTAGATGCATTGATCGTTGCGAATAATATTGCTCGTCAAGTTGAGGGTCGTATTTCTTATCGCAGAGCTATAAAAACAACTATGGCTGCTACTATGCGTTTAGGAGCAGAGGGTATCAAGGTGCAAATATCAGGTCGACTTGGAGGAGCCGAAATGGCTCGTTGTGAAACAATTAAGGAGGGGCGTATTCCCTTGCATACATTTCGCGCAGATATCGATTATGCCTTAGCTGAAGCGTTGACAAAAGTTGGTTTGCTAGGAGTTAAAGTCTGGATTTGTAATGGAGAAGTTTACGGGAAACGAGATTTGCTACCCAATGTGGGTATGGCAGTTAATAATCTTCCTTCATCAAATAATATAGGAGGAGAACGTAGAGGAGAACGCCGAAGTGCTGGTCGTGGACGTGCAAAAAAGTAAAATAAGGAGGATAAAAAAGAATGTTACAGCCTAAAAAAACACAACACAGAAGAGTTCAAAAAGGGAGAATGAAGGGAATTGCTCAACGTGGCAATCAACTTTCATTTGGATCTTTTGGAATAAAAACCCTAGAATCGTGCTGGATAACAGGAAAGCAAATTGAAGCTGCTCGTCAGGCAATTGTACGCTATATGAAACGTGAGGGGCAAATGTGGATTCGAATATTTCCAGATAAGCCTATTACTAAAAAACCTGCAGAAGTACGTATGGGTAAGGGTAAGGGATCTCCAGAGGGATTCGTTGCTCCTGTTACTCCAGGTCGTATGCTATTCGAAATAGAGGGAGTTTCTTTTGAAGTAGCACAAGAGGCCTTGCGCCTTGGAGCGCAAAAGTTACCTGTAAGCACAAAATTTGTTGTACGCAGAGATTATGTATTTCAAAAAGTAGAATAATTAGGACTTCAATATTATGAACCCAATAGAAATTAAAGAAATGACCACCAAAGAAATTTTAGAGAAGGTGGAATTAGAGAAAGGACAGGTGGAAAAAATGCGGTTAACTCATGCTGTTTCACCGCTAGAGAATCCTAATAAAATTAAAGAGACTCGTAAGAATATTGCACGTATGCTTACTATTCTTCGTCAAAGAGAAATTTGCGAGCAAAATAAGTAGTTACAATATGGAAATTAAACAAAGAACCCTGCGAAAGGAAAGAGTTGGAGTAGTAACCAGTAATAAGATGGATAAATCTATTGTTGTGGCTGTGTTGCGTAAAGTGAAGCATCCTGTTTATGGCAAATTTATAAGTCATACTACGAAGTTTGTTGCTCATGATGAAAAAAATGAGTGCAGTGAAGGAGATGTAGTACGTATTATGGAAACTCGCCCATTGAGTAAAAGTAAGCGTTGGAGATTAGTTGAAATTGTAGAAAAAGTAAAATAATATGGTACAACAAGAGTCAAGACTACTAGTTGCGGATAATAGTGGGGCAAAAGAAGTGCTTTGTATCCGAGTATTGGGTGGTACTC
Source organism: Bacteroidales bacterium (assembly GCA_051658505.1). Classification (GTDB taxonomy): domain Bacteria; phylum Bacteroidota; class Bacteroidia; order Bacteroidales; family UBA932; genus JAITMY01. Next base: position 19,641 of record JBOFMS010000041.1, on the reverse strand, counting down.
GTAGGCGCTATGCCTCGGTAGGTGATAAAATCGTTGTGAGCATAAAAACTGCTTCGGCGGGTGGAGATGCAAAAAAAGGAACTGTTTCGAAAGCCGTAGTCGTACGTACAAGTAAGGAAATTCGTCGCCCTGATGGTTCATATATTCGTTTTGACGACAATGCTTGCGTATTATTGAATGCTCAAGGAGAAATTCGAGGAACTCGTATTTTTGGACCTGTCGCACGAGAATTACGAGATAGTTATATGAAAATAGTTTCTCTAGCACCAGAAGTGCTGTAATTATAAAAATGAATACTTGAAAAAACGATAACTCATGTCTGGTCAATTGAAACTAAAATTAAAGAAAGGTGATAATGTAACAATTATTGCCGGAGATGATAAAGGCAAAAAAGGTCGAATACTTGAGATTTTTATTGCCGAAGGAAGAGCCATTGTTGAGGGCGTGAATTTAGTGTCAAAACACACTAAGCCTAATGCAAAGCAACCACAAGGAGGTATAATAAAACAAGAGGCCCCTCTTGCGTTATCGAATCTTATGATTAATGATGCTCAAGGTGCTCCTACTCGAGTAGGACGTCGCGCAGGGGAGAATGGAAAATTAGTACGTTACGCAAAATCTACAGGAGAGGAATTAAAATAATATGGCAAAGCAACAAAATCTACAGGTACAAGTGGATGTGAAGAGATATATTCCTTCGCTTAAGGTAAAATACAAGGAACAGATTGTACCTGTTCTTGTAAAAGAGTTTGGATATAAATCAATAATGCAGGTCCCTCGATTAGAAAAGATTGTAATCAATCAAGGAGTAGGGGCTGCTACTACTGATAAAAAGATGGTTGAAGTAGCACAAAGTGAGTTATCTTCTATTGCAGGGCAAAAAGCTCTTATTACTCGTGCGACGAAAGATATTTCGAACTTTAAGTTACGTAAAGGAATGCCTATTGGTGTTAAGGTAACATTAAGAGGTAATAGAATGTACGAATTTTTAGAGAGACTTATTTGTATATCCCTACCTCGAATTCGAGACTTTAAGGGAATTAATGATAAGATGGATGGAAGAGGTAATTATAATTTAGGAGTCAAAGAGCAGATAATCTTTCCAGAGATTGATATCGAAAAGGTAACAAAAATTATGGGTTTGGAGATGACTTTTGTTACGTCAACAATGAAAGATGATGAAGGTTACGCATTACTTCGTCAGTTTGGGCTTCCATTTAAAAATGCAAAAAAATAACACTATACTTAAGATGGCAAAAGAATGTATGAAGGCGCGTGAGGTTAAGCGCGCAAAGTTAGTAGCCAAATATGCTGCGAAGCGTAAGGCACTTAAAGAAGCAGGTGATTATATTGCATTATCAAAACTTCCCAAAAACTCTAGTCCTGTACGCTTACACAATCGTTGTATGATAACAGGTCGTCCTAAAGGATTTATTCGTCAGTTTGGAATTAGTCGTATTACTTTTCGTGAAATGGCAAGTCAAGGTTTAATTCCTGGAGTTCGAAAAGCAAGTTGGTAGTATAGTAGTTAAAATAATTTATTGGATATCGGATGTAAATTTATAAATTTGCATCGTGCAAAATAATAAAAAAACAAAAAAAATGACTGATCCAATAGCAGATTTTCTTACAAGAATCCGCAATGCTGTAAAGGCAGGACACAAGGTGGTGGAAATTCCATCCTCAAATATTAAAAAAGAAATAACTCGAATTTTACATGAAAAGGGTTATATCCTGAGTTATAAATTTACTACAGATGATGTACAAGGCTCTATAAAAATAGCTTTGAAATATCATCCTGAAACGAAACGTGCAGCAATTAAAAGCATAAAACGAGTAAGTACTCCGGGTTTGCGCAAGTATGCGGGTGTAGCAACGATGCCTTCTGTAATTAATGGTCTAGGTATTGCTATTCTTTCGACTTCAAAGGGAGTTATGACAGATAAAGAAGCTAAAATGCAAAGTGTAGGTGGAGAAATTCTCTGTTATATTTCTTAAACTACAGTAATATTTTTAATATATAATAATATAATGTCACGTATTGGAAAACAACCTGTAAACCTGCCACAAGGTGTCACTATTGCAGTGTCTTCTGCGAATGTAGTTGTGGTTAAAGGACCTCTTGGAGAGTTGTTTCAGGAGGTAGATAAAGATATCACTATTGCAGTAGAAGGCAGCCAAGTCTTGATTACTCGTCCCACAGATCAACCTCGCCATCGCTCAATGCATGGTTTATATCGCTCATTGATTAACAACATGATCGTAGGTGTATCTACAGGGTATACTATTACTCAAGAACTTGTGGGAGTTGGCTATAAGGTTGAAGTAAAAGGGCAAGTTATCGAGTTTAGTCTTGGTTATTCGCATGAAATTCATGTAATGCTTCCCAAAGAAGTTAATGCAGAGGCTGCAGTCATAAAAAAAGGGGAGACGCCTAAGTTGATTCTTTCGTCTTCTGACAAGCAACTTATTGGACAGGTGGCAGCAAAGATTCGTTCTTTACGTAAGCCAGAGCCTTACAAAGGGAAAGGCATTAAATTCTTGGGAGAGCAAATTCGTCGTAAAGCAGGAAAATCTGCAGCATCAAAATAATTAGGAAAAATGGCACAATCAAAAATAGCGAGAAGGCAACTTATCAAGTATCGCATTCGTAAAATAATTAAAGGGACTGCACAACGTCCTCGTATGTCGGTATTTCGCAGTAATAGTCAAATTTATGTGCAACTTATTGACGATACGGCATGCAATGGTCAAGGAGTGACCTTACTACAAGCAAATTCTATTGAGAAAGGATTGGCAGAACAAGTAAAAGGAAGACCTGCTCAAGATGTAGCAAAAATTGTTGGTAAAACTATTGCAGAACGTTCTATCGAGAAAGGACTAATCGAAGTTGTATTTGATCGTAATGGATATCTTTATCATGGACGAGTAAAATGTGTAGCAGAGGCTGCACGTGAGAATGGATTAAAATTCTAATATTGTATGTCAGAAAATTCAAACATAAGAAAAGTAAAAACCACCGATCTTGAATTAAAAGATCGTTTAGTAGCCATTCAACGTGTAACAAAAGTTACAAAAGGAGGTCGCCATTTTAGTTTTTCTGCGATTGTCGTAGTTGGAGATGAGAACGGTGTAGTTGGTTATGGACTTGGTAAAGCCAATGAGGTTTCGGTTGCAATATCAAAGGGAATTGAAGATGCAAAAAAAACTTTAGTTAAAGTTCCTGTTTATAAAGGAACTATTCCGCATGAGCAACTTGCTAAGTATGGTGGAGCAAGGGTATTTATGAGACCTGCAACTCCTGGTACTGGAGTAAAGGCAGGAGGTGCAATGCGTGCGGTATTTGAGAGTGTCGGCATTCATGATGTTTTAGCAAAATCAAAGGGATCTTCGAATCCTCATAATTTGGTAAAAGCTACAGTTGCTGCACTTCTTCAAATGCGAGACGCCTATACAGTTGCAAACTTGCGAGGAGTATCATTGAGTAAAGTATTTAACGGATAAAATAACAAAACTGATGGCAACAAAGTTAAAGATAATACAGATACGTAGTCAAATAGGAAGTACTGATAGCCAAAAAGCTACCTTGCGAAGTCTTCGATTAGGCAAAATTAATAGCAGTACTGAGCGCGAAGAGAATCTTGTGGTAGAAGGAATGTTAAAAAAGGTAAGTCACTTAGTTCGAGTGGAAAAATTATAAAAAAAACTTAAGGCTTGATTTTATAAGCCCTAGATTTTACTTTTGAGAAAAAAAGATTATGAAATTAAGCAATTTAAGCCCAGCGGAAGGGGCAACACATAAAGAAAGACGTATTGGACGAGGGCAAGGTTCTGGTTATGGAGGTACTTCTACACGAGGACACAAAGGTGCGCAATCCAGGTCTGGTTACTCTCGCAAAAAGGGGTTTGAGGGAGGGCAAATGCCTCTTCAACGTCGTCTTCCAAAATTTGGTTTTAAAAATGTTAATCGCGTAGAGTTTAAGGCAATTAATTTATATACTTTACAAAAATTGGCATCAGAAAGACAACTCTCAAGTATTTCACCGGCTGTATTAGTTGAGGTAGGTTTAGCATCAAAAAATGATCTAATAAAAATTTTGGGACAAGGAGTCTTAGATGTGAAATTAGAGGTTTCGGCACATGCTTTTTCAAAATCAGCACTTGCTGCTATTGAGGCACAACAAGGTAATGTAATTAAATTATAACAATGCTTTTTTTGAAAGGCAAAGCTGTATTCATAAATGAAGAAGTTGATTGAGACAATAAGGCATATTTTGAAGATAGAGGATTTAAGGAAGCGTATTCTTTTTACCCTGTCTATTTTATTGGTATATAGGTTAGGTAGTTTTGTTGTTATTCCTGGAATTGATCCTTCTCAACTCGCTGACTTGCAAAGTCAGGCAAGTGAGGGTTTATTGGGCTTACTTAATATGTTTTCAGGAGGAGCTTTTGGAAATGCCTCTATTTTTGGTCTTGGAGTAATGCCTTATATTTCTGCCTCTATTGTGGTTCAGTTAATGGGTATGATGATTCCCTATTTTCAACGCTTACAGAGAGAGGGTGAAAGTGGTCATCGTAAGTTAAATCAGATTACTCGCTATCTTACTATTTTGATTCTTTGTTTCCAAGCTCCAGCTTATCTTGCTAATTTACATGCACAGTTACCAGAGTCTGCATTTATGATGAAGGGAGTTTACTTTAGTATTTTTTCGACAGTTATTCTTACTGCTGGAACAATGTTTGTCATGTGGCTCGGAGAGCGCATTACTGATAGAGGCTTAGGTAATGGCATTTCGCTTATTATCATGGTCGGTATTATCGCTCGATTGCCATTTGCTATAATTTCAGAATTTGGTTCTCGTTTTGGACAGCAAGCAGGTGGTTTAATAATGTTTGTTGTAGAAATTGTTGTTCTATTTCTTATTTTTGTTGCTTGTATTGCTTTGGTACAGGGCGTACGCAAAGTTCCGGTACAATATGCAAAACGTATTGTTGGAAATAAGCAATATGGGGGTGTGCGTCAATATATTCCACTTAAGATAAATGCTGCGGGAGTTATGCCTATAATTTTTGCTCAAGCATTAATGTTTTTACCAATGATTTTTGCTCAATTTGAAGCAACAAGCAGTATTGCAATTGCATTTTCAAACTATACAGGTTTGTGGTATAATCTGACGTTTGGCTTACTAGTGGTTGCCTTTACCTACGCTTATACTGCAGTTACAGTAAATCCTAATAATATGGCAGAGGAGATGAAAAAAAATGGAGGCTTTATACCTGGGGTTAAACCAGGAAAAAAAACAGCAGAGTATATTGATACTGTCATGTCTCGCATTACTCTTCCTGGGTCTATATTTTTAGCATTTGTTGCAATTATGCCTGCTTTTGCTATGAAACTAGGGATTAATAATCAATTTGCTCAATTTTTTGGAGGAACCTCTTTACTTATTTTAGTCGGAGTAGTGCTTGACACGCTTCAACAAATAGAGAGTCATTTACTCTCTCGTCATTATGATGGATTGATGAAAACAGGTCGCTTGAAGGGGCGAAGTGGAATATAGGAGTATTATTATTTGGATTAAATAACGTTCTTTGATTCGTTAAGGTTTTTGGAGTAAAATAATGAGTTTAGTAAAAACAGTAAAAGAAATAGAAATATTGCAAGAGAATGCTTTACTTGTTTCTAGAGTACTTGCTGAGATTGCAAAATTTATAGAGCCTGGAGTCACGGGACTTCAATTGGATAAAGTTGCTGAAGAGTTTATTCGAGACAATGGGGCAGTACCTGCATTTTTGGGTTACCATGATTTTCCTGCTACTTTATGTATTTCAGTTAATGATATTGTAATACACGGTATTCCTAATGAATCTCCTCTTCAAGAGGGAGATATTGTATCAATAGATTGTGGCACTTATTATAAGGGATATGTAGGTGATTCTGCTTATACTTTTGGTGTAGGGGAAATTGGTGATGAGGCTAAGCGACTTTTGCAAACGACCAAGTACAGTTTGCAGTACGCTGCACAACAAGCAATAGTCGGAAAACGAACAGGAGATATTGGGTATGCTGTTCAAACTTATGTAGAAACAAAGGGATATAGTGTATTGAGAGAATATCAAGGACATGGAATAGGTAAGAAGATGCATGAAAAGCCAAGTATTCCAAACTACGGAAAACAAAGTTCAGGAACAAAATTGTTGAAAGGTATGACTTTTTGTATTGAGCCCATGGTACATCAAGGCTTACGCCATGTATATCAAGAGCAAGATGGTTGGACAATTAGAACGAAAGACGGAAAGCTTGCTGCGCATTATGAATACACTGTAGTTGTTGGGGAAGATCAAGTTGAAGTACTTACAGACTTTGATATAATTGAGACAGAATTAAGAAAAAAGAAAAGTTTTTTTTAAGAAAAAATATAAATGGCAAAACAAACAGCCATAGAAAAGGATGGAACAATAATAGAAGCATTGTCTAATGCTATGTTTCGTGTAGAGTTAGATAATGGGCATATTGTTACTGCCCATATATCAGGAAAAATGCGAATGCACTATATCAAGATTTTAACAGGTGATAAAGTGCGTGTAGAAATGACTCCCTACGATTTAACAAAGGGGAGAATATCATTCAGGTATAAATAAAAAATAAATCAACGCATGCACTAATGGTAGGTATGCTAAAGAACATAAAACGATTATGAAAGTAAGAGCATCTATCAAAAAACGCAGTGAGGACTGCAAGATAGTAAAACGTAAAGGACGCCTATATGTGATTTGTAAAAAGAATCCAAAATATAAAATGCGTCAAGGTTAATGCACTCAATTGTTACAATATAAAAAAAGTATAACTAATGGCACGTATTTCAGGTATTGATTTACCGAAAAACAAAAGAGGAGAAATTGGGCTCACCTATATTTTTGGTATAGGAAGGACTACTGCGCAGAAAATTTTAAATACTGCAGGAGTCGATTACGATGTAAAAGTAAAGGATTGGACGGATGAGCAGGAGGCTGCTATTCGTAATGCAATTGCTCAAGGTGCTTACAAATTGGAGGGAGAACTTCGTACAACTGTACAAATGAGTATCAAGCGTCTTATGGATATTGGTTGCTATCGTGGGATTCGTCATCGTATAGGTTTACCCGTTCGTGGTCAGAGCACAAAAAATAATGCTCGTACTCGTAAGGGTAAAAAGAAGACGGTAGCAAACAAAAAGAAAGCAACTAAGTAGTTTTATTAAGAAGGCATTGTTATCTACGTAGATACACGGCTAAATCAACTTCATCTTTTATATGGCAAAAAAAGCAGGAACGACAAAAAAGAAGGTAGTAAAGGTAGATGCGATTGGACAGGCGCATGTAAGTTCTACTTTCAATAATATTATTATCACGCTGACAAATAATGATGGTCAAACTATCAGTTGGTCATCGGCGGGAAAAATGGGTTTCCGTGGTTCAAAAAAGAATACCCCATATGCCGCTCAAATGGCTGCAAATGATTGTGCAAAAGTAGCATTTGACTTAGGTTTGCGCAAAGTTAAGGCCTATGTGAAGGGACCTGGAGCAGGACGAGAGTCAGCAATGCGTACCATTCACTCCAATGGGATTGAGGTTACGGAAATTGTAGATGTAACACCTATCCCTCATAATGGATGCCGTCCTAAAGGACGTCGTAGAGTGTAGTTAATTGTTTGATTATTAGTAATATTAAGTAAAATGGCAAGATATACTGGACCAAAAACAAAAATTGCTCGCAAATTTGGCTCGCCCATTTTTGGTGTTGATAAAGCTTTTGAAAAGAAAAACTATCCTCCAGGGCAGCATGGATTAGCAAAGAAACGCAAAAAAGTATCAGAATATGGAATCCAACTTACGGAAAAGCAAAAGTTGAAGTATACTTATGGATTACTTGAACGTCAGTTTCGTAATTTGTTTGAGAAAGCGTCTCGTATGAGAGGTCGCAAGGGCGATAATTTACTGCAATTGCTTGAGAGTCGTTTAGACAATGTAGTTTTTCGCATTGGTATAGCACCAACACGCGCGGCTGCACGTCAGCTTGTTGGACATAGACATATTCTTCTTAATGGGGAGATTTGCAATATCCCATCAGTAATTTTGAAAGAAGGAGATGTGGTTGGAGTTCGTGAGAAATCAAAAAGTTTAGAGGTTATTCAAGATAATTGTGGAATTGCACGTCAAAGTCGCTACGCATGGATAGAGTGGGACAGCGTTGCTTTGAGTGGTCGTTTTATGACTCGCCCTGAAAGAGCGGACATTCCTGAATCTGTGAATGAGCAACTTATCGTCGAGTTATACTCTAAGTAGTCAGTCGTCTTTTATTTTTGACACGCGAACTATTATTTAGATAGTTCAAAATGAAACGTAAATTATTATGGCAATATTAGCATTTCAAAAGCCGGACAAGGTAATTATGCTTGAATCTACAAGCACCTTTGGTCGGTTCGAGTTTAGACCACTAGAACCCAGTTTTGGGACTACGGTCGGTAATGCACTACGTCGGGTATTATTGTCTTCTCTTGAGGGGTATGCTATTACTTCTGTAAAGATTAGTGGTGTGGAGCATGAGTTTGCTTCTATACCTGGGGTATTGGAGGATATGGTAAATATTATTCTTAATCTTAAAAAAATAAGAATAAAGAAAATCGCAGAGGGTATTGATTCGGAAGTTGTCCGTCTTAACGTTGGAGGGCAGACTCAATTAAAGGCAGAGCAGATTTCGGATAGCATGCAAGTTTTTAAGATTCTAAATCCTGAACTTGTTGTATGCAATATGGAAGCTAATGTGAAGTTGCAAATAGAATTAACAATAAATAAGGGGCGTGGGTATGTAGTGGCAGATGAGAATAAAGTTGACGGGGCAGAGTTTGGAGTAATTGCAATTGACTCAATTCACACTCCTATTGTGAATGTGAAGTATGATGAAGAGGATTATCGTGTGGAGCAGAGAACTGACTACAAGAAATTACTTATGGAGATTACTACAGATGGCTCAATATCTCCAAAAGATGCTCTGAAAGAGGCCGCAAAGATTTTAATTCATCATTTTATGCTTTTTTCAGATGAAAAAATTACGATCGATACCGAGGAGAAGTTTACTAATGACGACTTTGATGATGAAGTATTGCACATGCGTCAGTTACTTAAAACTAAATTGACTGATCTTGATTTGTCTGTGCGGGCATTAAATTGCTTAAAAACAGCAGAGGTTGAAACAGTTGGTGAATTAGTGAGATTTCAACGCAATGATTTGCTTAAATTCAGAAATTTTGGTAAAAAGTCACTTACGGAGTTAGATGAAAAACTCGTGCAGTTGAATCTAAATTTCGGCATGGATATTTCAAAATATAAACTTGACAAAGATTAAATAGGAAATGAGACACGGGAATAAAATAAATCACTTAGGAGTAAAAACGGCACATCGTCGCTCTTTGCTTGCAAATCTTGCGACGTCGCTTATTATGCATAAGCGTATTGAGACAACTGTAGCAAAGGCAAAAGAGTTAAGAGTATATGTAGAGCCTTTAATTACAAAAGCAAAAAATAATACTACGCATTCACGACGGATTGTTTTTTCGTATTTAAAGAATAAATATGCAGTGACTGAACTATTTAGTGCAGTTGCTGATAAAATTGGAGCACGTCCAGGTGGGTATACTCGAATTTTAAAAGTTGGTTTTAGGCATGGAGATGCTGCTGAAATGGCAATGATAGAGTTGGTGGACTTTAACGAAACCTATACTTCGAATACGAAAAAGGCTACTACAAAAAAAACTACTCGTCGTGGAGTAAGTAAAAAAAATGCTATCCCTACAGAGGGAAAAGTATCTGACTTTACTGTAGAAAATGTGTCAGAGGTAGATACTCTTAAAGAGTAACTTTTTCCTTTGAGGTTATTCATAAAGAATCCTGCTACAAATATAAAATGTAGCAGGATTCTTTATTTGATCTAAACTTATTGTTACCGTACTCATTGTAGATATAACATTGATAATTTTATTTGCAAGTTTTCAGAGTGTGCTAGTGTAAGCATGGCTGCAGATTTAGCATTGGGAGAAAGTAGTTTTGCATTCCACTTTTTTTGAGTATATTCGTACATGTTTTGATATGTCTTTAATAAAAATAAAAAAATGAAGGTAGATGTAGTAATTGGTTTGCAGTGGGGTGATGAAGGTAAGGGAAAGATCGTAGATGTACTAACTCCTAGTTATAATACAGTTGCGCGATTCCAAGGAGGTCCAAATGCAGGGCATACCTTAGAGTTTGACGGAAAGAAGTTTGTTTTACATACAATTCCATCAGGCATTTTTAGAGAGGGTACCGTTAATATAATTGGTAATGGGGTAGTGATTGATCCTATTACTCTAATGGATGAAATAGTTAAACTCAATGCTGCTGGAATTACTACCAAAGGCAAGATTCTTCTTTCAAAAAAAGCACATTTGATTTTGCCGACGCATCGCTTACTTGATGCTGAACAGGAAACTGCAAAGGGTAATGCGAAAATTGGGTCAACCCTTAAAGGAATTGGTCCGACTTATACTGAAAAAATTGCTCGTAGTGGTTTACGTGTGGGCGATATCTTGCACGATAATTTTTTTGAGAAATACAATGTTCTCAAAAAAAAACATCTAAGTTTATTAAAGGCATTGAATCTCACTGTTAATATTGCAGAAGAGGAGGCTAAATGGTTGGCCAGCGTTTCAACAATGCAGGCAGAATTCACTATAATTGATAGTGAGTATGAAATCAACACTTTATTGATACAAGGAAAAGTACTTGCAGAGGGTGCGCAAGGGACGCTATTGGATGTTGATTTCGGTTCATATCCGTTTGTAACCTCATCTAATACAATAAGTGCAGGTGCGTGTACTGGACTTGGAGTTGCACCAAATAAGATCGGGGAGGTGATTGGTATTTTTAAGGCCTACTGCACCCGTGTTGGTAGTGGTTCATTTCCTACAGAACTACATGATGAAGTTGGAGAGAAGATGCGTCAACAAGGTAAAGAATTTGGTTCGACAACTGGTCGTGCAAGGCGTTGTGGTTGGCTTGATTTGGTTGCACTCAAATATGCTATTATGTTGAATGGAGTAACGGAATTATTGATGATGAAGGCTGATGTTTTAGATGGTTTTGATACGATTAAAATTGCTATAGCCTATAAAGTTAATGGAGTTTTAACGGATCGTTATCCTTATGAAAGTGATGCAGTTATTGAGCCCGTTTATAAGGAGATGAAAGGATGGAAGGTGGATATTAGCAAGTGTAGGAAAGAGCAAGAATTACCACTTGAGTTATTGAATTATGTGCAGTTTATTGAGCAGGAAACCAGAGTCCCCATTCAACTTATTTCAGTAGGTCCAGATAGAGAGCAAACGATCCTTAAATAAGAAAAATCCCGATAAAATCAAGTAGTTATCTTTATGGGGACTATTTTTGCTATTTCATAAATAAATGAAGAGCCAGAAAGAGTTTAACTCTCCTTAATCGACTTCAAACTTTTTGCTCTTGTACGTACTTCACGTTGAGTTTTAATGCCTTTTGGAATATCCTTAAGTTTTGTTCCACTACGTGTGACACGACGTAGCAAGGGAATCATCTCAATAAGAACCCACGTAATAAGACCGACTACAATGCCAATGATTATCATTGGAATGATAATGCTATTTTCCATAATTGAGGATATTTAATTGTAATATGCGAATGTATGAATTAATTTTAATATAATAAAGTGTTTTTGTTGACACTCTATTTAAAAACTATCACTTCTGTCGTTATAACTATATAGTCGCAGAAAAATATTTTACATCTGCAAATTTGTTATATTTGTAATTCAAACTATTTTTATGCAACAATCTACACGAAAAAAAATCGCAACACTATTGAATAGTGGGGAAGTTGGTACTCAAGTAACGGTAAAAGGCTGGGTGCGAACTAAGAGGGGAAATAAAAATGTAGCCTTTGTCGCTCTTAATGATGGGTCTACGATTTACAATATACAGTTGGTATATGATTTGCAAACCTTCTCAGAGGATAACTTAAAGGGCGTTACTACAGGAGCTTGTATTGCAGCAACAGGTACATTAGTTGCCTCGCAGGGCAGTGGGCAGTCTTTTGAAATTCAGGCAGACAGCATTCATCTTTATGGAGGAGCTGACCCTGAAATTTATCCTTTACAAAAAAAAGGACACACACTTGAGTTTTTGAGAGAAATAGCACATCTTCGTCCTCGTACAAATACCTTTGGCGCAGTACTCCGCATTCGTCATGCAATGGCTTTTGCCATTCATCAATACTTTAACAATATTGGCTTTAAATATCTGCATTCACCCATTGTTACAGCATCTGATGCAGAGGGAGCTGGTGCAATGTTTCGGGTAAGTACTCTTGATGCTAAAAATCCACCATTGACAGAAAGTGGGGAAGTGAATTTTGCGGAAGATTTTTTTGGAAAAGAAACAAGTCTTACTGTTTCGGGACAGTTGGAGGGCGAACTTGCAGCAATGGCTTTAGGTGAAATTTATACCTTTGGTCCAACATTTAGAGCCGAAAATTCTAATACTCCTCGCCATTTATCAGAGTTTTGGATGATTGAGCCAGAGATGGCTTTTTATGAGATTGAGGATAATATTAATCTTGCTGAGGATTTTATTAAATTTTTGGTAAAGTATGCTTTAGATAATTGCAAAGATGACATGCAGTTTTTAAATGATATGTATGATAAGGAATTGTTGGAGCGATTGCAGGCAGTTTGTAGTACAGACTTTGTACGCTTGGACTATACCGAAGGTATCAAGATATTAGAGGCAAGTGGGAGAAAATTTGAATTTCCTGTACATTGGGGAGTTGATTTACAAAGTGAACATGAGCGCTATTTAGTAGAGCAGCACTTCAAAAAACCTGTTATTTTGACAAATTATCCTAAAGAAATAAAGGCATTTTATATGAAACAAAACGAAGACGGAAAGACGGTGAGAGCAATGGATGTTTTGTTTCCAAAAATTGGCGAGATTATTGGTGGTTCACAGCGTGAGGAAAGTCTCCAAAAACTACAGACTCGTATTGATGAGTTGAAAATGGATACTAAAAGTTTGTGGTGGTATATAGATACTCGTCGTTTTGGAACTGCACCTCATAGCGGATTTGGATTAGGTTTTGAGCGTTTGCTGTTGTTTGTAACAGGGATGAGCAATATTCGAGATGTGATTCCATTTCCTCGCACCCCTAAAAATGCAGAGTTTTAAATTTTTATCGTGTTAAAACAAGTTTTTTCACAACGTCTTTCACAGCGACTTTCGCCTATGCAAATTCAGCAAATAAAGTTGTTGGAGTTGCCTGTTTTGGAGTTAGAGCAAAGGGTTAAGGAGGAGTTAGAGGATAATCCTGCATTGGAGGAGGAACTGATAGAAGTTGATCTGTCTCAGGTCTCCTTGCAAGAGGAGAGGTCTACTTATCGCACACAAAATGCGAGTGCATCTTATGAACAAAGGGATCGACCAAATACAAATTCTAGTGAGTTTGGATTTCATGACTTGATGTTAATGCAACTTTCATTGCGTCCGATGAATGCACGCCAGCGTGAAATCGCATCATTTATTATTGGATGTTTGGAGGAAGATGGCTATTTGCGCCGCCCTATTACTTCGTTGACAGATGATTTTGCATTTGTCGAGGGAGTAATTGTAAGTGAGGAAGAAATTAAGGATGCGATTGTTCAGGTGCAAGAGTTAGAGCCTACTGGAGTAGGTGCAAGAAGTTTGCAAGAGTGCTTATGGCTGCAACTTAATAGCAAACTTGAGGACGAGGAAACAGATGATGAAGAGTTTGCAATATTGCAATTGGCGATAAAGATTGTGAAAAGTTTTTTTGAGGATTTTTCCAATAAACGTTATGAGAAAATTATTGTAGGGCTTGGTATTTCAGAAGATGAGTTGCGAATTGCAATGGCAGAAATTCTGAAACTTAATCCAAAGCCTGGGAATAGTTTTAGCGAGCAAACAACGGATGTTGCACCAAGTATTACCCCCGACTTTTTGGTAGAGTATAAAGAGGGAGAATTAATCTCCTCACTTACTGCGCAAAACGCTCCGCAGTTGTCTGTAAATCAAGAGTATAAGTTATTGTTAAAGAAGTATGCTAAAGATAAAAAGGCGATGCAATTTGTGCGAGGGAAAATAGGAGATGCAAGTTGGTTTATCAACGCCATAAAGAGCCGATATCTAAGCCTTTCTGCGGTAATGAATGTGATAGTTGATAGACAGCGAGATTTTTTTACGACAGGTAACGAAAGTCTCTTAAAACCATTGATGCTGAAAGATATTGCAGAAACCATTAGTTATGATGTTTCTACTGTTTCACGAGTAGTTAATAGTAAATATGTGCAAACTAACTTTGGGATTTTTGCGCTTAAATTCTTTTTCTCAGAGGCTACTCAAACGCAGAATGGAGAGGAGGTCTCTACTCGAAAAATTAAGCAAGAGATTAAGAATTTAGTGGAAATAGAGGATAAGCATCATCCATTGAGAGATGAGGAAATAGCAGCGCAACTGCAAGCCAAAGGTTACAAAGTGGCGCGGCGCACGGTTGCTAAATATCGTCAAATGCTTGAAATGCCAGAGGCGCGTATGCGAAGGAATATTTAATTGGAAAAATACTTATCTTTGCAGGCCTTCAAATATTTTTTAATCACAAATAAATTACACATTTATGCAAAGTATTGACTCTTATGATTTTAAAGAAAAACGTGCGATTGTACGAGTGGACTTTAATGTTCCCCTTAACGATAAATTTGAAATTACGGATGATACTCGTATTCGAGCAGCCATTCCTACACTTAAAAAAGTATTAGAGAAAGGTGGCGCACTTATTTTGATGTCACACTTGGGACGACCCAAAGGTATTACCGATAAATTTTCGTTGAAGCATATTATCTCAGGTATTGAGACTCGCTTAGGTGTAAACGTAAAGTTTGCTTCAGATTGTATGGGCGATGAGGCTGCCGAGTTTTCAAAGAACTTACAGTCAGGTGAGGTTTTATTGTTGGAGAACCTTCGCTTTTATGCCGAAGAAGATGGAAAGCCTCGTGGATTGGCAGATAATGCAACAGATGAGGACAAAAAAGCAGCAAAAATTGAGGTTAAAGAAAAACAAAGGGCTTTTACAAAGCGTCTTGCGTCATATGCAGATTGCTATATTAATGATGCCTTTGGAACAGCACACCGTGCACATGCATCAACAGCTTTGATTGCGGAGTATTTTCCTAATGATAAAATGTTTGGCTATGTAATGGAGCGTGAAATTAAGGCAGTAGATAAAGTAATGCAAACTCCTGCACGTCCATTTACTGCAATACTTGGAGGGTCGAAGGTTTCGTCAAAAATCACGATTATTGAGCAACTCCTTAAAAAGGTAGATAACCTTATTATTGGAGGAGGAATGATTTTCACTTTTATCAAGGCACAAGGAGGAAACATTGGGGCATCGATGGTGGAGAATGACCAACTTGAACTTGCAAAACGCTTGATGGAGGAGGCCGAGAAGGCAGGTGTAAAAATGTATTTCCCCGCAGAGCAAATTATTGCTGATAAGTTTGGAGAAGATGCTAATACGCAGGTGTGTTCTACAAATAATATTCCTGAAGGTTGGTTGGGTTTAGATGCAGCACCAGCAGCAATAGAAGCATGTAAAGATGTAATTATGTCATCAAAAACTATTTTGTGGAATGGTCCAATGGGGGTATTTGAAATGAAAAAATTTGCTGGCGGTACTGAAACTGTGGCAAAATTAATTGCAGAGTCAACTCAAGCAGGAGCATTCTCTTTAGTGGGAGGCGGTGATTCTGTTGCTGCTGTTAATCAACTTGGATATGCCGATAAGGTAAGTTATGTATCTACAGGTGGTGGCGCATTGTTGGAGTATATGGAGGGCATCGAACTTCCTGGGGTTAAAGCGATTCGTAGTTAAGTTATTATTCAATTAAAAAAATAAAAAGATGAAAAAAGTAATTTTACTTGTTGCAATTTTAGTAAGTGCAGCATCAATACTAATGGCTGAGAAATCTATTGAAACGGCAAAAAAAGGAAAGTCTTGCTCGAAAAAAGAGAAGTCTTGCTGTTCGAAAAAAGCAAAAACTGCAACTGCTACAGAGGAAAAAAAAGCAGAAGAGGTAAAGATTGATGCTGCAAAAGAGATTGAGAAAAAATAGTTTTTCAAGATTATTTATTAATGCAAAGGCTGTTCTCTAATAAAGTGAGCAGCTTTTGCATTTTGAGATATTTACAAAATGAATCTCCCACAAGTATTTATACAAAATATGCATGCGATTTTGGGTAATGAGAGTGAGGCATTTTTGGCTGCTCTAGGTAAATCATCGCCTGTAAGCATACGTACTAATACAGTAAAGGAGGTGAGTTTAGCGCATCTTCCATTGAGTGAAAAACTTGCGTGGTGCGAGCGAGGATTTTATCTTACAGAACGTCCTATATTTACACTTGACCCGTTTTTGCACGCAGGTTGCTATTATGTGCAAGAGGCATCATCAATGTTTTTGGCAGAGATTGCTCAACAATTGTTTGGTGTGGAACATAAGCCTATTACTGCCCTTGACTTGTGTGCTGCACCAGGGGGGAAAACAACTCTGTTAGCAGATTATCTACCTAAAGATAGTTTGTTAGTCGCCAATGAGGCTATTCGTAGTCGATCGCATATTTTAGTCGAAAATGTAAGCAAGTGGGGTAATCCAAATTTGATTGTAAGCAATAATGACCCTAAAGATTTTACGCATTTATCTTCAGTTTTTGATGCAGTTTTTGTAGATGCTCCTTGCTCTGGAGAGGGAATGTTTCGCAAAAATGCAAATGCACATAAAGAGTGGAGTCCTGCAAATGTGCAACTTTGTGCAGAGCGTCAACGGCGTATTCTTGCACAAGCGTGGGAACTACTCAAGCCTAATGGATATCTTGTGTATAGTACTTGTACGTTCAATACAAAAGAAAATGAGGAGAATGTGCAGTGGATGATTGATGAGTGGGGGGCAGAGAGTATTGCTATACAACTTGATAAATCGTGGGGGATTACCTCCTCAACGAGTTTAGGGGCATTTGCAAGTGTAGGAATAAATGCTTATCGTTTTTTTCCTCATAAAGTCAACGGTGAAGGATTTTTTGTAGCGATTTTACAAAAGAAAGATGGACGTATAAGTCAATTAAAGGTTTCTAAAAATAAGAAACTTGAGCGAGTTGATAAGAAACTATTGGGTGAGGTTCGGAACTATATAAAGCAGCCAGAATTATTTGAGTTTTTACAGGAAAATTCTCATATTGCAGCAATTCCTCAGCAACATATTGAGGCGTATTATTTATTTTGCAAGCATTTACATATTTTGCAAGCAGGAGTGCGAGTGGCAGAATTAAAGGGAAAGGATATTTTACCACATCACAATCTTGCGATTTCCTGCACCCTAAATTCAGATGGGTTTATGTGTATAGATTTAAGTTTGCCACAAGCACTTGCTTTTTTAAGAAGAGAGAGCATAAAACTTGATTGTTCTAAAAAAGGCTTTTATCTACTTCGTTATCAATTACACCCCATAGGTTTTATTAAGCACATTGGTACACGTCACAATAATCTTTATCCCAATGAATGGCGCATCCGAATGCGATAGGAGGAGGTGAAATTAGATATTCTTTATTACAAACAATGAAAAATATTCTTAACTTCGCAGGCTGAATATTACAAATATCCACTAAAGTTGGTTTGAATAGTTATGAATGTTAAGCGTTTTTTTTCTGTTGGCATTTTTTTTCTTGTTTTTTCAAGTATAGTGCTTGGTCAAGCAACCCAGTCAATGCCCTACACGACTACTGTGCTATCAGTTAATACAGATCTTGTTAACAAACTTGTTTTGATAGAGTTTGCAAACATCCCTCTTGCTCCCTCAAGTGAATGTGCCAACTACAGTTTGCGTTTTGGACTTAAGCATAATGAAAGTGATTTGGGGTATCAACCTATTAAAGTTATAAATAATCCTGCGATGTACACTGATAAAAATGTTGCAGAACAGTATATTTATAATCAGTCTGAGCTTGACGGAGGTCCAGGTGTTTTAGTGAAGCGGACAGCCGTTTTTAATGCTTTACCTGCGGCATCACTTCGTATGAATGACACCTTGATTTATGATATGAAATTGCCCTCTTACCATATCGCAATTGACTTGCCGAAGAATGCAACTCCAACAGACACTTTTAGAGTAAGTGTAACTGCTGAGTTATATTCTACCGTATGTAAAGCATGTGGAGTGCATGGGACAAATAGATTTTTTGATCCTGAGGTGGATATTAATGTTGCATGTCCAAGCAGGGGTGCAGATTTTCAGGCTTGTTATAAGCGTGACAGCAAAGAGGCCAACTGGGAGGCTTGGATATTGGATCGCCGTGATTGTCGTTTCTACCGTGTGGTTCAAATGCCAGATGACCGTTGGTGGTTTGGGCAAAACTTAAATTATCAAGGTAATGCAGAAAAGACAATGTTTTGGCAGCCAAATGCGAGTTCTTATGCCGCTGTAATTGGGACTACACCCCTAGAGCGGATGCGTTCTTATTACTGCCCCTCAGGGCCTTCATTACCGGCTAGTGGGATTATTTCTGCGCCTTCCTCTAGTGCAGAAAATACGTTTCAATCTGATATGTTTACCTCTACCCTTACGGCTTGTGAAACTTATGGGGCTTTATATCCTCAGCGAGTTGCGGTAACTGAAGATGGATATGCACTTAGTGCAAATGATGCTAGTCGCCCAAGTGATTTGCCGTCCTATACAAATATGGTTGCAACAAGTACGCATCGTGGAGTTTGTCCAGAGGGTTGGGTCGTGCCATCTCGTTTTGACTGGGGAAAGATGTTTAATCTTGTAGAGTATAAGGGAGGAAATGGTTGTCCTAATAATGGGACTAATGGTTCTTCTCCCTGCAAACATATCATGAATGTTGCAACAGATACTATTGCCTACTCTTCTCTCTTTAGAGATCTTAAGGGCACTAGTACTGCCCCTAATGTTACGTTAACTGGAAGTAAAGTTAATTATTCTGGCATCACGCCAAGTTGGACTTATCCAAATACTACCCAAGTTGCATCTTCAGATACTAATGCAGTGTGGTCTTATTTTGAGAGAGACAATGCGGGGCAAGATAGATATGGTTTTTCCATATTGCCTGCGGGATGGAGTCATTACAATGATGTGGCTGGTAATGGGATTTTTCGCTCTAGAGGTTTACAGGCTGCCTTTGCTGCAACGAATACAAGTAGTACAGATAATGCGAATCCTACGAGAGATTTACTCTATATTACCACTATTTATAATAGTGTAGATGCTGTTTTTTCAGGAAGATACGCTCAAAAAATGAGTAGTTCCTTTAATGTCTCAGTACGCTGCGTTAAAAAGTAGATAGTTGAGATAATAAGTACGTATAAAAAATAAGCGGAGTATATGCTCCGCTTATTTTTTTGTATAGATTATTTAGATACAAAGTTCTTTAGCAAGACTTCTGTCTCCTTAGGGTTATACATCTTGCACTGCTCTTCGGTAATGCTTGACATTTCCTCCCGTAGGCATGGAGGTGAAAGCAC
>JBOFMS010000040.1:0-7924 GCA_051658505.1 Bacteroidales bacterium | reverse complement strand
GCATTTATCACCCAAACGGGCGAACTCTCTCTACACGCCAAAGAACTAACTCTCCTCTCTAAATCTATCAAGCCTCTGCCTATTGTAAAGGAGAAAGATGGACAAGTGTACGATGCTTTTACCGACCCCGAAAAACGCTACCGTGAACGTTATGTTGACTTAGTGGTTAATCCTCACGTACGTGATACCTTTATTAAACGCAGCCAACTCATCAACTCTATGCGTGAGTTCTTGAACAAAACCTGTGGACTACTTGAGGTGGAAACCCCTGTTTTACAACCTCTCTATGGGGGTGCTGCTGCTCGTCCTTTCAAAACTCACCATAATACCTTAGACACTACTCTTTACCTACGTATTGCGAATGAACTATACCTCAAACGACTAATTGTAGGGGGATTTCACGGAGTGTATGAGTTTGCCAAAGATTTTCGTAACGAAGGTATGAGCCGTTTCCATAATCCTGAGTTTACCCAAATGGAAATGTATGTAGCCTACAAAGACTACAATTGGATGATGAATACTGTTGAAGAAATGGTTGAGAAAATTGCACTTGACCTACACGGCACAACCGATGTGCAGGTAGGAGACAATCTTATCAGCTTCAAACGCCCATGGAAACGCTTTACAATGTTTGAGGCCATTGAACACTTTACCAAAATTGACGTGTCGCAAATGAATGAGGATGAACTGCGTGCCACTGCCCAAAAACTAAGTATAGAGGTAAACCCAAGTATGGGAAAGGGTAAACTAATTGATGAAATCTTTGGAGAATGCTGCGAAGCACAACTTATACAACCCACCTTTATTACCGACTACCCCGAAGAGATGTCGCCATTAGCCAAAAAGCACCGCTCTAAAAAAGGTCTGGTAGAACGCTTTGAAGCCATTTGTAACGGTAAGGAAATTTGTAACGCTTACTCCGAACTTAATGACCCCATCGACCAACGTCAACGTTTTGAAGAACAATTATTACTTGCCAAGCGTGGCGATGAAGAGGCAATGCTTCTTGATGAGGACTTTTTACAAGCCATAGAGTATGGTATGCCGCCCACAGCAGGATTAGGTATGGGTATCGACCGATTGGCAATGGTGATGACCAATTCACATTCAATACAAGATGTACTATTCTTTCCACAAATGCGCCCCGAGAAAAAACTGCTAAAAGATGACAGCAGCGTATTTGAGGCAGTTGGCGTACCTACAGATTGGATTCCTGTGATTCAAAAAATGGGCTACTTTACCCTTGATGCTCTTAAAAAAGTTAGTGCAGGAAAGTTATTTAACGACCTTTGTGGAATGAACAAAAAACACAAAATGGGACTTGCCAATCCCTCCATTGATGAGGTAAAAACTTGGTTGGCATAAGGGCATCTTTCGCTACTTCATCTAATTCAATGTCTACTTGTATTTACATTATAGCAGGTGAGCCCTCTGGCGATTTATTGGGAGCACGACTAATGAGAGCATTGCGCGAACAACACCCCGAAGTTTGCTTTGCAGGCATTGGCGGAGAGGTTATGCAATCTGAAGGATTGAGCACCCTCTTTCCTATTGCTGAAATTTCGGTAATGGGTTTGTTTGAGGTAATACCTCGCTTACGCAATATTTTACGACGTATTGATGAAACCGTAAAAGATATTGAACGACTACAGCCAAATGCAATTGTTACCATTGACAGTTGGGGATTTGTAAGTAGTGTATTAAAGCGACTAAAAAAACGAGGCTGCAAAATCCCCAAGATACATTATGTAGCACCACAGGTGTGGGCATGGAAAAAAGGACGTGCCAAGAAAGTGCCAAAATTGGTTGACCATCTTATGACACTACTGCCCTACGAACCTGCTTATTTTGAAAAGTACGGCTTAGCCTGCACTTTTGTAGGACATTCTGTCATCGAAACAGCAAATCAAACCCGCCTAACTCGCACAGAATTTGCAAAGAAATACCAACTTTGCGAAGAAAAAGACCGCCTCAACCTTTGTATACTATGTGGCAGTAGGCAAAGTGAAGTGCATCGACTTGCTCCCATTTTTGTAAAAGCAATTCAAATCATTGCAAAGAAATACCCAAATATTCACCTGATTTTGCCCACAGTAAAGGTCCTCTCAAGCCAAGTTGAACAGCACTTTGCACCCTTGCAAATACCCTACACAATAGTGCAGGGCAGCGAGCGATATAGCGCATTCAGCGCATCAGACTTTGCTTTGGCTGCTTCAGGCACAGTGTCATTGGAGTTAACCAGTTGCGACACCCCGCACCTAATTGCCTACACATTTAATAAACTGACCAACGCATTAACCCATATTTTGGTTAAGATAAAATTTGCAAACCTTATCAATATCTTAGCAGATAAAGAAATTATCCCTGAATTTACAATTGAAAAATGTAAAGCAGAGTATATTGCGCAAAAAGCATTGGAGATGATAAATGATAAAACGGCTCTACAAACTCAAATGATAGAAGCTAAAGCGCAATTTGCAAAATTACAACCAAGCAATTTGCTACCCTCGCAAACTGCTGCAAATACAGTATGGAATATAATTGCAAGGAAAGACTAAGAGCCAAACAAGATTCTTTGCCGTTAAAGTATATTACAGCCAATCGACTTGGTCTTGCACTCCAAGCTTTTCTAAAGCATTGAGCATACTTGTTGCATCTTCGGCAGCCACAAGCACTTTATCGTTTTTCTCTAAGCAAGTGCCCCCTTTTGGAGTGATATAGTGCCCATCACGAATAATAAAGGAGATTACAGCACGTTGGGGCAAACTCAACTCGACTAAAGAAATACCTAAAGCAGGTGAATCTTTTGGCATTTTTACCTCAACAAATCGTGACTTTACATCCTCTTGTTCTGTCACCTCCAAATCGATGAAAATATTGCGCTTGCGCTTAAATGGCTGTGTTACCTTGAGCCATTTGGCAACAGGAGAAAGCGTAGTACCTTGCACCAAAACAGAAATGGCTGATACAAAAAACACAATGTTGAAGATGGTGTCGGCCTTGTCTATTCCTGCTACTAATGGATAGGTGGCAAATACAATAGGCACAGCCCCTTTCAATCCCACCCACGACACAAACAACTGTTTATTCCAAGGCACTTTAAGTGGAGTTAAGCATAAAAATACACTTAGCGGACGTGCTATAAACATAATAAATGCAGCAATGGCAACCCCCACTCCAACAATCGGAACAATTTTACTAGGATACACTAACAAACCTAAAGTAATGAAGATTGTAATTTGCATTATCCACGCAATACCATCAAAAAACTTTGCAGTAGCACGCTTATGAATCAATTTTTGATTGCCCAAATACAGCGAAAAAACATAAACCGCCAAAAATCCATTACCGTAAGCAATATCTGCCAAAGCGTAAGCAAAGAATATAAAGGCAATAAACAACACCACATATAGTGAGTCAGACTCTAAGCGTACACGGTTAATAACCCTCTTGCCTATCCAGCCCACTGCAAGAGCAACCGCTAAGCCAATAACCAACTGCAGCAACACCATAGGAATTTTTGCAAAAAGGCTTTCTTCTGGGTGCATTAACAAACTTAAAAAAGTAATGGTCAAGATATATGCCATAGGATCATTACTGCCACTCTCAAACTCTAAAATATGCCGCAAGCCTCCCCTCAATTCTAATTGACGAGAACGCAATACTGAAAATACAGCGGCAGCATCAGTTGATGATACAATAGCTCCCAAAAGCATACCCTCTATCAAAGAGAAAGAAGGTAAAAACCACCACACAAAAACGCCAATAAAGGTTGTAGTAAATAGCACTCCTAATAAAGATAGTAGCGCACTATGAACAATAACAGGACGCACCTCTCGATAGTGCGTATTAAACCCACCGACAAAAAGGATAAAGTTAAGAGCGACAATGCCTATAAACTGTGCAATCCTAGGATTATCAAACTCAATGCCAACAATGCCCTCATGCCCTGCAAGTATCCCAATTATTAAAAAGAAAAAAAGTGTGGGAATACCCACACGAAAAGAGGTTTTACTTGCAATAACACTTGCAAATAAAATCAAAGCGACCACCAAAAGCACGCTATCTGTAAATGTAGCGGCAAACATTACTCTTTATTTTGCGTAATTCACAGCACGAGTTTCACGAATAACCGTGATTTTTACTTGCCCAGGATAGGTCATTTCATCTTGAATTTTCTTAGCCACTTCTGCCGAAATAGTTTCTGCTTCTTGATCACTCACCTTGTCACTTCCTACAATTACACGTAGTTCACGACCTGCTTGTATAGCATAAGTTTTTACTACACCAGGGAATGTAAGTGGCAAACTTTCCAATTCCTTCAAACGTTTGATATAAGAATCTACTACCTCTCGGCGTGCTCCAGGACGTGCCCCCGAAATAGCATCACACACTTGTACAATCGGTGCAATTAGTGAGGTCATTTCTACCTCATCATGGTGAGCTCCAATAGCATTAGAAACATCTGGTCGCTCCTTGCACCTTTCGGCAATTCGCATACCCAAAATAGCATGGGGAAGTTCAGGATCTTCAGTTGACACTTTTCCAATATCATGTAACAAACCTGCACGCTTTGCTACTTTTGCGTTAAGCCCTAACTCAGTAGCCATGATGGAGCATAGGTTTGCAGTTTCACGCGAGTGCTGCAATAAATTTTGTCCATACGATGAACGATAACGCATACTACCAATAAGACGAATCAACTCAGGATGCAAACCATGTATGCCCAAATCAATAGTAGTACGTTTACCAGTTTCTACTATTTCATCTTCTATTTGTGCACTTACACGAGACACAACCTCCTCAATACGAGCAGGGTGAATACGACCATCAGTTACAAGTTGATGCAAGGATAGACGAGCAATTTCTCTACGCACTGGGTCAAATCCAGAAATCACAATTGACTCAGGAGTGTCATCTACCACAATCTCCATTCCTGTAGCAGCCTCCAAAGCTCGTATATTACGCCCCTCACGACCAATAATACGTCCTTTTACTTCATCATTTTCAATATGAAAAATAGTAACCGAGTTTTCCACTGAAATCTCAGTTGCTACACGCTGAATAGTTTGCAACACAATGCGTTTTGCCTCTTTTCCTGCTGCCATTTTCGCCTCATCAACCACCTCGTTTATGTAAGACATTGCTTGTGTTTTTGCCTCTGCCTTCATATTCTCGACTAATACATTCTTAGCCTCTTCTGCACTCATGCTAGCAATCGTTTCTAACTTTTGAATATGTTGACGACGAGCCTTTTCCATTTCTTCCATGCGAGCTTTTACCACCTCATTTTGATGCAACAAACTTTCGCTTTGTCTTTCCAACTCCTGCTTTTTACGAGTATTCTCCTCAATGCGCTGATTAAGGCTAGTTTCTTTTTGCTGAATGCGATTTTCAGCCTGCGACATTTTGCTGTTACGCTCATTGATAGTGCGCTCATGCTCAGCCTTTAATTCTTGAAATTTCTCCTTTGCTTGCAGTAGTTTTTCTTTTTTTATGAGTTCTGCCTCTGCCTCTGCCTCTTTCAAATGCAATTTATTTTTTTTGCTCATCAAGAAGTAAAGAGTAAGGTATGAGAGTACTCCTCCTATGAGGACTGCTCCAAAGAATGTCAGTATAAGTGATATATTCATGATATGTAATTATATATGATTAAACTATTTTATAAAAAACAAGCTTTCAGCGTAGGGTTGACGAAAACCCACGATAGTATGGATGAAGTTACCGAGCAAGGTAAACGTCCACTGCGCCATATTGTAATGACGACTCTCAAAGAGAGTTGAGGCCTGTTTTGGGTTGCTCGCGTTTATCACTTCAATGTTAAAAATGTTGGTTTTCGCAACGAGTACTGAAAGCTTGCGCGATAAAGGCTTTTAATATAAAGAACGTTTTTAAACAGTGTATTACTCTATACGTCCTCTCCTGCATAATCTAAATATTCCGTCAACTTCCGTTCTAAATTCTGGAGGCTCTCAAGATGTGTTGATTCTTCTTGAGAGGCTTGACTTTCCGCCTCTTTAAGGGCAAAAAATAAGCACACCATAGATAACCAATCTTGCATATCCTTACCTACCACAAATTGCTTACGATATTGTTGCACTTTTTCGTTAATCTGTGCAGCGGTTTTTCGTATTTTCTCTTCTTCGCTAGGCACTATCTTTAAGGCATAGTAGCGGTCTCCAAGGGCAACTCGTATGGATAACTTTTCTTCCACAATTTGTTTCAAACAACCTTTTATCTATTTAGCAACAGAATACACTTGTCTATTTCTCGCACAATTTTGCTTATTTTCTCTTTTGCCTCGTCGCTGTGTCCTTGAGCACTACCAACAAAGGCTTGAGTTACAAGCATTTTTTTTTGCTTTTCTTCTAACTCCTCAAGAAGTCTTTTTTGCTCTGTACTTTCCTCTACTAACTTTGTGTTTTCTATCTTCAATTGGTCTCGCTGTACTCGTGTTCTCTCACACAACGATACCAACCGCTCAAACTTACTATTTAAAGTATCTAAAACCTTTTCCAACTCTTGATTCATACATATTTCGTCCAAAAGCATTGAGGCTTTCTTTGAACCTGACTAACCTCGCGCACAAAGGTAATTTTTTTTTTATTGTTTGCAAAACTTTTCTATTACATTGGTTTTTTGTTGCAACAGCGCACAAATGTGCTTATTTTTGCAAGCAAATTACACGGTCGTCAATGCAGTTTTTCTTTACTATTATTCCAAGAATTTACAGTTCACACAAAATATGTTTGTTTGTGTTTTTACTGTTTGTTCAGTTGTCGTACTCTCAAACAATCAATAGCAACTACTATGCCCCTCCACTTAAACGCTCGTTGGATATTTCCGCCAACTTTGGAGAGTTACGCAGCAATCACTTTCATTCGGGGATTGACTTTAGAATTGGGCAAGTAGAGGGCGCACCTGTTTACGCAATAGCCAAGGCATATGTTTCACGTATTGTAGTACGTCCTGATGGCTACGGAAAGGCATTATACATAACACACCCCAATGGCACAACTTCGGTATATGCACATTTGATGTCTTTTATCCCTAAGATTAGTAGTTGGGTTAAGGCGCAACAGTATAAAAAAAAATCATTTACGGTGGATTTAGCACTAAGTCCTCAACAGTTTCCTTTACAGCAAGGAGAATTGATTGCTTATGCGGGGAACAGTGGAAGGTCATTTGGTCCACATTTGCACTTTGAAATTAGAGACCGCCATCAACAGCCGATAAATGTAATACAAGAGGGTATCTATAAAATTCCAGACAATACGCCTCCAATGGCAGCAAAACTTTATGTGTATGGATTTGACACTCTTGAGCAGTTGCCTATCGTACAGTTGCGACAAAGCATTGCTATCAAAGGGAAGGGCAAGGGGCTATACCTTGACAGTGGTGACACTGTTTTACTA
This sequence comes from Bacteroidales bacterium, assembly GCA_051658505.1. Classification (GTDB taxonomy): domain Bacteria; phylum Bacteroidota; class Bacteroidia; order Bacteroidales; family UBA932; genus JAITMY01. Next base: position 509 of record JBOFMS010000040.1, on the reverse strand, counting down.
AATGCTCCTGCACTTTTAGGCGTGGCAATGATGGATCAAATTACAGGCAGTAGCAAGGTTTTTGGGGTGAGTGAGTGCGAATTGTTTGTCAACAACAAGCGAGTGTTTGGCTATACGCTTAACAAGTTCAATTTTAATGAAACTCGCTACGTTAATGCGATGTTGGATTTTGCGAGTCCAAAATTGGCTTACACTAAATTGGTGCAGTTGTATTGTTCTCCGAATAACCCATTGGAGTTTGTGGGTTGTGATGAGGCACAAGGGGTAATTCATCTACGTGAGGGAGAAACAGCGACTGTGCGACTTGTACTAAAGGATGATGCAAGGAATGTGTCGGAGCTCAAGTTTTGGGCAAAACAAAAAAGTGCTCCTAAGGTAAGACGTGATTATAAATATGCAAGTGTCTTGCAATGGAACGAAGCAAACCACTTTGAGCGGAATGGCTTTGAACTAAATATGCCTGCGGGAACATTATATCAAAATGATATTTTGAGCATTGTATATAGTCG
>JBOFMS010000039.1:0-20080 GCA_051658505.1 Bacteroidales bacterium | reverse complement strand
CCGAACAAGCCATAGCAAACGCCAATAGGCACCTTATGCCAAGTCTCGATACGGTGATTCTGCTGGCTACTCCTCAATATGATTTTGTAAGTTCGACCATCATACGTGAGATACAGCGCAATGGAGGTAATGCAAGCACTCTCTTACCTCCCAAGCAACTTTAATGGGGCTTAGGCATCATTTTTAGCCGCCATAGTGCAGGCTGCTACCACAGCAGCTGTTTCGGTACGCAGTCGACTATTACCTAAACTTACCTCTGTAAAATGCAATGCCTTTGCTTGCTCAATTTCTTGCGCACTAAAGTCACCCTCAGGTCCAATCATTATCAATGCGTTTTCTTGAGGCAAAACATAATGCTGAAGTTGCAGTTTGTCTCCTTCGGCACAGTGCGCAATACACTTTTTGGCAGATAATGGCTGTTGCATGAAACTCTCAAAGGATTGTGCTACATTCAATTTTGGCAAATAAGCCTTTAAGGACTGTTTGGCTGCTGCAATGATTACCTTCTCCAAGCGTTCAGGCTTTACTTGCTTACGCTCTGAGTGCTTACAAATGATTGGAGTAATCTCATCAACACCAATCTCCGTCGCTTTTTCTAAAAACCACTCATAACGCTCAATGTTTTTGGTGGGCGCAACGGCTAAGTGTAATCTATAACAAGCTCTACCAAAATCATGCTGAGTATGTATTATACGGACTACACAACGTTTAGTATGCGCATCTTCAATCACGGCTGTGTGCAACGTACCATTGCCATCAGCAAGGTAAATAGTATCGCCTACCTCAAGCCTCAGCACTCGCACACAGTGCTTAGACTCGTCTTCACTCAAAGTGTAATAACTTGATGTGCCTATCGGTGGAATGTAAAAAAGATGCATAACTTTGTGTGCAAATGTAATTGTTTTTTCTACAAAATGAGGAATAATCCTATTGGTATATTTGACTCTGGTGTTGGCGGCTTATCTGTACTGAAAGAGTTAGCAGCACTACTCCCTCAAGAAAACATCTGCTATATTGGCGATGAAGCACATTGTCCCTATGGCTCTCGCAGCCCTCAAGAGGTATTACAACTATCCCTAAATATTGTAGATGACTTACTACAAAAAGGGAGTAAAATAATAGTAGTGGCGTGCAATACTGCTACTGCTGCTGCCATTGATAGTCTAAGGCAGCGTTTTCCTCACATCTCATTTGTGGGAACCGAGCCTGCCGTAAAACCTGCAGCACTACAAACTCAAACTCGCAATATTGGTATCTTAGCCACAGCTGGCACACTACAAAGTCGCCTCTTTAATAGTACTAAAGCACAGTATGCCTCCAATATCAACGTTCACCTTACTGTGGGCGAGGGCTTAGTTGAACTTATTGAAAATGGACAAGAGGACTCGCCAGAGGCACACACTCTCCTCTCAAAGCATCTACAAACAATGCTAAACCATGAGGTTGATGAATTAGTATTAGGCTGCACCCATTATCCTTTTTTAGAGCGTACAATACAAAGCATTACTAAAGGTAAGATTGCCTTACTAAACCCTGCGCCTGCAATAGCATTACAAACGCAACGCTTACTTAGCAATGCGCATCTACTAAATGAGAATACGTCTTATGGACAATACGACATATACTCAACAGGTAATATCGAAACCTTACAGAGGATACAAAAAAAGCACCTTTCAGAACTTACTGAAAGGTGCTTTTATCACAAACAAATCATCTAATACTACACGTATAGGTAACGCTTAATTTTTTGAGTTGATGTTTTTTCAAAGTCAATAGTTAAGGCCTCAACTACAGCAATCTGTGAGAAGCGATTAACTTGAGAGTTAACATAGTTCTGTAACTCTACCTTCAACTCCTCCAAGTAATAGCCTACCTCTATACGCAACTCCTCTAATTTTGCTTCTAACTCTTCGTGGTTAAAGCGCACCATTGCAACCAATCGTCCTTTTTTCTCTACTACCAATGAGTCTGTTACAAAACGAAAGTTGTTAATGACTGATTCAATCTCTTCTGGATAGATATTCTCTCCACTTGCTCCTAAAATGACATTCTTCAATCGCCCTTTAATAAACAAATTACCTTGTTTGTCAAATACTCCTAAATCTCCAGTTTTAAACCAACCGTCATTAGAAAACACCTCTGCAGTCATTGCTGTATCTTTATAGTAACCACGCATAACATTTGCGCCTTTTACCCAAATCTCACCAATGCCAGTAGTTTTATCAGGCTCATTCAACCTCATCGAAACTCCATCCAATGCAGGTCCTGTTGATTGAAGTTTTACCATCGAAGGATTAGCTCCTGCAAGAAGAGGCGCAGTCTCTGTAAGTCCATAACCAATAGCATAAGGAAAAGCCTTTCCTTCAATCAAAAACCGCTCTACTACTGCATCTAACTTTGCACCACCAATTCCAAAGAATTTAAGATTTCCGCCAAAGGTTGCGTATAGTTTTTGAGCAGCCTTGCGATGCATCAATTTACGCATTGGAGCAAGGCTATAAAGCAACCGCATCAAAGGTGTAGCAGTAAGTTGAGGCAATATCTTATTCCTAAAGATTTTTTGAATAATTATTGGCACAGTAAGCATGTGCGTAGGACGAATCTTTGCCACAGCTGGCAATAAAACAGCAGGCGTAGGTACTTTGTCTAAATAATATACTGCAGCACCACACATAATGGGCAAAAGAAGACCTAATGTATTTTCATAGGTATGCGAAAGTGGTAAAAGCGATAAGAAAATGTCATCTTTCTCTACCTTCTGCAAATTATATACCATTCGTAACTGTTGGCACAAATTGTGATGCGATAACATTACCCCCTTATTTTTACCTGTAGTACCTGAAGTGTAAATAATCACAGCCAAATCATCAGGCTTTACCCTGTACTCCAAAGAGGGGCTCTCTCTCTTTACCAATTCGGCAACATCTAAAGTTTGAAAAGACTCAAGAATGACCTTATTCTCAACATTTAAGTCTGCAATTGCTTCCAATTTAGGAAATAGGCGACTTGAAACAAATACTACCTTACTTTCAGAATGTTTCAGTACATTCTCAACCTCTACTGGTGAAAAATCGGGTAAAATAGGAACTGCAACAGCCCCCATTGATGTAACTGCAAAATACACTATGCCCCAATTAGGCATATTTTGACTGTAAATTGCCACTTTATCGCCGTATTTAACCGATAAAGACTCTAATAAACCTTGTACTTCTTTTACTTTAACTCCAAATTGCTCATAACTCATAGATTCCCCATCTACAAAAGATAGAGAAGAACGACCTGCAAAGGCATTTACACTGTTAACAAGTAAATCCTGCAAGGTGTTTGGTTGTTTTAACATACTAATATTTTTCTGTTTAGCGATGCAAAGGTACATACAAGAAGTAAGCAATTCACATTTTCGTCTATAAAAAAAGCTCTAAAAAGTTAACATAGCAAACTAACAAACTGAATATTAAGCAAGTAAAAAAATAGCTCTTGCAAAAAAAACGTATATTTGTCTATTAATAATTATATATATCGAATGCTTACTATCAAAAACTGGGCCGAAGAAGATCGCCCTCGCGAAAAACTCCTAAATAAAGGAGCCAGAGTTCTAACAAATGCAGAGTTGCTTGCCATACTCATAGGAACAGGCAGTCAGACAGAAACTGCTGTAGAACTTGCAAAGCATGTACTATGCTTATCTCAAAACAATCTACAAAAGTTAGGAACATTGAGTCTTAAAGAACTTATGCAGATTAAAGGAATTGGCACAGCAAAAGCAATTAGTATTATTGCAGCCCTAGAATTAGGTAAGCGTAGAGAGGGAGTGTTAGATACAGATAAAACCTCTGTAAAAACAAGTTCTGAACTTGCAAAGTTTATACGTCCTCATTTACAAGACCTACCCCATGAAGAGGTTTGGTTGATAACCCTTAATGCAAAATTACACATAACGCACTGCTGTAAAATTGCACAAGGAGGCATCGATAAAACCACAGTTGACATTCGCCTTCTCCTAAAGAGTAGTCTTGACCATTTTGCACACTCAATAGCCATTGCTCACAATCATCCATCGAACCAGGTGCAACCTAGCCAACAAGACATAGAGTTAACGCAAAAGATTAAAATCGCAGCAACTGCCTTAGAGATTAGACTGATTGACCATATTATCATTGGTCAAAAAGAGTATTTTAGTTTTACTGATAAAAGCCTATTATAAGCAAATCCGCTTTTATTTACACAAATCTAAAGAGTCTTTTCCAACGAATATTAGTTGGAAATTTGCGATCAGGGCTTAAAGAGAACCAAATAAATGATGCACGACCAACAATATGGTCTTCTGGCACATAACCCCAAAAGCGAGAATCCAAAGAATTGTGACGATTATCTCCCATCATCCAATAATAGTTCATTTTGAAGGTATATGTACTCACCTCTTTACCATTCAATAAAAACTTGCCATCATATTCTTCGAGAGAGTTACCTTCATATACAGTAATTATACGTCGATAAAAATGAATTGACTGAGAGTCTAAAGAAACTGTAACACCTCGCTTAGGAATATAAATTGGTCCATAATTATCCTCTGTCCAACTTAACTTCATTTGTTGTGGAAAAGTTCTACTATAATAAGCCTCTGAATAAGCACTATTACGTCTCTGAATATTCACAACACTTGAAACTTGTTCAATATTACTCACATCCTTTGTTGTCAACGGAATTTCATAGGTACTATGTTGTGCACTATACATTCTGTCTGCCTTAGGAATATCAAACCTATCAAGTACTTTCGAGTTAATGGGACCTGTGCTTGTTTGCACAAAATAGTTATACTCCATCTTTTCAAAATCAGGAACCTGATCACCGTTAATATACAGTTGCCCATTTACAATCTGCAATGTATCTCCTGCAATAGCGACACAGCGCTTAATGTAGTTCTCGCGCTTGTCGATAGGACGCACCAAAACTTTATAGTTATTCCAAATATTTTCACGACCATACTGCCTTACAAGGCTGTGATAACTTTCATTCTGACGCTCTGCAACCACAGTATCTCCCTCTGGAAAATTAAACACCACAATATCATTGCGCCTAAGACGACTATATCCCTTAAGTCTTCGATATGGATTTCTAATCCACTCAACAAACGAGGGAGTATACTGAGTAAAAGGAAGTGTGTGATGTACTAAAGGAAAAGAAAGTGGAGTATTGGGAATTTTTGGGCCATACGCAAACTTACTTACAAAAAGATAGTCGCCCACCATCATAGTTTTTTCCATAGATGAAGTAGGAATAGTATAAGCCTCAATAAAAAATAACCGAATAAATGAGGCGGCTATTACTGCAAAAATAATGGCATCAACCCACTCCAAAATCAAATTAACAACATCCTTTTTACGCTGACCATCTATGTCTTTTCTTGGCTTCCAAAAGCCCCAACGCACCTTTTTACTAATATAAATATCAAAAATAATTGGAAGCCCCACTAAGAACCAATAGTTACTCAGCCAAATCACCCATAACAAATAGAGTGATGCGTAAAGTCCAAACTTAAACCATTTATTGCGTAAAATCGAAAGAAAGTAAATCATTATATTATAAAAAATGGAAAAACAACTAGAAAATCTAGTCTATTAAATTGAAGAACCCAAATAGAGATAATATCTATCTCTACATCCACTTTAGTAAATCGTCCATTCCAAAACACCCTTGCTTACCTATTAAAAATTCGGCTGCCAAAACTGCTCCAAGAGCAAATCCCTTACGATTTTTTGCTTCATGTGTAATAGTAATAGTATCTATGTCGCTATCATATATAACAGAGTGTGTACCCGGAACTGGATCTCTACGAATAGCCCCTATCGGTATTTCTCCTTCAACTACATTCGGCTGTAATGCCCAATTAGAATAATTTGGCATTTCCTCCAAAATCCCTTCAGCAAGCGTAATTGCAGTTCCACTTGGAGCATCCTTTTTAGCTGTATGGTGTACCTCCTCTAGCGCAACATGGTAAGTATCCGCAACTTTACTCATCATTCGAGCAAGATGCTGATTCAATCTAAAAAAAAGATTAACTCCTAAACTGTAATTTGAAGCATAAAAAAAGGCTGAGTTATTCGCAGAGCAACACCTCTTTACATCCTCCATTTTAGATAGCCAACCTGTGGAGCCACATACTACTGGAGTGCCTGTCGACAAACAAGTGGTTAAATTTTCATATGCAGTTTCAGGAGAGGTAAACTCAATGGCAAGATCAATATCTGCAAGTTTTTCAGCATTCAAATCTGCACGATTACTAAAATCAACTATAAGCGATATTTGATGTCCACGTTCACGAGCAATAACTTCAATTTCTTGCCCCATCTTACCATATCCCACAAGTGCTATTTTCATACTGAGCAAGTAAACAGATTATTATTTATTCAAAGCAAGTTGCAGTTTTGCCTTATTATGCATAAAAAAGAGAACTGTGATCATTACTCCAAGAGAGGATAAGACACTAATAAGCAAATACCAGAGTAAACTCGTTGAGGGCGTATCATTCATTGAAAAATCTGACACAAATGACAAAATACCTTCTTGCTGCAAAAGTTGCAATTCCTCAAGTTCTCTTTTTCTTTTCTCAGCAGACAATAAACACTCCTGCAAAGCAGAAATCTCACTTTTCGTATCATCTCCAAGTAAAATTTTATTTGACTTTGGTCCTTCGTTTTTCAAGTATCCTTCAAATGCTCGGTGTAAATAAGTAAGTTCCTGCTCCACGCTCACTAATTGTTCTTGTATTTGTTTACTACGCAAAGCATTCATCTTCTTAACATACTCCAAACTCAAAAGATACTTTTGAAATACATCCTCAATTGCTGCTGCGGCTCCCGCTTCAGTAGTAACGACCTCTACCTTAAAATATCGATTAGACTTAACTGCTTGCTGTAACTGCTTATCTGCAATTTTAATTTCAGCATTAGGATTTCTCGTATAAACAAAAGGTATTTCTTTCTTCTGTACCGAGTATCCATAATATCCATGAATTTTTTTAATTTTTTTTAGTTCTTCTACTGACATTTGAGACATAGAAACTAACTCCTCTGGATTTTCGAGCAAAACATTATTTAACTGCTCCAAAAGTTCAATAGCCACCGAACTCTCTATAGAGTTAGAAACAATGATAGCACTAGAGTTGTAGTCCTTTGAAGGCAAAGTATAGTAAATTCCAAAAGCAACTATAACCCCAAAAAAAACACTCCCTAATAGCCAGAAAAATCTACGAACAAAAAAGGCCGTAAGAAACCAAAAAGTATTACTCACCCAATTAGCCATTACTTTCACTATTTCAAGCAAGTCTAGTTCCTCATTTGAGGTCTTATGTGCTTCAATATTATCTTTCATCAATATCTCTATTAAGAATTTGTAATACTTACGATAAAAATCCGAGCAAAATTCCTGCTGCGACAGCACTACCAATAACTCCAGCTACATTTGGCCCCATAGCGTGCATAAGTAAGTGATTTGACTTATCATACTGCAAGCCTACGACTTGTGAGACACGAGCAGAATCAGGAACTGCAGAAACTCCAGAATTCCCAATAAGAGGATTTATCTTATTACCCTCTTTCAAAAACAAATTAATGAATTTGACAAATATAACTCCTCCAAATGTAGCAACAACAAATGCAGCAGCACCTAAACCGAAAATAAGAATTGAGTTTGCGGTCAAAAAAGTTGTCGCTTGAGTTGATGCACCTACTGTGAGACCAATCAAAATAGTAACAATATCAATAAGTGGACCACGAGCAGTTTCTGCCAATCTACGGGTTACACCACTTTCTTTCAAAAGGTTACCAAAAAACAACATCCCCAATAAGGGTAATCCAGAAGGTACAACTAAACACGTAAGTAATAAGCCAACAATAGGAAACAACACTTTCTCTAAGTGAGACACAGCACGAGGTGGTCGCATACGAATAAGTCGCTCTTTATTTGACGTAAGCAAACGCATTATAGGTGGCTGAATAACGGGTACTAAAGCCATGTAAGAGTATGCTGAAATTGCAACGGCACCCATTAAATGTGGTGCAAGACGAGAGGCCAAAAAAATAGCCGTTGGACCATCAGCTCCGCCGATAATCGCAATTGTGCCAGCCTCATTGGGCATAAACCCTAGAAATAAAGATGCCATATAGGCTGCAAAAATCCCCAACTGTGCCGCTGCTCCAACTAACATCAATTTTGGATTAGATATAAGTGCTGAAAAGTCTGTCATAGCACCAATACCCAAAAATATGAGCGGCGGATAAATACCTTGCATTACTCCAAAATAGAGCAAATTAAGCACAGAGCCCTCTTCATAAATTCCAATACGCAATCCCTCCAAAAATGGAATATTACCAATCAAAACTCCAAATCCAATTGGAACAAGAAGCATCGGTTCAAAATCGTATCGTATTGCTAAATACAAAAAAATAAGTCCGACGAGTATCATCACTACGTGTCCAAAAGTGATGTAAGAAAACGCTGTATAAGCAAAAAACTGCTGCAGATTTTCGCCTAAAAAACCAAGTAAGTCGCTCATAGTTTAACCAATGCTTAGCAATTCTGCCCCTTCAAGTACCGACTCTCCTTGACGAACCTTTATCGCCAATACTTTTCCTACACAAGTAGACTCAATGCTATTTTCCATTTTCATTGCTTCTAGTACCATTAACTTCTGTCCAACGGCAATAGTATCTCCTTCTTTCACAAGTATTTCTAATACCACACCTGGCAGTGGAGATTTAACAGCATCAGATGCTCCTGGAGGTACAGTCTTAGCAATTGCCTGATGCGAATCTGTTGATGGAATATTTGCAACTTGAACTAATTTAGGGGTTTTCACTGTTGCTACAGGACGTTCAATTTCAACATGATAAGCATCTCCATTAACCTCTACGTCACTTATATAGCCATCAGTCTCCTTAATAGCAACGTTATAGTCATTTCCATTAATTGTTATTTTGTATTCTTTCATATTTAAAAATATAATTTATTTTTTTGAAGGATTCTTGCGAAGCCCATAAAATTTTGAACTCCAAGGTGAATATGCTTTTGCAACACGATTAATTGTCAATACATTAGACTCTAATTCTGAGACTTCGCGGTGATACATCTCCATTGCTGCTACAATTGCAGCATATACTGCCCCCGCAACGGGCTCTGTTTTCGCATTATCTGAAATAGCAGTAATTACAGATGTTGAACTCTTTTTTCTAAAGCGAAAATTCAAAATTTTCGCTAATAATTTGAATATCAAAAACAACGCAAATAATGCTGTAAATACGACACTCATTGCCGTAAGTGCCATTGCAATACCAAAGGGATCGTATTGTAAGAAACGCTCATTGGCTGCCTCAAGTTGAATTAATTTATTGTTAGTGCTAGGCGTTGCATTTTCCTCAAATTCCCACACGCCTGCACCATCTTCATTGCGAGCATAACTAACATTGGCCGATTGAAGAGGAAAAGTTACACTATCAATAATTGTATGCCCATCACTACTTGTTAGCACAAAAAAACCAACATTATTCAACTTAAAATTAAGATGAAAGGTTCCGTATGAAGGATTATTATCAGCCCAAAAAACAAGATGTTGACGTGGCTTAATAAGGGTTTTCACATCTCCCTTTGGTATAACGTATTTTTTTAGATTATTGATATCATCACTCAAATAACAACCACCAATATCAATAGAACCGTATGATGAGTTAAAAACCTCAATCCATGCACTACGTACCCCAAAATCGTCGACATAATGATCGGTATTAATTGCCATTATCTCATTGATGCGCAAATCACTTGTTTTTTGCGCAAAAACAGCAGGCAAGCAAAATGTTAATATAATTGCTACAAAAAGGCGTTGAATTATTTTTTTTCTCATAATTAATAATAAATATTTGCCAATATTATTATAAAGGCAAGTTATCATGCTTTTTGGGAGGATTACTCATCTTTTTTGTGGCAAGTTGCTGCAAACCGCGAATAATTCTAAAGCGTGTATTTTGTGGCAAAATAACATCATCAATATAGCCATAACGAGCGGCATTATATGGATTTGCAAATTTCTCAACATACTCGTTTGCTTTTTCTTGTGCTGTTTCTTGAGGATTCTCAGCATTCTTTATTTCCTTATTGTAAAGCACTTCAATAGCTCCTTGCGCTCCCATTACTGCAATTTCAGCGGTCGGCCAAGCATAGTTCAAATCACCTCGCAAGTGCTTTGAGCTCATCACACAATATGCACCACCATATGATTTACGAAGTGTAACTGTTATTTTAGGCACAGTAGCCTCACCATAAGCATAAAGCAACTTTGCTCCATGTACAATAATTCCGCCATATTCTTGTGCTGTTCCAGGTAAAAATCCAGGAACATCAACCAAAGTTACAATGGGAATATTAAAAGCATCGCAAAAGCGCACAAAGCGAGCTGCTTTACGAGATGCATTAATGTCAAGTACTCCTGCCAAATATTTGGGTTGATTTGCTACAATACCAACCGAAATTCCATTAAATCGTGCAAAAGCTGTTATAATATTCGGAGCAAAAGACGACTGAACATCAAGATACTCACCTCCATCAACAATAAGTTTTATTACATCATACATGTCGTAAGGCTTATTGGGACTTTCGGGAATGATACTGTTTAATACTTCTTCTTGACGTTCAATAGCATCTGTACAAACTGCAAGAGGAGGTTCTTCTAAATTATTTTGGGGCAAATAACTCACGAGTTTGCGAATAAGAGCAATTGCTTCTTCTTCAGTATCTGAGGCAAAATGCGACACTCCAGATTTGGCAGAATGCACCGATGCTCCGCCCAATTGTTCTTGCGTAACATCCTCTCCTGTAACTGTTTTAACTACTTTTGGACCAGTTAAAAACATATAACCAGTCTCTTTTTTCATAATAATGAAGTCAGTAAGAGCTGGAGAATAAACCGCTCCACCAGCACATGGACCAAATATTGCTGAAATTTGAGGAATTACACCCGATGCCAATATGTTTCGTTGAAAAATCTCAGTATATCCAGCCAAAGCGTTTACACCTTCTTGAATACGTGCTCCACCCGAATCATTAATCCCAATAACAGGAGCACCCATTTTCATTGCTTGGTCAAGCACCTTACAGATTTTCATTGCCATCGTTTCAGACAGCGAACCGCCATATACAGTAAAGTCTTGTGAGTAAAGATATACCAAGCGTCCATCAATAGTCCCACAACCTGTAACTACACCATCACCCATGTAGGTATCCTTCTCCATACCAAAGTTTGTGCAGCGATGCTCCACAAACATGTCAAACTCCTCAAAACTGCCCTCATCAAGTAAAAGAGCGACACGCTCTCTTGCAGTGAGTTTTCCTTTTTGATGCTGTGCATCAATTCTCTTTTGACCTCCTCCAATGCGTGCTTTTTCACGACGGCTGGTCAATGCCATTATTTGTTCTTGGTCTGTACTCATTGTATTTTGATATTGTAAGTTAACGTTTGTTATTGTTTTAGCAGGGCTTTTCACAAAACTCAGTTAGCACGCCTTGTGTAGATTTTGGGTGAAGAAAACCGATATTTAAACCCTCGGCTCCTTTGCGTGCCTGTTTATCAATCAGTTGCACTCCTTTAACTTCCACCTCAGTTAAGGCACTATTGAGTCCACCTTCTACTGCGTATGCAATATGATGTACCCCTTCTCCTTTCTTCTCTATAAATTTTGCGACTGGACTTTCTGGAGAAGTACTTTCCAAGAGTTCAATCTTAGTTTGCCCCACCATAAAAAAGGCAGTCTTTACCTTTTGGTCAGTAACTTCCTCAATATTATAACACTTTAATCCTAATACATTTTCGTAATAGGGAATGGCTTCATTCAAACTTTTTACAGCAATGCCAATATGCTCGATATGCGATATTTTCATACACAAAAAAAATTAATAAAAAATAAAAACTTACGAATGTACTGTTTTTTTTTGAAGAAAATAAAAAGGATGATGATTTTTATCCATGAACATCAACTACATTCTCCTTTTGGTCAAATGCAGCAGCAATTTTTTCCTGCAACATGAGAGGAATACGACATGGACGTCTTGTTTTACTATCCATAAAGGCCAATACAACAAATGCCTCATTAAGTAACTTTTGCTCTGAAGAGAGTATTTGATAATGAAAGGTAACTCGCGCTCCTTGAGGCACTTCAAGTAGTGTTGTAGAGATAGTCAAAACATCATCATACCGTGCGGGGGCAATATACTTGAAATTCATTTCTATCACAGGCATCATAATTCCATTTTGTTCAATTTGAACATAAGAAATACCCAAACTACGCAACATCTCAGTGCGGGCCTCTTCTAAGTAGGGAGGGTAATTGCCATGATAAACAATACCCATTGAATCCACTTCATTAAAGCGTACTCGAATAGAGTGCAAGTGTGTCAACATAAACTTGTTTTTTGTATAAATCAACATTAGTGCTCCACTGCGGCAACTGAGCTGTGAGCAATTTATTCATAAACTTTTCAACATAAAATGAGAACTCTGCGCCCTTCCATGAACTTGTATTGGTTACAAAAGCCCAAGTTACACCTCCAATTTCATGTGTAATAACTGCCGATGTGCCTGCAAGCGTGCCTGTACGCAAATATTTATGTTCTGTTACCATACGCCAGCCAAGGGGGTCAAATCCAGAGTCATTGCGCACCATATTGGATATTAAACTATCGGGCAAAATATTGGGAACTGCATTAGCAGTATCTAAGCAAGCGACAAAGCGCAAAAGGGATGCAGGAGAAGCAACCCAGCCACCAGCAGCTCCTAGCACTGACATATTATAACCTCCATCACAACGAGGAACTTGTGTATCAAAATCATCAAAAGCTGGGACTAAGCGTGCTGCTTCTACGTCATAATAGCACACTTCATTTTTGTCCAACTGATTTGAATAACTCTTACCAATATACATATTTGTTATTCCCATTGGAGTTAATACAGCCTCTTGTACAAACTTCTCGTAAGGCATATTGGTTATTTGTTCGATGATTCGCCCCAATACAACATAACCAATATTACAATACGAACTGTGTGTGCCAACATTAAAATGTAAGCCCTTGCTTAAGGTAAAGCAAATAACATCATCAACACGAACTGGAGGCGCAATACCCAGTTCTTCTGCAATAAATTTATTCATAAAAGGCACATCGCCATAGCGAGTGTTCCAGCCAGCAGAATGCTCAAGTAAGTGCTTCACGGTAATTTGCAATACTCGAGGGTCTTTTATCTGAAGAAACATAGAGTCATTCAACACTCCTTCATTACCAAACACTTGTGTATTAAACTGTAGGCGCCCCTCCTCTACTAACTTCATAATAGCAGTAGCTGTAATGAGTTTTGACACACTAGCAACCCGAAAAGTATGATAGGCCTCTACAGGCAAACGATTAGTTATATCTGCATAGCCAAATCCCTTGGCATAGATTAACTGACCTTTTTGCGCAACGGCAATTGAAGCACCGTTAATATGCCATTTTGCAAGATATTTTTCTATTTTTTTTTCAAACTCTGCAAATTGGTGATGCTGACTCATTGCATTACTCAGGTGTGGCACCGTATCAACTAATAAGGATGTAATGGAGGGAGTTTGCGGCAAGGAAAGCGAAGAAACAGTAAAAAGAACTACCAATATCCCAATAGCAGAAGAAACTATCATCACTATCCTCCTTAATTTTCGACTCATCACAATTTTATATTCTAACGGATTGTATAAATATTTAGCCTTCATTTAAAACAATTTCGCCTGTGGCACGATTAATAGACAAGCGAGTATTTTTCAATAACTTATCAAAGGTATTACTTTCTAACAAGTATTGTGGAGTACCTTGATAAAATTCGCCTTGCGCCATCAGCCACATTGCATCTGCAACTTTAATAGCAATACTTAAATCATGCGTTGAAAAAATAATTGTTTTGCCCTGCTCTTTTGCAAGTTTTTTTAAGAGCAACACAACTTCATATTTGTTTGGAAGGTCTAAAAATGCGGTAGGTTCATCAAGTATAATGATAGGCGTATCTTGAGCTAATGCTCGTGCAATCAATACACGTTGACGCTCACCATCACTCAACGTATTAGCATTAAGAGCAATGGAGTGTTGCATTCCAACACACTCTAATGCGTTTGTTATAAAGTGTTTGTCTTTTTTTGAGAGATTACCCAGCCAACCTGTATAAGGATAACGCCCAAGTGAGACAAGGTCAAAAACCTTTAAGTTACCTACCTTTACACTATCGGTCGAGACATAACTTATCATGGTTGCAAGTTTTCGCAAACTATAAGATTTCAATGGTTTATCTTGTAAAAACACATCTCCACTTAGGGCAGGCTGCAAACCAATAATCGTTCTTAGCAATGTGCTTTTCCCTTGTCCATTTCGCCCAAGTAGGGCAAGCAACTCTCCTTTTTTTGCTTGAGTAGAAAAGGGAGAAAAAATCTCCTTTGGAGTTCCTTTTTGAAAGTACCCCAAGCGCAAATCTTTTATAACAACAGTGTCAAGCACAATAAATCACGCTATTTTTTGATTGCGCATAATTACCAAAACAATAATGGGAATCCCCAATAAAGCAGTTACCGTATTGATAGGCAAAACGCTATTTTGAAAGGGAAGTTGCGAGATAATATCACATAGCAACATAAGTACTCCTCCAAGCAATATCGTTGTGGGCATTAAGTAGCGATGATCTGCCTCACGCATCAGCAGGCGTGCAACATGAGGTACTGCAATACCAATAAAGCCAATAGGACCACAAAAGGCGGTAACAGTACCCGTTAACAATGATGCGCTTAAAATAATAAAACTACGATGCAAAGTAGCACCATACCCAATACTACGAGCATAATTTTCTCCCAACATTAAGGCATTAAGTGTTTTTGTAGACAGTAATGCAAATACTACTCCTGCAATACTAACCACCAAGAGTATATAAAGTTGAGATAAGGTAAGATTAGCAAGGCTACCCATTGTCCATAACATATAGGATTTTAACATTGCCTCTTGACTAAAGTATTGTAAGACTGTGATAAGCGCAGCAGTAGCACTACCTATCATCATACCGAGAATGAGCATTGCCATAATATCTCTCACCCTCAAAGATATAAAGAGCATGATCAACATTACCCCTGCTGCTCCAAAACAAGCTGCGAGTGCATAACCAATACTTGGCAAATCAAGCATTGTAGTACCCCACCATGCAGAGCCCATAATAAGCAAGGCAACTCCTAAACCTGCACCTGAACTTACACCTAAAATGTAGGGATCTGCCAAGGGATTACGAAAAACAGTTTGCATTTGCAGTCCACTAATGGATAAAGACACCCCAACAACAAAGGAAGTAATCGCCTTAGGTAAACGATAGAGAAAGACAATGTCATGGACTGGTGAAGATTCGCTAACTGTAAATAACCGCCAAAACTCCATTAGGGATATGTTTTGCCCCCCCAATAGTATATCTGCAATAAAGAACTGCACTAACAAAAGTATTAATACAGTATAAATTAACCCGATTTTTCGTCTGCGTTGCTGTTGCATTGCAACTTACTTTTTAGCACGTTGCTGTTGCATACGCGCCATCTCCTCTAATTTTGCTTGAAAGCGTGATTTTTTTACAGGCTTTTTGCTGTTTTGACGCATTCTCTCGTGCAACTTTTCATCACTTACCAAACTGCGAGACACATAGTTTTGTGCAATGGTAATAAGGTTTGACAAAAAGTAATAATAACTCAAGCCTGCAGCATAGCTATTAAACCAAAAAAGCATCATTACAGGCATCATATACAAAGTCATAAACTTCATTCCATGCATTCCTGTATCTGGCGTTTGTGACATACTCATACGCGATGAAACAAATAGTGTTATCGCCATAAGTAGAGTAAATAAACTTATGTGGTCTCCATAAAATGGAACATTAAAGGGCAAATTCAAAATCGAATCAAAGCCCGAAAGGTCATCTGCCCAAAGAAACGACTGCTGACGAAGTTCAATCGAAGCAGGAAAAAATCGAAACATTGCAATTAAAATGGGCAACTGTATAAAAATTGGCAAACACCCCCCCATAGGACTAACGCCTGCTTTTTTATAAAACGCCATTGTTTCCTGCTGCTTTTTCATTGCATCTTCCTTTTTAGGATATTTCTTTGCAATTTTATCAATATCAGGTTTGAGCAAGCGCATCTTTGCCGACGAAGAGTAGGACTTAAACGTAAGTGGGAATAATAATAGTTTGATAATTATTGTCAATATCAAAATAATCAACCCATAACTACCAATGTATTTTCCTAGAAAATCAAATATTGGGATAACCAAAAAGCGGTTAATCCAACCAATAATCCAAGTGCCCATTGGCACAAGTTTATCCAAATTAGCATCAAAAGACTTCAGTGTACTGTAGTGATTAGGACCAAAGTAAAATGCCATAGGCAAGTTAATATCACGCTGAGGCACAATAGGCAGTGTAACTGAAGCACTATAATTTTTCAAATAACGAGCATTATTATTGGGCTTGTAAGTCGAATAAGTTAGTTCAGCACCTCCAAGCATATCGTCCTTAGCAATCAATATTGACGAAAAGAACTGTTGCTTAAAGGCAACCCAATGCAAACGGGTTTTCACAGATTCTTTTTCACTACTGGTACCAATACTCAACTCCTCCATACTAGTTTCATTGGGGTAGTTGTAGGCAATAGTGCTATAATTATTCTCGTTATCAAAGGCTTTTTCGTGTTGAAACACATCATGCGACCAATACAAATCGGCATTAGTTACATTGTGTACACCCATTGTTTTGATAGAAAAATCTATCATATAAGAGTTTGGACGCAATGTATATATATAATCGACAATTTGAATATCAGACACTTGCAAGCGCATAACAAAGTTCAACACACTATCCCCATCACTCAAAACTTGGTGTCTAATTTCTGTTTGAGGCGTAAAGTAAAGTTGAGAGGTTTCAAAATTGCGACTATCATTAGTGTAAAACTGACAAGAGAAACGATTATTTGCTCCATCAAACAGCAGTAATTTCTCACCATTATAACTTTTATAATCTTTAAGATTTACGGAATAAATACGCCCAGCCTTATTACTCAAGGTTACCTCAAGCACATCATTCTCAATCGTATAAAACTCCTCCTCTTGTGTAGGTTGCAACACAATAGATGCGCTTTGTGATTCTAACTTAAGAGTTTGCGGCTCGGTAGAAATTGGTTCAACAGGAGTTGAGTTATTTTTTTGCTGTAAAGCAATCGAATCCAAGCGGTACTTTTCGAGTCGATACTGCTCATTCTGCTTTGTATTGTAGTAACTAAAACCAAATAGAATCGCACCAATGGCGAGCATTCCAAAAAGTGTATTTTTATCCATAACTGTTAAGTAATTACGCTCTTTATGCGTCTAATAATTTCAATTTTTCCTCTATTTGCACCACCTGTTGTTGCGCTTTTTCAATATTACGTTTCACATCAGCAATAAAAGAGTCAGCATTCTTCGAGCGTCCAAAAAATCCCAAATTATTTTCCCACAATAATATATCCGATTGTATTTTTTTGAGTTGCTGCTTTAATTGCTCTCGCTCAGAATGCGGTTGCCTTCTATTAGCCCCACTATGATTTTGAGGTCTTGCTTGTCCACGACCTTCAATCTGCAAGGCTTTATAGAGTTCATCAATCGCTTGGCGATATTCAGTTTGGATTCGTTCCTTATGTTTTTTGGGCACAAATCCAATCTCAGTCCAGCGAGTTTGAATCTTCTTAATGAAATCCAAATTTTCCTGCTGATTTTCAGAAGGCACAACATTTTTGATTTCCTGTAACACTTGCTCTTTAGCACGCAAATTCTCATCATAGGTAGCATCTTGTACTGCAAAGTGCTCTTTTTTTCTATCAAAAAACTTATTGCACGCAGCCCTAAAACGTTGCCAAACAAGTTCAGACTGCCGATGGTCAACTGTACCAATTGTTTTCCATTGCGCCTGCAATTGCAATAATTCCTCTGTTGTTTTTTTCCACTCTGTACTTTCGGCTAAAGCTTCAGCCTGCACACACAACTCTAATTTTTGTTGTAAATTTTGAGAAAACTCTCCCTTTTGTTCCTTAAAAAATACTCGCCGAGCATCAAAGAACAAATTACACGAATTACGGAAGTCTTGAAACACAACAGCACTATCTTTACGAGGAGTAGCACCAATAGTCCTCCACACCTCTTGCAACTTAAGCAATGCGTTTGTGCTCTCTGTCCAATCCTTAAAAGAGGAGTATTTGCCTTGCGCTATCTCTGCGGCTTTCACACAAAGCACTTTTTTAGCCTCTAAATTGCCTAACTGTACTTTCTTTTGCTCCTCAAAATAGTCTTGGTGTCTCTTATTTACTTGTACAGTAGCTAACTTAAAACGTTCCCAAATAGCTTCACGAAACTCAGGAGCAGCAGGTCCAATATCTCGCCACTGCTCGTGCATTTTTTGTAACTGCTTAAATGCGTCCACAACATCACTTGAAATGACAAGTTGCTCAGCCTTCTCGCATAGTAATTGCTTAAGTTCAAAGTTTTTTTTGAAATCTAGCTCCCGCAACTCTCGATTGATTTTAACAAAGTCATAAAAACGCTCCACTTGATAAGCGTATTTTGCCCACAAATCTTTTTGTTCACTCAAAGGAATTGCCCCAATTAACTTCCAATCCACTTGTAGTTGCTTGAAGTCTTTGAAAACCGCACCAAAATCATCTGTGCGTTCATGCAATGCCTCTAAGGCAGTTATAACAGCACGTTTTTTGGTTAGATTTTGCAGCTTTTCCTCCTCCTGTTTAGCCATCCAGTCCGCTCGTTTTTCACGATATAAGGCAAGCAAACTCTTTAGTTTTTCCTCCACCTCATCTAATGGCGCAACAAAACTCTCACGCTCCCCACCCTGCTCTAAAAATGCTTGCAGTAATGCTTGACGCTCCACATTCATTTTTTTATAAAAAGCCACCTTAAGAGCATCTGCAACTGCACGCAACTCTTGTATCGGCTTTTTCTTAAGCAACACCTCAAACTCTTTTACCATATCTGCTCGTGCCATCTTATCGTAGGCAAAAGCAGTTTGGGAGGCGGTTGCATCTTCCTCCTCTGCATCAATCATCTCCTCATTCAACTCTACCGATGCAAGCTGTGCGTCTTGCTCTCCTTCTACAATTGGGTCATTAACGAATTTTTCGTTGTTTTCTTTTTGTGTTTCCATTTGTAAAAACTTAATTTCTCTGTTACCAGAGTCAAGATTAGGGCTGCAAAGATAGTACTTTTATGGAAAAAGCATTATTTATTCCCATTTTGCAAAAAACGCTTGTTTTTTTTGACAAGATACTGTACGTTTGCCCCACAAAACTAAATATCGATATGCGAATTGACATCTTAACGTTACTACCCGAACTCTTAGACAGTCCCTTTGCACACTCCATTGTTAAGCGCGCTCAAGCCAATAAAGTTGTGGAAATTTTCACACACAATATTCGTGACTATACTACGGACAAGCATCGCTCTGCGGACGATTATCCATTTGGAGGCTCCGCAGGAATGGTTATGAAAATAGAGCCTATTTTTAGGCTTATTACGCATCTTAAAAGTGAGCGAGATTATGACGAGATAATCTTTATGACCCCTGATGGTCAACAATACAATCAAATAGCAGCAAATGAATTATCTACCTTAAAAAATATCATCATACTGTGTGGACACTATAAAGGAGTAGATCACCGTGTGCGAGAACACTTGATTACTCGTGAAATTTCAGTGGGCGACTACGTTTTATCGGGTGGAGAGCTGGCTGCTGCGGTTGTTGTAGATAGTATAACCCGCTTACTGCCTGGTGCAATTTCTGACGAAACCTCTGCCCTTAGCGACTCATTTCAAGACAACTTACTATCAGCACCAGTCTACACTCGCCCTGCGGTTTTTAATGGATGGGAAGTACCCAAAATACTTTTGTCGGGCAATGCACAGGCAATTAGCACATTTCAAGAAGAGCAAGCCCTAATGCGCACAGCGAAACTACGTC
>JBOFMS010000038.1:0-12477 GCA_051658505.1 Bacteroidales bacterium | reverse complement strand
GTTGCTGCACGATCGTGAGTAGACACTCCTGTAGTACAATCACTACTTAATAAATCAACCGTTACTGTAAATGGAGTTTCATGGCTTGATGTATTTCGTGCGACCTGCATTTCAAGTTCTAAGGCTTGGCAGCGTGCTTCTGTCATTGGTACACAAATTACGCCACGCCCTTCATTGAGCATAAAGTTTACCATTTCAGGGGTAACACACTCTGCTGCAGCAACAAAATCACCCTCATTCTCTCGGTCTTCATCATCTACAACGATAATAAATTTTCCTTGACGGATATCCTCAACGGCTTCTTCTATAGTGTTAAGCATAATGTTTTTTTTAACAAGCAAAGGTAATCATTTCTAAAGATTAAAACTTTGCAAATTGCATTGCATATTCTTATAAAGAGTTGCAAAGTTTGATTTATGCAAAATCCCCTTTGTAGTCATGAAAATACAGAGGGGATTTTTTAGTTTAACTACTGAGTTTTGGCTTAATGCCCTCCACAGCCACAATGATGAGTTTCTTCTTCACTACAAGCGTTTTCGCCACAACCGCAAACGTGACCTTTACTTAATTCTTTTTCTGTCGCAGGACGAACTTTTTCAATTTTTCCCTCAAAGTTCAATTCCATGCCTGCCAAAGGATGATTAAAGTCAAGTGTTACGGTTTCATCTTTTAATTCAAGAACAGTGCCTTGAAGTACTTGTCCTGTATTATCTCGCATAGGAATAAGATTCCCAACTTTCAGCAAATCCTCTTCCAATTTTCCATCCTCCATAAAGGTTTCAAGAGGGAAGTCTATAATGTTTTGGTCATTTACTAGACCATATCCATCTACAGCCGAAAGCGTAAACTTAAATGCATCGCCCATTTTTTTTCCATTGATGTTTTCCTCAAATTTTGGAAGTAACATTCCTGTCCCAAAAATAAATTCTAGTGGACTTTGTGCCGTTGCTGTGTCGAAGATGTCGCCCTCAACTGTAAGTTGATAGGATATTGATACAACGTGATTATTTGAAATTTGCATTGTGTAAATTGATTAAATAGCATTATTAGTTAATACCACAATAAGTA
Organism: Bacteroidales bacterium; assembly: GCA_051658505.1. Taxonomy (GTDB): domain Bacteria; phylum Bacteroidota; class Bacteroidia; order Bacteroidales; family UBA932; genus JAITMY01. Next base: position 11,409 of record JBOFMS010000038.1, on the reverse strand, counting down.
ATCCAAGTATGGAGTATAATTCTGGAAATACTCCAAGAATCATAGTGTAACCAAATACGTTATGACCACCGCCAATAGCAGCAATACCATTTGCACAAACCTCACCTTGACGTAAACCTGAAAATAGAGAGGAAATACCCATTGCTGTACCTGCGCCAAAAATAGCTGCTGCTGGCAACCAACCTATACCTGCTACAAGTTTTGCTTGTAGCAAAAAGAAGCACACAAAGCCATACAGCCCTTGTGTACTTGGTAATACGCTAAGTGCAAGCATACTACCAAATGCTTCAGGATTTTTTTTCAGTGCGCCTACCGCTGCACTTCCACTGCTTGTAACGCCATAAACGCTACCTGCACTCGACAAGCCCACCATAAGAGCAATGCCAAAATAAGCCAAAGTAATTGGTTCCATTTAATTGTTGTTTAGAGTTTTTAAATTAAGTTATTTCTATTGTTTTTTTATTTCAAAAGGTCTATATTCACGTCCCCCCCCCTCAAATCCCATGTTTTTGTAAAACTCCACAAATGTTAATCGAAGTGGATGTACTAATGCTCCTAAAATGCTCAGTACAATGTTGAGAGAGTGTCCAAATAATAGGATAAATATCATACCAAATAATCCTATTATGGAAAAACTGTCTCCATATACTGAGAATGCAAGAGAGTTAAATACACCTCCTAAAATACCACCTGTTAGTCCTAAGGCAAACAAGCGAATGTATGAGAGCATATCGCCAAGTAAGCCCGTTAGTAAATTATAAAAGTTCCATAGTCCTCCTCCAAAATTCACAAATGGATTTTTCCCAGGAGAGTTGTAAAAGAAAAATATTAAAGTACTAATTCCTAGAGCTCCGAGCAAAAAATAATTGACGATATTAGAAAGATGTAAACCTATTATCGGTAGTCCAACATACACTCCTGAACTAAGTATCAAAACTACAGTTGCAATTTGTGATATAGCATACTTAAATCCCTTTTGGCTAGCAATGCCAAACACTTTTACGCACATTCCAAAAAGTATTTGAACTCCACCAACAATAAGCGAAAGAAGCATCATATTGTCTTGATTTAGAAAGTGATCTCTTATACTTGCAAGGGCGTCAATTTCAACTAAATTAATTCCGAAAAAAGTGCCTGAAAGAATTCCAAAAACAACAGTTGCAAGACCAAACCACTTGCCTAATGTTATAATTGGGAGAAGTTCTTGTGGAACTTTTGATGAGAGTAAAAGGGTTGAGAGTAGTAAAAGTAACCCGTAGCCACCATCTCCTAAGCAAAATCCGAAGAACATCATGAAAAATGGAGCAAATAGTGGAGTGGGGTCAAACTCGGTATAACGAGGTAAGGCGTACAATTTGGTAATGACCTCAAACAATTTAGAGAAACTATTGTTTTTTAATAAAACGGGAGCACTTTCATCTGTAGGTATATCTTCAACAAAGTGTATCACTTCCTGTGTCGCCAAAAAACTGTCTAATTCTGATGACTTAGGAACAGGGCAGCACCCTTCAAAAATTGCAATTGTGTCACTTGCGTGCGTGTCAACATTTTCGCTGGCATTTTGTAACTGCAATTGATTAGCAAGAGAGTTTATTGCCTCAATAAATATTGCCTTTGCTCCACTCAGTGCCGCTAATTGCTCCTCAACTTTAGAGACTCGTTGAGTTAAGTCTTTTATCTGGGCCTCCTTATCAACTACCGAGCAAGTTGGTATTTTATGCTCTTGTGCACCTTCAAGTGTATAAGGTTCTTCATTTGCATGATGAGCAATAACAAAGTACACCTCTGTATTAGATATGTAAACTTTTTCGAGAGGATAAAGGTTTTTCCAATTTTCAGAAAAACACTTAATTGGACTTGAAAAAAACTGAAAAACAATACCTTGAGATTTTAACTTTTCAATTAATTTTGCTGAAAAAAAACCCCATGGGCGAAGTAAATCAACGTCTTTTTCTGCTTTTTTTTTCTCGCTTTCAATTTGTTGATGTTCTTGTAAAAGATTTTCTGTCAGCGTTAAAGTTTCATTTACATTACTGCTATCAATAGTTATTGCTGTATTGTGGCAATTTTGAGTAATTGTGTCAAAAAATTTAAGAACTTTTTTATATCGATTTAGTAGTTGTACTATACGCAATTGATTTTTAGAAGGCTCTCGTTCAGACTGTGTAATATCTACTACTCCTAACTCTTGCAAATTTTGCAAAAAACCTTGTAAATCCCGATGATAGGCAACAAAGGTATATTTTAGCATTGGCACTACCATATTAGACTACCTCCTCTTGTGATTGTCGTTGTTTAACAATTTTTTGTCCTGCTTTTGAAAGGTTTTCTTCGTCTTCCATAAAGCGTTTAATTTTTAAAATCGCCTGCTCATAGCCAGGGATTTGCACTTTTTCGTAAAGATTTACTTTTTGGGTTGTTTTCTTTCGAGCCTCTTCAAGTAGTTCGTTTTTTACTATAAATATTTCTCGCTCAATCCCCACAGTTGCCAATTTCTTTAGCAAATTTATTCCATCTACATACCATATTGGAGCGTTGAATAGGCTGTAGTCTTTTTCTATAAAATCTACTGATGAAAGTACAGGAATGCGTACCCCCGCAATTTTCTGTATAGATAGATTAACATCTTGTACTTTAAGTAAATCCGCATCAAATTCACACCATAAACTTGCTATATAGTCATGTTGCGCAATCAATTCCTGTTGGTATTCTTCCAATTCCTCTACAGTAGTTTTAGCACGCTTTACTTCCATACGCAGGGCACTCTCCTTACTTTTTATTGTTGGAAGTGCTCTACTCCGCATCTTAAGTTGTTTATTCAACTCATTAAGGGAGGTTTTATTAAATTGAAATTTGATTGCCATGCTCTATTTTTACAATTTCTAAAGACTTATTTTCCTCTCCAGTAAGTTTCAGTTAAGTCATTTTTGATATTGACTTCGGCTTTGGTAAAGTGCTTTCCAAATAAATCCCAAGCACAATCAAGCATCGCTGTTGTATCAATATCTACATCTATGGCTAAAAGTTGTTCGCTATACTCCTTTGCAAAGGCAAGAGTGCGCTCATCATAATCACTAAGGTCAAATCCATTTTCAAGTTTAGTTTTAGCATTTGCAGCATCAGCATATAAACGTACCGCAGCATTCATTACTTGTGGGTGGTCGTTGCGAGTTTGTTTTCCGATAACCAACTGTTTTAGACGTGAAAGTGAACGGAATGGGTCAATCACTACTTTTCCTGTATCGCTATCTGTACGTAAAAATAACTGTCCCTCTGTAATATATCCAGTATTGTCAGGGATAGCGTGTGTAATATCGCCTCCACTCAAGGTAGTAACCGCAATAATTGTAATAGAGCCTCCACTTGGAAGTTGTACTGCCTTTTCATAGATTTTTGCTAAGTCACTATAAAGTGAGCCAGGCATTGAGTCTTTTGACGGGATTTGATCCATACGGTTACTTACAATACTTAACGCATCAGCATAAAGCGTCATATCTGTAAGTAGTACTAAAACCTTTTCATTTTTATCTACCGCAAAGTATTCTGCCGCAGCAAGTGCCATATCTGGAATCAGAAGTCGCTCCACTGGAGGTTGTTCGGTAGTATTTGCAAAACAGATGATACGGTCTAGTGCTCCAGCATTATCAAATACACTTTTGAAGTACAAAAAATCATCATTGCTTAATCCCATACCGCCAAGAATAATCTTATCAGCCTTTGCTCGCAAAGCCACATTTGCCATTACTTGATTGTAAGGTTGGTCGGGATCTGCAAAAAATGGGATTTTTTGTCCTGTTACTAAGGTGTTATTTAGATCAATTCCTGCAATTCCAGTCGCAATAAGTTGTGAAGGTTGCGCGCGGCGAAATGGATTCACTGAAGGTCCTCCAGTTTCTCTTTTTTCTCCTTGCACCTCTGGTCCTCCATCGATTGGCTTTCCATATGCATTCAAAAAACGTCCAGCTAAGTCATCACTAACATGTAATGTTGGAGGTTCTCCAAAAAATGTTACTTCTGTATTAGTTGCAATACCTTCTGTTCCCGAAAATACCTGTAAAGTAATTAAGTCTCCATTAATTTTAACCACTTGTGCTAATTTATCGCCGACTTGAGCAAGTTCCTCATTTGAAACTCCTTGCGCTTTCAAACTCACAGTTGCCTTGGTAATACCCTCTAATTTATTATATACACGCTGAAATGCAGTTGTTACCATTATATTATTTTTTTTACTTACTTATAATTGTTGCAGTATCTTGATTATTACACATTTTGTGCTACAAGTTGCTCTAACTCTACTTCATACTGCTTAAATTTAGCATCTTGAAACTCACAGTAATTCATCTGTTTGATGATATTGATACCTGTTTTATAGAATTGTTGACACGTTTCAAAACCATCAAACTTAAAACTTTGTCGACAAATATCAATAATTTTTTCGTACATGTATCGCTGTCTTTCTATTGGAGTAGAGGCGTCAATTTTATCAAAAGCATCTTGCTGTATTATTGTAAAGTCAATTAACTCTGACTTCCAGTAGCGGTCATGATATTCTACAGGTACACTATCATCTCCCAATATGTTAATCTGCTCAGCAGCCTCTTTTCCACGTTGAATAATAGTTCGTCCCTCACTTACTTTTGCGACCCATTCACTACCCAACTTTTCATTCATAAAGACTTGAATTTCTGGATATTCTAAATATTTAGAGTAACTATCCATGGGATCGACAGCAGGGTAACGTTTACTGTCTGCACGTTGCTGCGATAGAGCATAGAAACAACGAGCTGCTTTTTTTGTGCCCTCAGTTACAGGTTCTTTCAAGTTTCCTCCTGCTGGAGATACTGTTCCAATAAAAGTAATTGATCCAGTTTCTCCACTATTTAGATATACAACACCAGCTCTTGCATAGAAGTTTGAAATAATTGCGGGTAAGTCCATGGGGAAGGCATCTTGACCTGGCAATTCCTCCAAACGGTTACTCATTTCTCGTAAGGCCTGCGCCCAACGTGAAGTAGAATCGGCCAGTAAAAGGACTTTAAGCCCCATATTTCGATAATATTCGCCTAATGTCATTGCGGTATAAACCGATGCCTCACGAGCAGCAACTGGCATATTTGATGTATTACAAATAATGGTAGTTCGCTCCATCAATTTACGTCCTGTACGAGGGTCATCTAATTCGGGAAATTCTTTGAAAATCTCAACGACTTCATTTGCACGCTCACCACAAGCAGCCACAATAATCATGTCGGCATCAGCCTGTTTTGATAGAGCGTGTTGTAATACTGTTTTTCCACAGCCAAATGGCCCCGGAATAAACCCCGTGCCTCCTTCAGCCATAGGGTTAAAGGTGTCAATAACACGCACCCCAGTTTCCATCATTTTAAATGGACGAGGTTTGTTTTTGTAAGTAACAATAGGTAGTTTTACAGGCCATTTTTGTACCATTGTGATGATATGTTCAACGCCTTCAGCATCAACTACTGTTGCAATTTTATCTTGTAGACCATACTCTCCTGCGATAACAACAGATTTTACTATATATGTCGCAGTCATTTTGAATGGAACCATTATTTTGTGAGCAATCCAGCCTTCCTTTACCTCACCTATCCAGTCCGCAGCAGTGACGCTATCGCCTTTTTTAACTAAAGGTTTAAATTGCCAACGACTTTGCTCGTCAAGAGGGTTTGTGTATTCGCCTCTTTGCAAGAAAACGCCATTCATCTTTTCAAGGTCATTTTGTAGCCCATCATAACTTTTTGACAAAATGCCAGGTCCTAAAGTTACCTCAAGCATATGTCCTTCAAAATCAACAGGATTGCCTACTTTTAAGCCTCGAGTACTTTCAAAAACCTGAGCAAAAGCTTTGTCTCCGACTATTTTGATAACCTCTGCCATCAATTTAACCCCATTATCATGCCTTACAAAGCAAATTTCACTTTGTGCTACTGCTCCATCAATTTTAATGGTAATAAGGTTGGCAATAATGCCCACTATTGTTCCGGTAGCTTTCATGTGCTATTATTTAGTTTTTTAGTTTTTGTATGTCAAACGATTGCATTACTCCATTTAGAATAGCCTTTAACTTTTGCTCTCCTAAAACGTTGTCTAACTTTGTCCATCGTTCAATAAGTTGCATTTTTATAGCAAAAGACAAAATTTTTTGGAGAGAGAAATAACTAAATGCAGTTAAATCGTCAAGCATATCCATCTTAAAAGCATCGAACTTTTGCTCTCTCCGTATTATATTTTTTGTTTCTGCTATTTGAAGTAAGATGTCTAACCCATCAATATTTCCTTTTAGACCAAAATCTGTAGCCAAACTCTTGCCCATTGCGTGGGTAATATCATCGTTTCCTACAAGATAATTGCTTGCTTCTTTTTTTAGTTTTCGAACAGTAATTGCTGTAAAAAGATTACGTAAATTTCTATCTGTTTTAAACCAAGATTGCAAAAACGAATCATTAAGATTTTCTACATACTCATAAAATAAGGAGTTTAGATACATTTCCAAATTCAGAGGAGAAAGGGCTTGTTCATTTTTTGTGTCTTTTGCATCTTTTACATATTGCAAAAAATCTTGCAAATAAATTGGGAGGTTGTCTGAATAGTTATGGTCTATAGCATCTTGTATCTCTTCTTTTGAGAAGTTGCCAAGTGCATCAAAATCAATTTTTTGTGCAAGTATATTAAGTATGTTTTGATTGTCATATGGCAAATACATTGTATGCCATAGATGTAAGTCATCACGATGTAAACTAGACTCTATTTGTGATTTGAGTAAAACGTGATCAAATGTACGCTGCTCAACATCAAGATTGAGTTCAGGAAAACCTGCAACGAGATAGTAATACTGACGTGCCATTCTTTAGAATTTATTCGCCAAATAAAATCTTGCGAGTTTTTGGGCGGAGGTATTCCTTTAGGAGACTTTCAAAGCCTTGTTGAGTAAATGTAAGATAGTAACCTCCATTTTTAGTGCCAATTTTAAAGCCTGCTTTTATATTTTTATCAACAATCAATTCAAATTCTTTATCAAAGGTTTGTTTTGTAGTTTTTGTAAAGACGGATAGTAACTTGCCTTGCATCTCTTCTGGCAAAAGAACGCAGAGCGTTGGATTATCTTGATTGTTAGAGTTAAATCCTTGTGCTGCAGTAAGAATAAGTGATTTGAAAAAATCACCTTCGGCAAAAATATCTGTTAAGTGTGCCTGCAAGGTATTGTTTAGCAAACTTTCTTCAAGTTGTAACTTAACTGTATTCAAAGTGTTTTTACCTGCTTGCGCAATCTCGTTTTTTGCAGCCTCGATAATTGCACTTGCTTCTTTTTTTGCAACTTCTATTATATTAGCAGCAGTTGCTTGCGCCCTATCTTCAATGCTTTTTGCCTCTTCTTTCGCTTTTGCGAGTATTGCCTCGCCTTCTCGTTGTCCTTTTTCAAGTCCTTCTCCATAGAGTTTTTCGGTAAGTTGCGCTAATTTGTCTTGCATATCACTTTCTATTTAATTTGCCTTAATTGAAAATTTTTCTGTATTATACAGAGGGGATTTCCTCTGCTTGTGTTGGTAAAACTGCTTCTACTTCCTCTTCACTTTTGTTTACCTTGGCAACAGCTGCAATGGAGTCATTTCTTCGTAGGTTAATAAGTTTTACACCTTGCGCTACACGTCCTGAAAGACGTACACTATCTATTGGTAGGCGAATTGCAACACCAGACCTATTGATAATCATTAGGTCGTTTTCATCAGTTACATCTTTTATGGCAATAAGTGCTCCTGTTTTTTCTGTAATATTCAAGGTTTTTACACCTTTTCCTCCTCTGTTCGTAATGCGGTAATCTTCTAATAAAGAGCGTTTCCCATATCCGTTTTCCGAAACTACAAGAATTTCACTACTAGGGCTATCTACACAAATCATTCCAATCAATTCATCAGTCTCATCCATTGAAATACCTTTTACCCCAGCTCCTATACGTCCTATTGTGCGAACCTTTGACTCGTTAAAGCGAAGTGCCTTACCTTTACGTGCGGCTAAAATAATTTCATTGCTGCCAGTGGTTAATTTTGCCTCTAAGAGTTGATCTCCCTCTTTAATAGTAATTGCATTTATGCCATTTTGGCGAGGACGTGAATAAACCTCTAAAAGAGATTTTTTTACAATGCCTTTCTTTGTGCAAAGTATAATATTATTATTGCCGATATATTCTTTGTCTGACAAAGTCTTTACGTTAATATAGGCTTTTACTTTGTCATCAGGTTCAATGCTAATAACCATTTGGATGGGTTTTCCTTTATTAGCTTTGTCGCCTTCAGGTATTTCATACACTTTAAGCCAGTAGCAACGTCCTTTTTCTGTAAAAAAGAGCATTGTGTTGTGCATTGTTGCCGTAAAGATATGCTCAATAAAGTCTGCCTCTCGTGCAGAGGCTCCTTTAGCACCCACGCCTCCTCGTGCTTGTGTGCGATACTCACTTAATGGAGTTCGCTTAATGTAGCCCATGTGTGAAATGGTAATGACTACATCATTATCGGCATAAAAATCTTCTGGATTAAACTCTTCTGCCGTCGGAACGATTTCTGTTTTTCTACCATCATCGTAGCGATTTTTCATATCCAGCAATTCTTCTTTAATTAAATCAAATTGGGCAGTTTCACTGGCTAAAAAAGCTTGCAAGTTCGCTGAGAGTTTAGTTAATTCATCAAACTCCGCCTGTAATTTTCCGCGCTCCAATCCTGTAAGAGTCCGTAAACGCATATCTACAATAGCACGCGCTTGTATATCTGTTAATTTGAAGCGAGCAATTAAGTTTGTAATGGCTAAGTCTGGTGAATCACTTGCACGAATTATTGCAATAACTTCATCAATATTATCTTGAGCAATGAGCAAGCCTTGCAATATATGTAAACGGTCTTGTGCTTTTCGTAGATCAAATTTTGCACGGCGCACTACAATTTCGTGACGATGCTTTACAAAGTATTTAATTTGATCTTTAAGAGGTAGGATACGAGGGCGTCCATCAACTAAAGCAATACTATTAATAGAGAATGTCGATTGCATCTCAGTATGCTTATAAAGGTGATTTAGCACAATATTTGCAATCGCATCACGCTTTAACTTTATAACGACACGAGTTGGATTGTTTCGGTCAGACTCATCGTTGACAAAAGAAATACCTTCAATAACTTTGTCCTGAGCAAGATTGTAGATTTTTTCTACCAAAGCGGCAGGACTCACTATATATGGTAATTCTGTTACAACTATGGTTTCTCGTCCATTATTATTAATTTCAATCTCGGTTTTTGCTCGTATAACTGCTCTGCCTCGCCCTGTTTCATAGGCATCGCAAATACCCTGTATGCCATAAATAGTCGCGCCCGTAGGGAAGTCAGGTCCCTTAATGTGCTGCATCAATCCTTCGGTTGTGATGTTATTATCGTCGATGTAAGCACAAATGCCATCTACTACCTCTCCTAAGTTATGAGGGGGCATATTAGTTGCCATGCCTACTGCAATTCCTGATGTCCCATTTACCAAAAGCATTGGTATTTTGGCTGGAAGCACATTCGGCTCTTTCATACTGTCGTCAAAATTCGGAGAGAAATTAACAGTGTCTTTGTCAATATCTACAAGCATTTCCTCTGCAATCTTACGTAGTCGTGCTTCAGTATAACGCATTGCCGCAACAGCATCTCCGTCACGTGATCCAAAGTTTCCCTGCCCCTCCACCAACATATAGCGCAAACTCCACCATTGTGCCATACGCACCATGGTATTGTATACGCTACTGTCGCCATGAGGGTGGAATTTTCCCATTACGTCTCCCACAATACGTGCAGACTTTTTGTAAGCCGAAGTTGAACTAAGATGCATCTCGCCCATGCCAAAAAGTACACGGCGATGTACGGGTTTTAATCCATCTCTCACATCGGGTAGCGCGCGCGAAACAATCACCGACATTGAGTAGTCAATGTACGATGCTTTCATGAGTTCTTCTATATTTACAGGAATGATTTTTTCGCTATCTGTAGATTCTGTCATAATCTTCTTTGTATACTAAGTAATAGTTGTTTCATAAGCCTTTTGCACTGCGCTAAGGTAGCCTTTTTTTGGGAAACAAAAAGCGAAGGAACTGTAAAATTTATTAACAATCGACATAATGCAAGTGATATTATTGTATCTTTGTGCACATGTCGTTAGATGGAGTTATGCTATCTGTTCAATTGGTAATGCGTTGTCTTAGAACAAGCGCAGATAGCTCCGTAACACGTTTATAAAATTGTAAGTCATGGAATTTAATACATCGCAAGAAGTTTTGGATGTCTTAGAGTTTAGCCGAGAGGAGGCGGTAAGACTGGGGTGTCATGCTGTGGGAACAGAGCACTTGATGCTTGGTATATTGAGAGAGGGCAACAATTCTGCCACAGATATATTAGATGCACTTAAAATTAATCTTAAGCAACTCAAAGAGGTGTTGGAAGATACTGTTCGTATTGGTGAACCATTGCAAATGGACAGTATAGAAGAGTTGCCATTGTATAATGCTACTGTAACTGCTCTTAAAATGCAAGAGTTTGAGGCTCGCACTCAAAACTCAATAACGATTAAGGCTATTCATACACTGCTTGCTATTTTGCGTGCAGAGGACGACACTACGACTTCTACGTTAGAGAAATTTGGAGTAACGTATCGCGCTGTATTATCTACATTTAAAGGTGAATACAGAGCATTGGAGGACACAGAAGTTCGACAACGCCTTGATAAGGTGGAGGATGATAGTCTGGAGGCGGGCGAACAGTCCCTATTTTCTGGTCAGCGTATGGACTTAGGTGCTCGTATAAAAAAAACACATACTAAGTCGGCGACTCCTGCTATTGATAAATTTGGTACAGATCTTACTAAAGCAGCAGAGAGTCAATTATTAGATCCTGTTGTTGGGCGAGGTAAGGAGATTGACCGTATTGCTCAAATTTTAAGTCGTCGTAAAAAAAACAACCCCATTTTAATAGGAGAGCCTGGAGTGGGAAAAAGTGCTATTGTTGAAGGGCTTGCACTTCGGATTGCAAATAAACAAGTTTCTCGAGTATTATTTGGCAAGCGTCTTATTATGCTTGATTTAGGGTTATTAATTGCGGGCACAAAGTATCGAGGAGAGTTTGAAGAACGAATAAAAGGGATATTAGGAGAGTTAGAGAAAAATCCACATATTATTCTTTTTATAGATGAAATTCATACCTTAATGGGGGCGGGTAGTGCAAGTGGTTCGCTTGATGCCGCTAACATGCTAAAGCCTGCCCTTTCACAAGGGAAATTGCAGTGCATTGGGGCTACGACATTGAATGAATATCGAGAGTCGATTGAAAAAGATGGAGCGTTAGAGCGTCGCTTTCAGCGTGTAATAGTTGATCCGCC
>JBOFMS010000037.1:0-12713 GCA_051658505.1 Bacteroidales bacterium | reverse complement strand
GTCAAGTACTTTTTTTGCAAAATGTGACCCCGGAGAGACTCGAACTCTCGACCCAATGATTAAGAGTCATTTGCTCTACCAACTGAGCTACGGAGTCATTTTTACGTTATAATGGGGGCAAAGGTAAAAATTATTTGCTTTGCTGCAAAATTTAACGTACTAACTGCGAAAAAACACTCAGAGGAAGCAGTTTTCCAAAACTATCTTTGAGTACAAGTTCGCCACTTTGCAGGCTTTTTGTCTTACCAAATACAGATTGTGTAAGGGTGTGACTAACTACTGCTGAAAAACCCATGGCATAAAGATTTAAAACTACAAAAGCATCGTTTTTTTCAAGCATACATTCTACGCCTTGTAGTAGTTCTAAAATTCCACTACTCAAGAGCCAGCGCTCTCCATCGGGACCTCGCCCATAGGCGGGAGGGTCAAGAATAATACCGCTGAACTTTGTGCCTCGTCGCACTTGTCGCTGCACATACTTGAGGGCATCATCTACTAACCAGCGAATGCCATCGAGTTTGCTATGTTGCATATTTTCGTTTGCCCAAGTTACGGTTTGCTTTATGGAATCGAGATGTGTAACATCTGCTCCAGCAGCACGGGCAGCTAAAGATGCACCTCCTGTGTAGGCAAAAAGGTTGAGTACTTTTTTTTCTTTACGATGTATCTTTTTACATTGTGCGCCAATAAAATCCCAGTTGGGGGCTTGCTCGGGAAAGATGCCAAGGTGCTTAAAGGAGGTTAGGGCAAGGCGTAGTGATATGTCTAATCCATTGTGCTTGTAACGCACAAGCCAACGGTCGGGCATTTCGGCACGCTGTTGCCAAATACCACGCTCGTCGGGGTGGCTTTGTGCGCCTTTTTCGTGCTTAAAGGTGGCGTGCGCTAATTTGCGCCACTCTTGCTCCGACAAGGAGGAGTCCCACACCGCCTTTGGCTCAGGACGACGAGTAATGTATTTACCAAAACGTTCAAGTTTTTCAAACTTGCCCGAATCAATCAATTCGTAATCGGCAAAGTTATCGGGCGAAAGTAGCGACAGTGTCATTTATATATTATTTTGCTGCAAATAGCCTTTGTCAGCAGGTAAGTTAGGGCGTAAGCTTGCCTCTACAGCGAGCCTATCGCAACACTCATTATTAACATTGCCTGCGTGCCCCTTAACCCAAACGGTTTTTATGTTGTGCTTATCATAAATCTTCAAAAATCGTAGCCAAAGGTCGGGATTTTTCTTCCCCTTAAATTTGGGGTCTTTTGCCCAAGCAAATACCCAGCCTTTGTCAATAGAGTCAAGCACATATTTGGAGTCTGAGAAAATAGTTACCTGACAATTTGGAATTGTTAGTGCCTCTAAACCTACAATAACCGCCAGCAATTCCATGCGATTATTAGTGGTAAGGGCAAAACCTTGCGAGAGTTCTTTGCGATGCTCTCCCGAAATTAACACAATGCCATAGCCCCCAGGACCAGGATTGCCTCGAGCGGCACCATCAGTATATAGGGCTACTTTGTGCATTTTTTATAGGCGAGGACTTGGAATCTTACTGCGTGCCTCAAACTTTTGCTGCACAATCTCTTGTACCGATACGTTTTTGAACTTGCTCTCAAGCCACGAGGTGAGATCAAGGTACAGAAATAAGCGTTTTTCGTAAGGCAAGGTTTCGTAAGGGAGTAATTTTTGGTACAACTGTCGGAAGTGGTCGTTAATGTCCTCACGATAGAATGTATCTATTTTACTCAAAAAGCTAAGTACCTCTCGCTGCACAGCATTGAGGTCATTCATCTTTTGCAAAAATCGTTGGGTTGATTTTATTTGGTATTCTATCATCAAGTCATTGCCACTTTCATACATGGCAATCAACCACAAAATTCTTGCAAACCCTTGTAAATCGCCACGCAAACCCTCATCTTTTATATTGATAATTTTATTCAAAAACGTGATGGAGTTGCGTATTTCTCCTGCTCCAAAATACAAACTGGCAATTTTGTAATAAAACACCAAAATGTGATGTTGGTCTATTTTGTTTTTATATTTTGCAATGAACTCAAGTACTTTTGGCACAATTGCTAAACCTTCGGAGAATGTGCCATTTATAAAGTGCAGGTTCATGCAGTTGGCATAGTAAAAGGAGAGCGAAAGAATTTCAGCGTTTTGATTGTTGATGTTTTTCTTCTCTTGCAACTCTTGCTCCAATTGCCCCAAAACCTCCTTAAATTTTGTGTAATGACGCAAGTAAAATAAACTGTCTAATAAGTAATTGATGGTTTTGAAGTATAAATCGGGGAGCGATTTTTTTAAGGCTGGATTTTGATCAAACAAATCAATATTGCGCTGCGCATGGCGATAACAGGCCAAAAAATCTTGCAGAATATAGGCGTACCAATAGTTTGCCAAATTCATGTACAAAAGTTCATGGGTACCTTGCTGACGAGCCTCAAGTTTTGGACGTAGTTTGGCAAAGTAATCTTCGACAAACATAATGTTATTTTGATTGCGCACATGCCCACGCTTGAGGTAAAGCGCATACAACTGAATGGCAAGATTGGAGCATTCGTTTGCTTTTTGTATGTTGACACTCAACGTTTGCCCTTCTTGCGTAAGGTCATCGGCACGAGTGCCCGTACTGCGAGTAATGAACTGCGCCTCGATTAACTTTTCAAACTCCACAACCTCCATAGCAATGGTAAATTGCTGTGCTTTTAGGGCTTGCTGCTTTGCTTTATCCAGTATTCTTAGGCTTTGCTTGTACATGCCTTTAGTGTACAAAATACGTGCAAAGTCAAGTTGTTCATGTAAGGAAATATCGTCAAAGGTATCTACAGAACTTTGGCGCAAACTCGTTAGTAGTTGATGATAGAGGTAACTTTTAATGTTGGCAAATTGTGCTTTTGGCACTCCACTCTTTTTAAGTACTTTGGGCTCGTTAAACTCCTCCATGCCCTCCATGGCATCAAACAGTTCTAAAAACAGTGCGCCTTTTGCATCATTAAAACGTGTTGCGTACAAGCGAAATGAACGTTTTTCTGATTTACTCATCGACTTGATGAGTTCATGCACAGGATCTATTCTTGGGTAAATAGGCATTTGATGATTAAACTTTACTCCTTAATATTATCAATGCGTAAGGCTAACTCTTTTAATTGCTCGTGATCAATTTGTGAAGGCGAGTCTATCATTACATCTTTGCCTGCGTTGTTTTTTGGGAAGGCAATGTAATCACGAATGCTGTCAGAACCGCCAAACATAGCACAAAGGCGATCGAAGCCAAAAGCAATTCCACCGTGTGGAGGAGCACCGTACTTAAAGGCATTGGTTATGAAGCCAAACTTAGTTTCTGCGTCTTCGGCACTAAAACCAAGTACTTTGAACATTTGTTTTTGTATTGTTGCATCAAAAATACGAATAGAACCACCGCCCAATTCTACTCCGTTTACCACAAAGTCATAGGCATTGGCACGCACTTGCTCTAAGGCTGCCTTTTCACCACTCATAAAGGCTTGCAAGTCGGCAGGTTGAGGAGCAGTAAAGGGATGGTGCATGGCGTAAAAGCGTTGAGTCTCTTCGTCCCACTCCAATAAAGGGAAGTCCACTATCCATAAAGGGGCAAATTCATCGCGCTTGCGCAAGCCAAGGCGATTACCCATTTCAAGGCGCAACTCACACAAGGCATTGAGGGTTGATTTTTTTGCACCTGCCAATATCATAATCAAATCTCCTGTTTTTGCTTCAAAAACATTGGCAATTTGTTGTAAATCTTCAGGTGAAAAGAATTTATCTACACTTGATTTTATACCTTCTTCTGTTAGGCGAATATATACCAAACCTTTTGCGCCAATTTGTGGGCGTTTTACCCAGTCTGTAAGTTCGTCAATTTGCTTGCGAGTGTATGATGCGCAATTTTTGGCACAGATGCCTCCAATATACTCTGCTGTATCAAATACGGCAAAGTCCTTGCCTTGAACTAAGGTTGTTAAGTCTTTAATTTTCATACCAAAACGCACATCGGGCTTGTCGCAACCGTAATCACGCATAGCATCGGCGTAAGTCATAAAGGGCACGTCGCTAAGCGAAACATTGAGCACTTGCTTAAAAAGATGCTGCATCAATCCACCAAAGGTGTTTAATACATCATCACGCTCAACAAACGCCATTTCGCAGTCAATCTGTGTAAATTCAGGTTGGCGGTCGGCACGCAAATCCTCATCACGAAAGCAGCGCACAATTTGAAAATAACGGTCGTAGCCACCTACCATAAGCAACTGCTTAAAGGTTTGTGGACTTTGTGGAAGGGCATAAAATTCTCCGTGATGTACTCGTGATGGTACCACAAAATCTCGTGCTCCTTCGGGGGTTGATTTTATTAAAAAGGGAGTTTCAATCTCCAAAAAGTCTTGGGCATCTAAATACTTGCGAGTTTCTTGGGCTACACGATGACGAAGAATAAGGGCATTTTGCACAGGTTTACGACGCAAATCCAAATAGCGATACTTGGCTCGCAACTCTTCTCCTCCATCACTTTCATCTTCAATGGTAAAGGGTGGCACTTCGGCAGCATTCAAAACCTTGATACTACTCAGCATAATTTCAACATCTCCCGTAGGGATTTTGCTATTTTTACTACTTCGCTCTACAACTACGCCTTCTACTTGTAACACAAACTCTCGTCCTATTTTTTGTGCAGTATTAAGAACCTCAACTGAACTTTTTTCGTTTACGGCAAGTTGTGTAATTCCGTATCTGTCACGTAGGTCAACAAAGGTCATTGCACCCAGTTTGCGTACACGCTGTACCCAGCCAGCAAGTGTTACGGTTTGCGATGTGTGTTCAAGGCGTAATTCGCCACAAGTATGAGTTCTATACATTTTACTGTTGTATTTAACGTAGGATTTTGCGCCACAAATGTAGAAAAAAAAACAATATCACATTTAATGAGGTGGAATTTTCAAAAGCGAAACATTTACCCAAAGTTCTTGCATCAAGTTAATTATAAGTATGATAACTATGAAGCTCTACACATTTCAATTTACAAGTACTAAAGAGTTAATTATAAATATAGAACTCATAAAACTTAACGGAACTTTACCGAAAAATTGAAGAGCGATCGGCTTGTTTGAGCCAAAGAAGAAAAAATAGTAAGCCTACACGCACAACATTGACAAATGCAAAGGTAGGAAGCACGCAGACTCCAATCATCATTTTTACTTGAAACCAATTTGTGCAACTGTCTTGTATTGCAAAGTAGATTGCAGTTATGCTTGTGGCACAAAGTACTGCTGTAAGCACAAAGTTAACGTGGGCTAAGCGAGCCTTGCAACTATTACAGTATACTGCTACGCCTACATCTATAAACCAACAAGCACTAAGCCTTACATTGGCAGATTGGCAGTGTTGACAAGTAAAACGTTTACGCATTTTGCCGTGTAAATATGGAAGTAGAAGTGGCGTTATTCAAAATATCGCTCAATATTGGGAGTCTTTGGTTGGGGTGTAATTTTGCTTTGCAGCATGGCAGTGAGTGCTTGTGCTAAAAAGTAGGCAATGACTGCAATAAGTACAATAGAAGCAAGCCGCACTACTTTTCCGAACACGCCCGCTCCTGCAAAGATATTTTTAGGCTGTGCCCTACGACGAGCGGCTTGAAACGAGCCACGAATGCGTACTCCTGGAGGGGTGTCGCTCATGCCCATTTCTGCCTTAATGCGGTCAATGCGTTGCTCCATAGCCTCTTTGCGCTCATCATAAAAACGAGGCTGATAATGAAAGCCCTTGGGCTTGTCAAGTTTGAAAAATGAAGGCATAACTGTTTTCTCTGTTTTAATTAAAAATTTTGTACTGCCCAGAGTTCGTATAAGGCACCTTTTGCACTCCATATTGTCGCAACAATAATTTCTCTTTCAAATGCTTGCCATCAAGTAAGTAGTACTGAGAACTACAACGCCTACAAGTGGCTGTGGGCTTACCTACGCCATCAAAGCGTATCACGCCACGCTCCACACACTCACTACTGTTTACACAAGTTGCATCATAAGCATATACCTCGCCCTCATAATGACAATACACTAAAATACCGTGTGATTTATAACCCACATTCGCCTTCATTTGGGCTGTCATTACATCATAGGTGGGTATAATTACATCAAATGAAAATTTAGTAATATCAGGCACTGGACAAACATACTCCTTCTCACATTGCACAAAAAGAAACAAAGAGCAAAGCAGAACGACAAGGTGTTTTGTGGAACGAAAAGACATTAAACTCTCAAGTAATTTTGTAAAACCAATAAATTCCAGCGAAGGCAGGCAAAGATAACTGATGTAATTGTATCATGCAAATGGCATAATCTTGCGCTCTTTCAAAAAGATATTTAGTGCAAATTTGCAAACTCAAATTTTGTTTGTACTTTTAGCCCTCGTATTTTTAACCTTACCAATCACTTGCTTTAAATTAGAAAATCATGAAAACAAGTTCAAACATCTTTACGTTATCTTGGGCTCTATCTCTTGCCTTTTTAACACTGAGCTGTGGCAATCAGTCGAGCACACAAGGGTCACTTACCACGATCAACACATCGGCAAATAATTACATCAACTACCCGATACCAACAGCCTATGAAATTACCAACCTTATCAATCGCTCAGGGGCAGCCTATGTTATTGGAATAACTAATTCTACAGAGAAAGCAGAAAACTACATTACTGAAAAAGAAAAAGCCTTTGCCCTTGGAATATATGGTGCTGACTTAGCTTATGCAACCACCTACAATATGCAAAAAGAGACAATGGACTACATGAAGGTCATTAAGTATTTGGTTGAGGATCTACAAATATCAAATAACTTCAACGTATCTCTTGCGCAACGAATTGAGAAAAACATTGAGGAAAAAGATTCTTTGGTTGCTATTGTTACACAATCGTTTCAAGACACTTATTCGTTTTTGATGCACAATGGAAAAGATAACATCGCAATTATGGTGCTTACAGGCACTTGGATAGAGGGACTTTACTTAACCACACAAGTTGGCACAACTAGCCTGCGCAAAACTGATCTTTATCAGATTATTGCAAACCAAAAAGAATCGTTAGCAATATTGATAAATATTCTTGAAAAAAATTCAGATGACGCAGATATAGCAAACTTGCGCCAAACTTTAGACCCCCTTGTTATTGTTTATAATAAAGTACAACAGACTATAGAAGAAAAACAAGCCTTTATTATTGCCGACCTTGTGGAAAGCATTCGAAATGAACTAGTAAAATAAATTTGGTTTTATGGAAACTCTTGGGATAGGCTCACGAATAGAGCACCCTCAGTTTGGAAAAGGCGTTGTGGTACAAGTGCGTACTGACATGTATGAAATTACCTTTTGGGATTGTGGCACAAAAATCATTGGGCGTGATTATGAGGGATTGAAGATTATTGATGCCGTTGAAACCCCA
Organism: Bacteroidales bacterium; assembly: GCA_051658505.1. Taxonomy (GTDB): domain Bacteria; phylum Bacteroidota; class Bacteroidia; order Bacteroidales; family UBA932; genus JAITMY01. The sequence continues at coordinate 5,275 of JBOFMS010000037.1, read as the reverse complement.
TCAGATATTGCAACTTTTGAAAAAGTAGAGCGAAGTCTAATAAAAATACTTAATCGCTTTAGCGATATTAGCGAAAAAGTAGAGATGGCAGGTCGCTGGAACGGTGGTCGTATGGTACTGTTTCCAAGTGATAAAAATTTGAAGGAAAAGGAAATACCTCTTGAAACTTTTTTCCACAAAATAGTGATGCTACGTGACCGCTTGCGAGTATTAGAACAAAAAATCAACGCTCACAATAATCTAACAGATGAGGAAAAAATAGATATGCAGCAATACATCACTCGTATCTATGGTAGTTTAACCACCTTCAATATCATGTTTAAGCTTGAGGAACAAAAGTTTGTAGGAGAGCGTAGTAAAGACTAAACTGCATTTTGTTGCGCTTATTTAAGTTCTTCAAAGTCCACATACTCTCCCACTTCATCAGGAATAACCTGCTGAGGTGGGGGAGTTTTTTGTTTTTGATTAGAATCCTTCGGATTAGGGTTCTGCTTGCCAGCAACTTTGCGAATAAGGCGATGAATGAATAAAAAGAAAAGCATTCTGCCAAAATAACCAAGCAGCAGTACAACAAGGATAAAAGTTAAAAGGAATTCCATAAATGTTGCATTTTAAGTTTATGGAGCAATAGCGTAACAAGATAAAAAGGAATTTTCATCGCAAGCAATAACATTATACGAATTTGAATTTGCATAGAAATTATCTACCGTTAATGGGGTTACTGTTTTTAGCGGAAAGCCATTTTGCACCTTCCCATCATCATTAAATAGATAGGATTTCTTCTCCTCTTCAATATATACGGCATATGCACTTATCTCCTTGAGAGGTCTAAATGCCATAGGAACAGATACTGGGGTGCGCTTAAATCTGTAAGAGAAACTTTGCTTTAGATTTGACTCATATACATATAAGTCTTTATTATTAAGCACAACATATTTGTTTCGAGGCACTTGATTTAAATAGTAAAAATAGTGCTGATTGTCGGGCTTTGAACTGATTGAGGCATACTCTACATTGCCATCAAAGTAAATAAATACAAGTTTGCCACTACGATTTGTGGTAACTAAACGAACGACTTGGTTTTTATGTCCTCGTTCGGCATATACTCCTGTATTTGGGGCAATATCTATACGTTCTTTGAATTTAACCCGCTCCTCACCTCGGCGATTAAGTAAATGCACTTTATGCTCATCTACTACCAAAATATAATCATTGCCTTGTATGCGAATATGCTCAAGGGGCTGTGTAACATTGCGAATATTAATGTTGGGTTCAAAGCCCTTTAGAGGCTTTCCATCATGTTGATAGGCCGAAATTTTTTGATTGCTACATGGCACAAAATAGCGATAATCTCGCCCTCCATCGTAATCAAACACCGCCACTCCTGCCGTAGCTGCTGAGGGCAATGTTATAGGAAACTGCTCCACATTACGCCCAAGCCTATCTACTACGTAAAGTTTAGTAGAGGTATTGAATATGAGTTGTAATTTCTTGTTTTTTAAGTAGTCAATTTGCTGCACTTGTCCAACAATAGGTTCTTCAAGTTGTCTCCGCCAAAGTATAACGCCTTTATTATCGATAAGATACAGGGCATTTTTTGCATCTTGCACCACAAGTTCTTTTTGCCCACTATTATGATTTTTCACTATCCAAGGAGCAACTAAAGCAGGGGCATTTAATTTGGTTTCAAAGTTCAGTTGTAAGCCTTTTGATTGCGACATATCTTCTACCTTCGGAGCAATTTTCAATACCGCACTACAATATACCTTATCATTCATAGTACGCAACTGTAAGGCAATGCCTTGCGTAACTGCAATGAGGGGCGATTTATTGAGAGCACTTCGCATACTATTATTAAGAAGATTTGGCGTCAAACCATTACTTGCACTCGGACTAAGATATACCAATACATTTGCCTCAGTATTGGCATAATCACTTAATACAACACTTTGGTGCAATGTTTTGCGAAGTAATGCGGCAAAAATAAACTCACGTATTGCCACAGTTGATGCACCATAAACAATGTAATCGCCCACAGTTGCAAAATAGCGGTCATTGCAAGCAGCAAACAAATTACCCTGTAAGGCAGTAAATAATCCTTGTGCGGGATTGCGGTATATAACAATCGGTTCACCATTGCCCATTTTTTCGGTAGTCGCAAAACTCCGCTCCAACTTGCGCTCTGCTTTGGCAGCTTGTGCAATAAGTTTGTGCATACTTGCAGATGCGTCATCAATATTGCTTGATTTCACTACAATAAAGCGATTGTCTTTATCTTTTACATTACTCGCTGGCAGGTGTGCAACAGCAATTTCAGAGGGTTGTAGCGAGGTAAAAAATACCACAAGGTCTTGATTTATTTTCTTTCGCAAATTGGCTAAGACTGTTCTTCGTTGTGCGGTATTGGTTTGTTGTCGTTCTCGAAATTCTTCATAACGTTGAACAATTTGCTTTGGGTTTGATATACTGTAGCACAAGGCAGCATCGGTATTACGAGGCAGCATTTCAAGAATCGTAAGTTTTTGACTCCTTTGCTTGCTTAGCACTGAAAAGTATGAGTTTGCCAGATTATCGTTAAATAAAAATCCATTTACCAGCAATGAGTTTGCACGCATTTCTGCATCAAGTACGGTAAAACTCCCCAATCTTGCAAAAAAATTGCGTTCACGCGTACTAAGTGAGTTAACATAAATGGGCAACAGACGATTAAGTTGGGCATGATTGAGGTAAAAATTCGCATCAACATTGACCCCTGCAGTACGAGATGCGGCTAAAAAATGTTCATTGTCGGCAAGTGAGGCTGGTGCTTTAGCTTGTCGAATAGACATTTCTACCAATACTCGCGAAGAACTGATAACTAATACTCGCCTTACAATTGTAGCATGAAAAAGTTCTATTTCGCCACTCTTAAAAGAGATAATTTTTTCATCATCGTATGGCTCCTCCGACACAGTATAGCCCTTTTCAGTGAGATGAAACACCACTTGCTTTACATTACTTTGATAAAGTTTGTGAGGAAGTTTAAGGGCAAAAAGATACGAGAGTTGATTGCCAAAAATATGCGCTGAAATCCAAAGAGGCTGATATAATAAATCGCTCACAATTTCATCTTTTCTCGCCATGGAATCAATGACATAAGAAAAGTTATGAGCGGTTTTTTGTAAAGCAGGCTCGTCTTTTAATAGCCTTGCCAAATGCGCCTCAGCGGCAAGTCCTTTATTTAATTTATTAAGGTTGTTAAAGCGCAACACAAAAGCAGCATCAGCAGGAATAGCACGCATCGTTTCCATGCTGTTTTTTTTTTCACTTTCGCGAATCCAAAAATAGAGCCAAATCCCTACAAATACCACTACCAAAAGGGCTGCAACTGCAATACGCTTATTGCGAGATAACCATACAACCCAATTCATAGAATTAAATAAAAAGATATACCTTTGCCATGCCCTTTTGGTATCTACTGACAGACGAAAAAACGCTGAAAACCTTGCAAAAGTAACATTTTTTTAACCGTAAACCAAAGTGGAAATTTCATTATCTACCGCACCACACCAAAGCCCCTCGCAACACGAAGCGTTTATGCAACAAGCCCTTAAAGAGGCGCACTCTGCACTTGACAAAAATGAAGTGCCCATTGGTGCAGTAATCGTGCATGGAGGACGCATCATTGCTCGCGCCCACAACCTTACCGAAGCTCTAAATGACACCACTGCACACGCTGAAATGCAAGCCATCACAGCTGCCACAAACTATATCGGAGGAAAATATCTGCGAGATTGCACACTGTACGTTACCCTTGAACCTTGCCCTATGTGTGCTGCTGCCTGCCGTTGGGCACAGTTAAGTTGCATTGTATATGGAGCAAGCGACCCCAAGGGGGGATATTCCCTTTTCAAGCCCAGTTTGCTACACCCCAAAACTACAGTAGAGCAAGGCATTTTGGCGCAAGAGTGCGGAGAATTATTAAGTAATTTTTTCAAACAAAAACGATAGATAAAATGGCATGGTTATTTCTACTTTTTGGAGGTTGTTTCGAGGTGCTTTTTGTGGTTTGCCTGCGTGCCTCCAATGGATTTTCAAAATTGACTCCCTCCATAGGCTTTTTTGTATTTTCAATACTTAGTTTTATTGCCCTTAATGCAGCCATACAGCGAGGCATAAACATTGGCACAGCCTATGCCGTATGGACAGGTATTGGGGCAGTCGGAGCAGTATTAGTGGGTATTTTGTGCTTTGGCGAAGCAACTAACTTTTGGCGCATCTTCTTTTTGCTTATGCTCATTAGCAGCATTGTTGGACTAAAGTTGATGGAAAAGGCAGGATAAGGAGAAAAAATGCCGCCACCTGACTTGGGCAGCAAGAGTAAAAGCTGAACTGGGCAATAACAAAAATATACCCTATCATGTAAATAATGCCAAATAGGCTTTACATAAAAACTCCCTTTACTTGTGAGGCGCATAGTTGGAGCACGCTCAATAGTGCCTCCAACCTACACAAGTAAGGGAGCCGAATGATATGGGTTAACGAGTAGCGTGAATACCAAACTCAACCCATTGTTTTTGCGGAAAGGCAAGTTTAATAATCTTCACCACCCTACTGTACAGCTCATCAAGCTGCTTTATTTGCGAATCAAGTTCCTCCGTTTTGAGTTTAAGCTGAGCTTTTATTCGCTCTTGCTCATCGTTAAATTTAATGGCTGCGCTACGAATCTCATCAAATAAGGTTGTTTGCTCTTCGTCCCAACCCATTTTGGCTACCTCTGTAACATGATTATGCAAGCCTGCACTCATTATTTGAGCAGCATTCATTTTGTCGGCAAATGTTCTTGAAGTTTTCATGGCATTAAAGTTTTTTGATAAAGACAATAACGGGCAAGTAATTCTATACAGATATGCTACCTCACCCTTGCAACATAAATGCAGGCACAAAATAGTAAAAATCCGCCAAAAGCACCAACTATTTAACAAAATATTTTAACAAGAAAATGCAAATTGCCTACCAAAAAGATAACTGCGCAAGTAAAAACATAAGATTTGTATGCTTACAAAAACAATGTGTGTTAATGCAAACAGCCCTTTACTTAACACACTCCAACACTGCATGCTTACAAAACTAAAGAGCGTCAACACAAAAACAATTTGCAAGCACGCAAAGTTAATGTGCGTTATCACAAACCCGATTTGCATTAACACTCCTCAACACTGCGAGATAACAAATCAAAATTGCATTAACACACAAAGAGTTTGCAAGCACGCAAAGCTAATGTGCGTTATAGCAA
>JBOFMS010000036.1:0-9877 GCA_051658505.1 Bacteroidales bacterium | reverse complement strand
CGCAATGCAGGCTTGTTTGGCACAAACCTCATCAAGTGATTGTACAGACTGCAAACTAAGTGCATCTACTACCTCAAAATACTCTACCTGTAATTCAGGTTCGCTATTGATTTCGGTTATCACAAATTGCTTTAACTCGCTTAAGTTGGTAGTGCAAACTTTATCAACTGCAGCAAATAGAGTGCGGGCAATGCGAGCTGCTGCCTTGCGTTGTGAAGGAGTAAGCAGTTGGTTGCGTGAACTCATTGCTAAGCCATCTGCTTCGCGTATAATAGGGCAGGGGATAATGTTTACTGCGAGATTGAATTGTTGCACCATGGCTCGTATAATGGCTAATTGTTGAAAGTCCTTCTCGCCAAAGTAGGCACGCTGAGGCTTAACTAAGTCAAATAGGCGACTTACCACCTGTGCCACTCCGTTAAAGTGTCCTGGGCGGTGTTTGCCTTCCATCACTTGCTCTAATAGCCCAAAGTCAAATTGACGAGTATCTTTTTGAGGATAAACCTCTGCTTCGTTGGGGGCATATATCAGATCGCAACCTACTTGCTCAAGTAAGGCTATATCTTGGTTTAGGTTGCGAGGGTAGCGTGCCAAATCGCCCTTGTCATTAAATTGTGTGGGATTTACAAATATGCTTACTACGGTGGTTTGGTTCTCTTTTTTGCTCCGCTCTACCAGAGATAAATGCCCTTTGTGTAGTGCTCCCATAGTGGGCACAAAGCCTATACTGGATTGTTGTTGCAGGCACTCATGTAGTGCTGCGTTGGTGTGAATAACTTTCATGTTTAGGGTGATGATGATTGTTTTTTATGATGAAAATACTGCCTCAAGTACATCTAAGGAGTTAATGGGGTTTGCCATGCCAAGATGTGTGGCATAATAGTTCAACAACATACGTAGGAGTGTATTGCGTTGCTCGCGAGGAATGTTGAGTTGTGCCAAATTATCAATCTTGTATTGGTTGAGTTGTGCTAAAAGTGCCGAATTGTGCTGAGGCATACATAGGGCATGTTGTGCCATTGGCGATACGAATAGCCCATTTTGCATATCAAAATAGGGTGTTTCATCGCTGTAATTATTGCGAGGCGAGAAGCCTAAATGTCGTGCTAATTGCACCAAAAAGTAAAGATGAAAGTGCGCAATGCCCTCTTGTATATGGTCGAGCCATAAGATGTGATGATATAAAAAGTCGAATAGGGTAGGGTTGCTTTCTTCCTCTCGCACGAGTTTGTAAAGTACCTCGCCCAAAAATAGGGCAATTACATTTTTATGCACATCAAAGGGTAGTGATTGTAATACTTCGGCAGGGCGTACCTCTTTGGCGGTACACATTGCCCCAAGTTTGCGACTGGGGTATGCCTCTATATCCAGTAAAAAGAGTGGTTGTATAGTGGGCGTTTTTCGCCGAGCAGCAGGGGTGCGTGCATTGCGAAAGAGGTAGGTTTGCCGTCCATGCAAATTGGTATATACATAGGCAATGGTACTGGTTTCGCCGTACTTAATGGTATGTAAAATGATGCCTTTGACTTTTTCCACTTTGCCTAAATCTTAGTTTACTACGAGCAATTTTAACACCTTGCCTTTTTTTGCAGCCTCGTCAGCAAGAAAAATAAGGTACACGCCTGTGGCAACACGTCTGCCTGTTAAACTTTGCAAGTCCCAAGTAATAGTGCCCCCATTGGCTGTGCCAAAAAATACTAAATTGCCCGATACATCGGTAATGCGTACTGAGGCATTTTCCATAAGATTGGTGATGGTTACCTCGTACATATTGGGACGAGCAGGATTGGGATACACCTTTGCCTCATCAAAGTTTGTGCGTCCCTCAATAGCATCAGAATAGTAGCCAACTATGCCTTTGTCGGTAGCAAACAGTACCTCGCCTGTTGCTCCATTTACCGCAATCGAAAAAATATTGTTAGAGGGTAATGCACTATTGTTTGCGTTGAAAGTTTGTAGCTGTTCTGTACCGTCATCGCTTTGCAAAAACACGCCTGCGCTGCGTGTGCCAAACCATTTTCGATTACCTCCATCTATGGCAATAGCGGTAACTTGTTCATACATCAGTAGGTATGATGCGTAACCCTCAATCTCTGTAGGTACACGCACTCGCACGGCTTTTGGTACCTCGCTAAGATTGCCACTAAGGTAGGGATATGATAGTACTCCTTGTGATGTTCCCAACCATACCTCGCCATTGCGATCGGCTGCAATCGATAAGATATGGGCAGAGGAAAAACTTTCACCACTATTCAACTGAATGCCGAAAACGCTCGCGGTTTTATCACTTGGATTGTAGGCATATAGACGATTGTTATTGGCTATCCCCATAAATAAGGTTTCGTTAAACGTGCAATGCTTTAGGTGATGTCGTTGTAAGTTATCAATAGCAAGACGCTCCCAACTGCCATTGGCGGTGCGTATGTTAACGGGAGTATTGCTGTATGAGGCAAAGGCAAATAACTTGCCTGCATTGTCAAATGCCATAGCCTGTATATTTTCGCTTGCTAAATCAATCGCCTCAAGGCTTTGATTGGCAAACTGTACAATGCCGCTTGAAGTGCTTACATGTGTTTGGTTTGGCTTGCTTGGGTTTGCAAGGGCGGTATTTGCAGACTTCAAATTATTGGCAATGTTTACCCATTTGCCTTGCTGTGGTAAAACACTCAATGTGTTTGCACTTGTGGCAAGTATCTTTCCCTCGCTTTGCGTTATAGATGTAATGCTATGGGCAAGATTGCCATTAGGAAGTAGGCTGTTAAAATTTCCATTAGCACTTATAAATACGCCCCCAAGTTGTTGGTCGGCAATTAAGAGTTGTGCCCCTCTACTAACGATGCGCAAGGGTGCAAATTGAGTTTGCCCTGCATACTGCTTTAAGGTTTTGGAGGGATTAAATACGTTGTGTAGTGCAGTGCTGCTTGATAGCCAAAGTTCATCGGCTGCTACGCTTAAAGCGAGTGGTTGGTTGTAGTAAGCTTGTTGTGTGAAGTTTTGTAGATTGTCGCTGACAAGTAATGTGCCATTGGCTTGCAGGGCATATAACTTGTCCTTATATATGGCAAGTGATATTATGTGGGTGTTTACTAATTGCCGTTCCCATGTTTTGTAATAGTAGAGTTGAGGATTGTCTTTGTGCACCATATATAAACCTTTGCGTGTGGCGGCTACTAAGTGATTTTGATATAGGGTAATGTCAAGTACGGCAAGTGTATCGCCATGCTCATCGAGGCTAAAGTCCGAGGAGATTTCATTTCCATCTAACTCTAACACGCAGGAGGCAGTTGCGGCATATATTTTACGCCCTGCTTTTACAAATTTGTGAATAGGTTTGTTGCCATACTTACTGCTGTTTTTCCACGCAGTGATGCTGTGGGTATTGTTTTGCGAGGCGATTTTTTCGGGCTTTGCGCTTTGTAAAATGTCGATTGTGCCATTTTGATAGCCTACAATAATTTGTGTAGCCTCTGCATTGTATAGCACCGCAGAAAGAGAAACATCACTTAGTCCATTTACCTTTGAGATGGTGGTAATTTCTCCATCAATAAAAATTAAACCATCAGTTGTGGCACTTAGTAAATGTTTTGGCAAGGCAAGTGCATCTATCCCTTGGGTGTATGCAAAATGGTCACGCCAAGCACCTGTTTTTTGAGCAAGCAAACTGTGCTGAGTGGTAAGGGTAATTATGATAAAAACGATAATGCGGACGAGCATATTGCCTTTATACATCGTTATATGACCACGTTTTGTTCTCTCCGCCTTTTTTCTCAAACAACTCAATTTTATTGTCGGCAGGCATAAATACAAGATTGGGAAGGTTTGATGCTTCATAATCATTCAGTTTGTTGCTTTGCTTGTATTTGCCAATAATTACACACTCTCAAATTCCTTTGGGTAAATTACAGTGCCAGAGATGCCCTTTAGTGCCTCAGCTTGCAGTTCAATTGCCATAAATGCTGTTGAGGGAACATCAAAGGGGGCTTTAATACTCCACCTTTCGGCAGGAGTAAAGCCAAACTTGGGGTAGTACTGCTCGTGTCCCAAAACAATTACCGATGTAAACCCCAAACTTTGTGCAGTTTCAAGTCCCTTTTTGATTAGACGTTTGCCAATGCCCTGCTTTTGCAAGTCTGGCATTACTGAAATTGGTGCAAGTGCCAAACTTTCGTGCGTTTGCTCTTTGTCGTTTATTTTGATTTTACTCAATAAAATATGCCCAATAATTCTTTTTTCATCTGTTGCCACAATAGAAAGTTCGGGAACAAAAAGACTTGGATTTGCTCTAATTGCATCAACTAACCTTGCTTCTGCATCTTGTCCAAAAGCAAGTTTATGAAGTTCAAATACTTTGTGAATGTCTTTGCTCTCTTCTTGTCGTATGATAACTCTTTGGTTCATCGAATGTTTACTTTGGCTTAAAATGATTGCTAATATAAGTCCTGTAATTTTGAGTGCTATTGCTCCATAAAAAAGCGTGCTGTGTAACCACAGTATTGGGAATGCCGTTTTGAAGATGAACGAAGTTAGCATAAAACCTACTCCAATGATGATTAAGATGAGCGGAAGGCTTAACTTGAATTTGCGTGCTTGGAGGAGTGTCAATAAAAACACGCATTTGAGTAAGATTGCTATGCTGAAAACGGGAATCCAATATACGCTCGCAAGCCCCAACTGTTTGCTAACTATGGCAGTAAGCATAAGCGTTAGGGCAGAGTACAAGAGGAGTTTGTTGCGGTGGCGATTCATAAGGTTTCGCCTTTTAGGTATGATTGAAATAAGTACTCTGGACTTTCGTAATATACGCTACTGTTGATGTCCTCAATTTTACGAGACAGCCACGAGTTGTAAACCTCTATAAGTATTTCAATTATTGGTTTCTTGTTGGCTTTATGAATGCTAACAATCAAGCGTTTATAAACCTTTCCTATATCCCAGTGTGTTGGGATTGAAAATTCTGCAGTTGCTATATTATCAAACACTCCATCTTGTATAGTGTGTTTTTCTACAAGTTCAAAGCTTAATTTGTCTATGTTCTCGCTGTGATAAACATCTGCCAAGTCAAAAATGTGTTGTAATTTTTTTTGTCCAATAGCGTTTACAATTACATTGCGGTGGTTTTTTGTTTTTCGAGCAATGTATTCAATCAGTGAACAAAGGAAAAACAAATCGTTTGCATTTTTTTCTTCTCTTCCTATCATTATCTCTTCTTGGGTTTAGATTCTACAAACTGTAAGGTGTTTAATGCAGCCTCACTACAAAAACAAATTTGATGTGTTGGGTTTTTAAATTTAGCGAGTATCCAAAACTGTTCGCGAGTAAGTATTCCTTCAACAAAGTCGGCTATGTAATTGTAAATTTGGTCATTTGCCATTGCGCCAATAACAATATCATAATTGTGATCCCTGCCCGAACGACAATCTACAATAAAATCAAGCCACTTTTCTGTCATTGCTTCAAAAGTGAGTGTTTTAAGATTCTTGTCGCACAAGTATTCGTAAACAGAAACTGTTGCTGTTTCGTGTCGACTTGCCCAACGAACTGCTTGTGCCTCTAATTCGGTACAGTAGAATCCCTTTCCAAAATCCTGAGGATATTTGCTTTCAAGTATTTTAGGGGTTTCTGCTGTAGTGTAACTACCGTGATATATTTTCATTATGAATATCTTAAAAAGACGAATGGGCTTATTACATTCTCTCGCCTGCAAAGTTACATCAATAATACTGTACTTAAAAATAATACATAGTAGATGATCCTTGTCGCAAGTTACTTATGTGCTGCCCTCTAAGCATGTATTTGTTTTATGCAAGCTTTGGTATCATCTGCCCGAGAGCAAGTGTTGCAAGTAACAGGTTAACTGAACTGTAAAAATGCTTTACATGATATTTGCAATTGACTCTGATTATCTACAATAAATAAGGTGTGATTGTGGTAATCTAAGTGGATTTGCTTCGTCAACCAATGTGTGATGGAGTAATTTAAGTGGATTTGCTCAATCAACACCTACTTGATATAGCAAACTCAAGTGGATTTGCTTCATCAACTAATGTGTGATGGAGTAATTTAAGTGAATTTGCTCAATCAACAGCTACTTGATGTAGCAAACTCAAGTGAATTTGCTTCATCAACTAATGTGTGATGATAGTAATCTGCACACATTAGCATCAGCAAGTAGTACTTGTTGATGCTAATATAAGCAGAATGATAGGTTTATACTCCCTGTGGATAGTCTCGACGTTATTGATAGTGTTTTGAACTAATCGTGAGAGCCGAAGGCGGAAGTGTGGTGGAAGGTGAAGTAACCTTTGTGTTCTTTAATCGGGGTTGTTGTTGGCATAGGGATTGGGTCTTTCCTCCCATGTTTCGCCATTTTTGTGCCATGTCATTTGCGATACCTTCTTTTCAACCGAAAAGTTTTGTGCCTGTTGTCGTAAACGAGGCTGCTCTTTTTCGGTAATGGGTATGCTGTCATCAAGCCATTTGGGGATTTTTCGTCCTGTGAGATTTTCTGTAAACTCACTTGTGGCAGCCTGTTGCAATGGGGTCGGGGCATGATATGTATCTACAAATTCATCAAACAAATCGCGAGGTTTGCTTTCTTGCTCAACTATGCTTTGCTGAGGTCTTGCCGCTTGTATATTGGGCGCAAAGGTGTGACCTGGCATAGGGGGAGCGTAGTGTTGTTGTGGCATAGGTGCTTGCTGTTGTACGTTGGGCATATCTACATCTTCCATTTGAAAGCCTGTGGCAATAATGGTAACTGTAATGTCACTGCCTAATTGGGGGTCTCTGCCTATGCCTGTTTTTACTGCAACGGTTTGTCCAGCTTCGCTAACTACTCGGTGTGTAATGCTGCGAACTTCGCTTAGTGTAAGCTGGTCTTCGCCCATTACTACGTTTACCAAAAGGTGTTTTGCGCCACAAATGCTATTGTTGTTGAGTAGGGGGCATTTAATGGCAAGTTCTACTGCCATTTCAGCACGGTTTTCGCCAGTGCCTCTGCCTGTTCCCATAAGTGCTACTCCGCTGTTTTGCATGGCGGTACGCACATCGGCAAAGTCCATGTTTATATGTCCCGACATGGTGATGATTTCGGCAATGCCCTTGGCGGCTGTGCATAGCACTTCGTCTGCCTTAGCGTATGCGTCAAATAGTTTGAGGTCGCCGTAAAGTTCGCATAACTTTTCGTTGTTTATAATGAGTAGTGCATCTACACATTTGCGTAATTCGCATAGTCCATCATAGGCTATTTGTTCACGCATGGGTTCAATGCCTACAAAGGGTATGGTTACAATGGCAACGGTAAGTATGCCTAAGTCTTTGGCTGCTTTGGCAATTACAGGGGCTGCTCCTGTGCCTGTTCCTCCACCCATACCTGCGGTGATGAATACCATTTTGGTGTTGTTCCTCATCATACTTAGCACTTCTTCAATGCTTTCTTCGGCAGCCAACTTGCCTTGCTCGGGGCGAGAACCTGCGCCTAAGCCTTCGGTGATTTTTTTGCCCAACTGAATCTTGATAGGGACTGGGCTGTTGTTAAGTGCTTGCAAGTCGGTATTGCAGACTACAAAGCCTACATCTTGAATGCCCTGTTGGTACATGTGGTTTACCGCATTGCAGCCTGCACCGCCTACGCCTACTACTTTAATTAGTGAGGTATTCTCGTTGGAGTCTCCCCATATGTTTTCAAACATCTCTTCCATAATTACATTCTTTTTTTATAGATTAGTTAAAAGGAATATCACCTTCGGCGGTAAACATCTTGTCAAGTTTTCCCCAAAGACCCTTGACGAGGTTGCTGTCTTTCAAAAGATTTAGACGTGAACTTTTTGGGGATTTATTGCTCATAGAGTTGTGCTCATAGAGTACCAAGCCGATACAAGTAGCAAGGGCTGGGCTTACATGCTTGGCAAAGTTCATGTTTATGTCTTGCATACGTGGATAGCCAATGCGAGCATCAAAGCCAGTGCGGAGTTTTACTAACTCTGTTACTCCTTTCAATAAAGAGCCTCCTCCTGTTAATACAATACTTTTGAGTGAATTGCCACAGCCTATTTCGTGAATTTTGTAGTCCACCGCTTCAATAATCTCGTCCATACGTGAACAGATAATCTCTGATAGGGTGCGCAATTTGATGCTTTTAGGAGCACGTCCTAAGCCTGTTGTGAAAGTGAGCCTGTCGTCTCCTACCTTTTGGTTCACAAAGCAAGCTCCATAGGCACGCTTAATGTCTTCGGCTGCAAAGCGGTTAATGCTACACGTTTCACGTATGTCGTTAGTAATTATCTCTCCTCCACAGGGAATTACTGCGGTAGAGCGCAAAATGTTGTTTTGATAAATAACCAAATCGCTTGTGCCACCACCAATGTCTAATATCGCTACTCCCTCTTCTCGCTCTGTGTTTATCAATACGGCTTCTGCTGAGGCAAAGGGTTCAAGTACAATATCACGTACTTTTAAGCCTGCATTCTCAATACACATTTTTATCTTTCTGATAGATGCTGCCTCTGCAAGTACAATGTGATAGTTGCATGATAGTGAACTGCCCATCATTCCCACTGGGCGTGGTGCAGGTATGTCATCTATCAAATACTCTTGGGGTGTGATATGTAATATCTCTCTGCCAGGTTCTAAGCCAATCTTGTGCATTTTCTTTGTCATATTCTCCAACTCTGCTTCGGTAATAAATTTCTCGGCATTGTCGCGAATGTGTCTTGGGGCGTTTTGCAGGCTTGTAATGTGTTGCCCTGCAATACCTACTACCGCCTCACGTGGACGTAGATTTGTACTAGCGTACAATTGTGCAAGACACTTTTTGATGGATTGAGTGGTTTCTTCCACATTTTCTACTGTGCCTCTATGCACGCCTTGCGACTCGTGCCATGCTTTTGCCTTTACCTCTACTACTCCATTTGGCATTATTGTTCCGATGATAGCAGCAATTTTTGTTGTGCCAATATCAATTGCCATTATACAGTTACTTAGCGATTCCATCATTGATAATTATTTTAATTTTGCGATTACTTGATTACTATAAGATAAGTCGATATATGTGTAAGCATTCCAACCCTTGCGAGCAATGCCTTTGTCGTAAAATGTGCGAAGCTTCTGTAGTTTGTAGGCGATGTTGTCAAAATTACCTAAGCAGATAATATGTTCCCCTACACGAGGAATAAGCTCTACTTTGCCTTTTTGTGTAATGTAAATTTGCTGTATCTGTGCTTTCCAAAATGGCTCTTGCTCTAACAATTTAGCGAGCTTAAAGATGTTCATAATCATTGCGTCCTCTTTCTTCTGTTTGTCAAAGAATTGAAACATATCTCCCTTAAAGTTGCGTGCAAATGGTGAGTTAATATGCCCACTAACAATGGGAACGAATGAGGTGTAAGCACTGTATGCTTGAATGATGTAACCCTCATTGTCGATGTAGAAGTTTTGCTCGTCTCGTGTGTAAATGCGTACAATGGGGTGTCGCTGCCAAATGTTGGCACGTAACTGCCCGTCTGCAGTGGTATATAACTGTGCGTCTTTGATGAGGCTTTTGCTTTTGAGTAGATTCTCTAAGTCTAAAATGGGTATTTCAAACATGCGCTTGCCAAAGTATTCATACTTATTTGTTCGAAAAATTGCGCCTATATCTTCAGGTTTTACAAATTGATTGTCGGCACTATCCATAATACTTGCGATAAGCCCTGTGCATAGGGTGTGTTGCAGTCGCTTGTTGGCATAGCGTAGCGATACTACAGAGTAAGCAAATATGCCGAGTAGTGGTAATACTATTAAACTTATTTTTAGTAGCTTTTTATACACTTTCGTTTAGCATTTTGGTTATCGGTTCTACACAAGTGTCAATGTCGCCAGCACCTAAGGTTATAAGCAC
>JBOFMS010000035.1:0-7763 GCA_051658505.1 Bacteroidales bacterium | reverse complement strand
ACTCAAAATATTTGAAATACAAGCAAAATATACTTTTTGGCAAATTTGCCTTTATGCTGTTTTGCTTTCTGTTTATGCTGTTATCTACTGTAACCGCTCAAACTCGCTATCAAATTAAAGCAAAGGAGTTTGAACTGCAAGGAGAATACTCAAAAGCAATTGAGTTTTATAAAAGAGATACAGTCAATAAAGAGAATCAACAAAGTATAGCAAAATGCTACAAAAAAATGAATAATTTAGATGTAGCAGAACTTTGGTATGCTAAATTTATTGACTCTCTTTCACCTGCTCCTTTAATTCTTGAATATGCCGAGATTTTGGCTCAAAACGAAAATTGCTCACTTGTAGAGGACCTTGTTGAACCATTAAGAGATGACTCGCTTTATGCCGATAAGGCTTTGCGTATTCTTACTATTTGTGATAACGTTTCAGATTGGAATACCAATACATCGAATTATGAAATAACTAATCTGTACTCCATCAATTCTCCTTACGATGACTGGGGGCAAGTAATGACAAATAAAACAAAAATGTTTTTTGTCTCAAATCGTCCTGCTCAAGTACAAGACAGTGCTAAGGGAGCTGAGGTTTCGCGTATGTACTTTACGCAAGATACTCTGCCTAAGGCAAACAAAAATGCTCTTCCTATTTGGGCAAAACCTGAATTGTCGCCTTTTCTTAATGAAAAAGGAGTGCATGTAGGACCGATGACTGTTGCAGTTCAAAATGGCGAAGCTTTTGTATGTTACACTAAAAGTGCAAGTAAAAAACAAACGAATAGAGTTAAGTTAGGTAGAGAGATTGTACGGCAAAAAGTACAAAAACTAGAAGTTTACACTACTCAATTGGACGATAGATGGAAATTTGACTTACGTCCATTTATATACAATAATGCAAAGGAATACTCTATTATGCACCCTTTTTTGAGTGCAGATGGAAGGCAACTTTTCTTTTCATCGGATATGCCAGGCGGCTACGGAGGATTGGATATTTGGCGTTGTCAGATGGATGATGCTAATAGTTGGGGCGCACCACAAAACATGGGCTCATATATCAATACCTCAAGCGATGAAGTGTTTCCAACCATGGATAAAGAGGGAATCCTTTACTTCTCATCAAATGGGCATGAGGGTATTGGTGGCTTAGATATCTTTTCAGTTAAGGAGAATGACGGACAATGGAGTGAGGTTGAAAATCTTAAACCACCCTTCAATAGTACTGCAGATGATTTTTACTTTATAAAATCCGCCGACAGTATTGGCTATTTCTCATCTAATCGTGCAGGAGGTAGAGGAGGAGACGATATTTATATGTTCTCACCGCTTAATTTCCAATTAGAGCCAGAAGAGGAACCTATAGAAGAAGAAATAGAGGAAGAGGTAGAATTAATGCAAGATACTATCCCTCAAGATACTTTCCTTCAAGACACAGTACTGATAGATACAATTATACCAGAGATACCTTTTGTAGCGGAGGTTGATACAGTAGTTGAGGTTAAAAAAATGACGGTTGACATAACAGGACGTATTGTAGATAGGGAAACCAAAGCACCAATCTCTATGGCAAAAATCTGTGCAACTGAAGTGGCAGTAAAAAGTTCAAATTGTATGGAGTCTGGAGAGGGAGGAGAATTTGCCTTTACGGTTAAGC
Organism: Bacteroidales bacterium; assembly: GCA_051658505.1. Classification (GTDB taxonomy): domain Bacteria; phylum Bacteroidota; class Bacteroidia; order Bacteroidales; family UBA932; genus JAITMY01. The sequence goes on along the minus strand of JBOFMS010000035.1, from coordinate 6,113 downwards.
CAAATGTGCAGTATATGTTATCCGCATTTAAGAGCGAATATCAATCATCGGTACCTATACGTCTTGTATTACCACCAGATTCTCCTATGGAAGATTTTGTGTTGGAGATGGTGCAAAAGGAGGTTGCCGACTTTATGAGTGCAGAGGAGGCGATTGACCAAAGTGGAGTGAGACAGCGAAATTTGGCGCGTGAATATCGAATCCAAATCCTGGCTTCATGGAGAGATACCGATCATGAGTATTTTGATCGACTGCGGTCTACTTATCCCCAATTTGTATTGAATAAAACCAAACGAGATAAGGCTACTCGTTTTACGTATGGTACTTTTGTTGATGTGCGTGAGGCACGACGCTATTTACGTTTATTTATTGAGTTGGGATATAGCGACTCTTTTATTGCAGTATTCGAATACGGCAAGCAGATAGAGAGTATTTACTATAGTGGATCGCGTGATAAGGTAAAGAAGAAGAAAAAACACTAATAAGTAATTATTCCATTTCTTTTGTTTGATTATTGTGCCTCTGCGGAGGCACTTTTTTGTAGATAGGTATAGCGTAGAGATGGGGATGGAATGAAGTTACCTATTCCTAAACTTTCCCATTTTTTATCAATAGATGCTATTGTTTCTGTATTGGCACACACAATGTTGGGATAGTTTCGTTGTGTTTGCTTCCCCCCTAATGGAGTGCGTGCATCAATATGCAAAATGCCATCGTTTATGCAGCAATCTCGCCTTGGGTCGATGTTGTTCCCCAATAGCCAAATACAGGTTGTTATATCGCTTAAAATTACCTCAGAATCAAAGATTATGTGAATGCGGCTTGTTGCATTTTGATTTTCAAAGTGAGAAAATGTAAAAAGTTCCTTTTTGTCAGATATAATAGGATTCTCCTCAGGCATTTTCTGTGTTGCATCAAAGCATATTTTGCTTCCATAGCCACAGTTGTCGGTAGCATGGTCAAGCACATCAGCAGCACCCTCTCCAAAATATACGTCGGTATTGGGATTAAAGTTCTCTAAGAGGCACTTTTGCAGTGCATCATAGCAGTGAATGTTAACTTCGCCATTTACCACTATCAGTATCTTATTAAACATCATTTGCCCCGCACCCCATAAGGTATTTGCTACCTTTTTAGCTTGCCAAGGGTATGATTTTTTAATTTTGACAATCACAATGTTGTGAGCTACTCCCTCAAATGGTAGATGCATATCTATAATCTCAGGTAACATTGCAAGGCGAATGGGGTTTATAAATATACGCTCTGTGGCACGTCCAATATATGCATCTTCTTGTGGAGGAATGCCAACCAAAGTAGCAGGATAGACTGCATTTTTACGATGTGTAATGCAGGTTATATGTAGGCGAGGGTATAAGTCTGGTAAGGAGTAGAAGCCTGTGTGGTCGCCAAAAGGTCCTTCGACAGTAAGTGGCTCTGCTGTATCAATATAGCCTTCAAGCACAATATCTGCATCGGCGGGTACTTCTAGGGGTTGTGTAAGGCAGCGTACTAAATTTGTTGATTTGCTACGCAAAAAACCTGCTAATAGGTATTCATCAATTCCATCGGGTAGGGGAGCGGTAGCACAGTAGGTATAAATAGGGTCACCACCTAATACCACTGCTACTGGCATTGTTTGCTTTGCTACCTTGTACTGCTCATAATGTCTCGCACCTGTTTTATGTCTATGCCAGTGCATTCCTGTAGTTTGCTCGTCAAACACCTGCATACGGTACATACCGATATTGCGTACGCCTGTTTCTAAATCCTTAGTATGTACCAAAGGCAGGGTAATGAAATTGCCTCCATCATATTGCCAGCATTTGAGTATAGGAAAATCATTGAGATTGGGCGAACGTATTACTACTTCTTGGCAACTTCCTTTTTTGTTAGATACTTTGGGAAACCATTTTGCCGCTTGCCCCAATGTGGGCAATAGTTGTAGTTTTTGCCAAAGATTTTGCTTGGGTTTAGTAAGTGAGTGGAATAGTTGGTTAATTCGCTCTTCAATAATTGAGAATTGGCTTACATTTAGTACTTTGCACATTTTGCTATCGCTACCCATCATATTAATGAGTAGAGGGAAGGCTGTACCATTATTTTCAAAGAGTAGTGCTTTGCCACCTCCCTTTTGCTTGCTGATACGGTCAACTATTTCAGCAATCTCTAAATATGGGTCAACAAATTCCGTGATGCGAATAAGTTCATTGCATCGCTCAAGTTCAGCAATGTATGCCTGTAATCCTTTGTACATAAAGAGAACTTTACCTACAACTTTCTAGCACCCAAACTCCTTGTATGGTTTCTGAGAATTTGCGAGCCTCAGCATTTGCAGCCTCTTTGGTTGTATAACAGCCCATTGCTACTCTATAACGCTCCTTACCTGGAATTACCAAGGCTTTTTCGTATCCTTGCTTTTTGTATCGCTCTGATTTGAGACGAGCTCCTTCTAAGGTATTAAAACTTGCAACAATTACACAATACTCACATACTGAGGTTTTTGGCACTTGCGCTTTTGGAGTCGTAGGAGCTTTGTTTATCTCTCGCACAATAGGCTTTTCTTCCTTTGGTTTAGGAGTGGGCTTCGGAATAGGTTTTGTTGCCGCAGGTTTATGTACAATAATTTCGTTGGGAGGAGTTGGTTCTTCCTCCATGCCCCACTCGTCATTAAACAAACTAATTTCATCCTCTTCATCCTCTTCTTCCTCTATATTTTCAATGGCTGCTGATTGATCAATAGGAGGCATTTCAGGTGGAAGAAGTTGAGAACTATTTTTGTCGCGGCGCAATAATAAAAACACAATAATTGCGGTAATAATAGCAACAATTACAAAAATTGCAATGCTAGATGTGGTAATTTTTGGTACGAATTGCTTCCAATTCTTTGATTGTGCAGATACCTTCGATTCTTCGAGTTCAATGACTGGCTCAAATAAAAAAGAGTCTTCTACTTCAATGTTGTGTTTAGAGGGAAAAAACTCTATTTCACGAGCGGGGTTTTGTTTAAGGGTTCCTATCCCAGGTAGATATACTTTGCTATTAGCATCAAGTTCAAAACGTATATCGGCAATATGTTGGCGAAGTTCAGCACGAGCCTTGTCAAGGCTTATATTCTTGCTGTCGGCATAAAGTTGTTCTACTAAGCCATCATTATGAGTGTCTTTTGAAAAAACAACTACCTGTGTTGGCGGTGTAATTACTTTATGGTGTGCATCGAGTTCCGCAGGTCTTTGTTCAATACTAAAAACACCTATTGTTGGCAAAGATACCCGATGATATACTTTGAATAATTTAATGATGAGTTTTGCTACTTCTTCCATGATATTTATTCAGTTATTTGTTGATATAAATCTTTATGTTTCCAGCGTTTATGTGTCCACATCCATAGTTGTGGAGAGTGTAAAATGTCTTTTTCTAACTCTGTATAAAACTTGTGTGTGACGCTTGAAGGCATTTCTTGTGCTGCATTATCTGCAAGTACAACTAATTCGTACTCATATGAAAAACGCTTCTTCTCAATAATTCGTAGATACATTACCGTTGCATTTATTTTTTGCGCAATACGTTCAGGGTTGATGAAGAACGGAGTAGGTTGTCCCAAAAAGGTAAGCCATTGTTTGCACTCGCCTCGTGATGGAGATTGGTCGGCAACCATTAGCGTCATTGTTTTTTTGTTGGCATTATTGTGCTCCATAAGTACTCGAAAAACATCTCGCAATGCTGCCATTTTTGCCCCAAATCGGCTGCGTCCATCAGTAATAACTTTTTCTAAGGCTCTGAACGATAGAGGTTGATAAGCAGCGACGGTTTGATGCTTAATGTCTTTTTGTGCTGTGCCAATGTATTCCCAGCACGAGTAGTGTCCAGCCAATATAATGCCATTTTTTTGTTGCTCATATAGTCGCTGCATTAAATCTACATTCAAGAATTTTACAGTGCGTAAAACTCTTTTTTGTGAAGCAAAGCGAATGCGAAATATATTAAGCATCGTATCAATAAATGCACGATATGATCCTCGTGCAATTTTGTGGAGTTCTTTATCTGTTTTATGAGGAAACGCTAAGCGTAAGTTATCCATAACCACCTTGTATCGGTAGCCTATAAAGTGTATGATGATAAAGGCTAAACTATTGGACAGCAACACGAGCATTTTACGAGGCAATATGCCAATGCAGAATAGTAGACTCGTAAATAGCAGATTGATAAAGTAATGAAATGCCTTTTCCATTGCACAAATGTAAAAAAAAACTCCCACATTATTAAAACTCTTGTAACTTTGCGCCTTGTATTTCCCAAAACTCCTAATTTTATGTCGACCAATATCCCGCCTAGCGAAGAACGCTCGCTTAATTTTATCGAAGAAATCATTGAGGCAGATTTAGCCTCAGGCAAACATGCTGAGGTGCTTACTCGTTTTCCTCCTGAACCTAATGGCTATCTGCATGTAGGACATGCTAAGAGCATTTGTCTTAATTTTGGACTTGCAAAAAAATATGGAGGAAGAACCAATCTTCGATTTGATGATACTAACCCAGTAAAAGAAGACACAGAATACGTTGATGCCATAAAAAAAGATATACAATGGCTAGGCTTTAATTGGGCTGCGGAGTTTTACGCTTCTGACTATTTTGAGCAACTTTATGCTTGGGCAGTCGAACTCATCAAAAAAAACTTGGCATATGTAGATGATCAAACACACGAAGAAATACGCAAAAATCGAGGGACGATAACACAAGCAGGTATAGATAGTCCTTATCGTAATCGGAGTGTAGAGGAGAACATTGAGCTTTTTGCATGTATGCGCAAGGGCGAATTTGCGGATGGCGAAAAAGTACTGCGTGCTAAAATTGATATGGCACACCCCAATATGCTGATGCGTGATCCTATTTTGTATCGCATACTCCACACTGAGCACCATCGCACAGGGAATCAGTGGTGTATTTATCCTATGTATGACTATGCACATGGGCAGTCCGATTCTTTGGAAAAAATTACACACTCTATTTGCACTCTTGAATTTGATGTACATCGCCCCTTGTACGATTGGTTTATTGAGCACTTGCAAATCTTTCCATCGCACCAATATGAATTTGCTCGCCTTAACCTAACCTATACGGTAATGAGTAAGCGCAAATTGTTGGAACTTGTTAATGATAAATTTGTTACTGCTTGGGACGACCCTCGTATGCCCACCATTTGCGGTATGCGCCGTAGGGGATATACCCCAGAGAGTATTCGCTTATTTGCCGAAAAAGTAGGGGTGGCAAAGCGTGACAATGTGATTGACCTTTCTCTATTGGAGTGGTGCTTGCGTGAGGATTTGAACAAGCGTGCCTTGCGCCGAATGGCTGTGCTTAACCCTGTGAAATTGGTAATTACTAATTATCCTGAAGGGCAAGTAGAAACTATTGAAGGCACAAACAATCCCGAAGATCTCACACAGGGTACACGCACTGTACAGTTTAGTCGTGAACTGTACATTGAGCAGAGCGATTTTATGGAGAATCCACCTAAAAAATTCTTTCGCCTTGCTATTGGGCAAGAGGTGCGCTTAAAGTACGTTGGCTACATTATCAAATGCGAAGAGGTAATAAAGAATATTGACGGGCAAATTACTGAAATTCGCTGTACTTATGACCCCAGCACACGCAGTGGAAGTGGCAGTACTCGCTCTGTTAAGGGTACTATTCATTGGGTCTCGGTAGCGCATTGCAAAACAGCAAGCGTAAACCTTTACGACCGCCTATTTACTCAGCCTGCTATGGATAATCTGCCCGAAGGAAAAGACTATAAAGATTGCCTTAATCCTGACTCGCTAAAAACGATTACTGCCTTTGTAGAAAGTGCGGTTGATGGTGCCTATTGTGAAGGCGACATTGCCTTGCAATTTGAGCGCATAGGCTACTTTGCCCTTGACCCCAATTCTACGGCTGATAAACCTATATTTAATAGAGCCGTAACTCTTAAAGATGGTTGGGCTGTTAAGCGATAAAAACTACAAAAGGATATAGAAGAACGCTAAAATCTTTTTGTTAGATGAGGAGAGCGAATTTTGTTTTATTCAACAATTTTCGAAACTTCATCGCCTTCAGCAATTTTATGAAACGAGGGTG
>JBOFMS010000034.1:0-9559 GCA_051658505.1 Bacteroidales bacterium | reverse complement strand
ACCAACGTGCACCTGAAAGCCTGAAACTCCAGCAACCGTACCTTGTGGCGCACGAATTTCGGCAGGATAATCGGGAAATGTAGAAACACTATTCCCCAGCAAGGCTGAGGTGTCGGAAAAAAGTGTCCCTGTGAGTTGCATTCCATCACCGCTATCTCCCGAAAAGCGAATGACAATGTTACTGCGGTCTTTAATTGCTGCCATATTAATTGTGTAGAATTGACGGTTCTTTGCATCAAGTCATTTAACTCAGACAAGCATCACACTACAATATGGTGTGATAATTTGTAAAAGTATTTGGCAAAGGTAATACTTTTTTCAGGCGATAAACACAATAAAAAAGTGTAAATTTGTCGGCATTAAATTTACGTATTAGGGATAGGGATAAATGTTTGCAACACAAATTACCAAGGAGGCAATAGCAAGCTTGCCAATCACTGCTTTTGGTGGCAATATCATAGTAGTAGATACAATGGCAGGTATGGAAAAAGCTGTATTAGAGTTGAAAAAAGAGTCTGTATTGGGTTATGATACTGAAACACGTCCGAGTTTTACAAAAGGTGTACGCTATGGAGTTTCACTACTGCAACTTTCATCAGCAAATTGCGCCTGCTTATTTAGGGTGGATAAAATCGGTTTACCGCGCGAACTCGTTAAACTGCTTGAGAACCCTAAAATAATAAAGGTAGGGGCTGCAGTACTTGAAGATATAAGGGGGCTGCAACGTATTGAAAATTTTACCCCAGCAGGTTTTGTTGACCTCCAAAAACTGGCTCCCCAATATGGCATAGAAGATAAGGCTTTAAAAAAAATGGCAGCTATTGTTTTTGGAAAACGCATATCAAAATCACAGCAAACCTCTAATTGGGCTACAACAAACTATAGTCCTGAGCAAAAACTTTATGCTGCTACAGATGCTTGGGTCTGTCGAGAAATATTATTTGCATTCCAAAATGTCGAGAAGAAAGCCTTCGTAACCGAAAAAATATCAAAACTCCCCACTGCTCGAAAAAAACAAACAACCCCATCAATAATGCGCACAGCACAAAAAAGTGCAGGTGATATATTTAATACAAAAAAAAATCACAATAAATAGAATGAACATCAGTGAACTAGGAAAATTTGGTTTAATGGATAGAATTTACTCAAATGTAAAACTGAGTAACCCTGACACCATTAAAGCATTAACAGATGACGCAGTAGAAGTACAAAGCAATACAAGCCAAAGTCTTGTGAGTAATAATATGATGCTTGAGGGCATTCATTTTGACCTCACCTACTTCCCAATGAAACACTTAGGCTATAAGGCTGCCGTAAGTTCATTTACTGATATTTATGCTATGAATGGACAACCAACACAATTATTGGTTTCCTTAGGAGTATCTAAACGTTTTTCGGTTGAAAATATTGATGAGTTTTACGAAGGAGTCCTGCTTGCCTGTCAACACAATGAGGTAGATTTATGCTCCACTAAACTTACCTCCTCACTTACAGGTTTTACCATCAGCCTAAGCAGTTTAGGACAGATAGATGCCAACAAGGTGTGTTACAAAAGTGGCGCAAAAGTGGGCGATTTGATTTGTGTAAGTGGCAGCCTTGGAGCAGCTTATATGGGCTTATTATTATTGGATAGAGAAAAAAAAGTATTGGACATCAATGCAAATGCAAGCCCACAGCTTGCAGGCAACGAATATATTATTGGAAAATACCTAAAACCCGAAGCCCCACGTGCTACGATAAAAAACTTAGGTAAAGCAGATTTAGTACCTACCGCTATGACCTCAATTATTGACGGTTTAGCCTCTGACGTTTTACAACTTGGAAAACAATCAGGCGTAGGCATAAATATCTACTTGAGTAAAATACCTATTGCTAAGAAAACTTTTGACATGGCAGAAGAAATGAATTTTGATGCCGTTACCGCAGCCCTCAATGGAGGCGATGACTACGAGTTGCTCTTTACCCTCCCCTTAACTCTACACGACAAAGTAAAAGACATTGGCGGAATTGATGTTATAGGACATACGGTAGATGCTAGTAAAGGAACATGGATTATCCCACCAAGTGGCGAACCAGTAAGTTTGCAAGCACAAGGTTTTTTTGCACAAAAAGAAGATACAGATGCAAACTAATACAAACCCAGCACTCTCTAAAATCATTCTAAAAAAAGGCAAAGAAGAGGCTTTATTGCGTTTTCACCCTTGGGTATTCTCTGGAGCAATTGCTCGCTCCGAAGGCACTGTACAAGATGGCGATGTCGTCGAAGTGTTTTCATCTGAAGGCAAAGCCTTAGGTATGGGACACGCCCAAATGGGCAGCATTGCAGTACGAATGCTAAGTTTTACTCCTCAACAAAATATTGACGTTGCTTTTTGGGAGGAAAAACTACGTACAGCCTATCAACTTCGTAAAAACTTAGGCATTTTATCTACCAATACCAATTGCTACCGCCTAGTACATGGCGAAGGCGATGGATTATCGGGCTTAATTATTGACATATACGGACATACAGCCGTGCTTCAAACACATAGTTCGGGCATGTATTTGGCAAAAGATGCTATTACTGAGGCACTTAACAAAGTGCTGCACTTTAGCAATTTGTCGATTTACTGCAAAAGTAAATCATCTCTATTTGCTGAAGATGCCGAAGATGCTTATCTAATAGGAGCAAAAAAAGAAGAGAGCATTGTTGAAAATGGGGTAAAATTTGACGTAGATTGGGAGTTGGGGCAAAAAACAGGCTTGTTTCTCGACCAACGTGATAACCGTGCCTTACTCGAATCTTACAGTAAAGATGCTAAGGTGCTGAATATGTTTTGCTACACAGGTGGATTTTCGGTATATGCTTTACGAGGCAAAGCAAGTAGCGTAACCTCTGTGGATAGTTCTGCTCGTGCCATTGAGCAAACAAAGAGAAATGTAGAGCTAAACTTTAACAATGAGGCGCGACATGAGGCACTTTTGGCAGATGGTTTTGAGTTTTTGCAAACTATGAAAAATGATTACAACTGCGTAGTGCTTGACCCGCCAGCTTTTGCAAAACATCAAAATGCGGTAAAAAATGCACTTCAAGCCTATCGCAGACTGAATGCCCTTGCTCTCAAAAAAATGTCCAAAGGCAGCCTACTATTTACTTTTAGTTGCTCACAAGTTATCAGTAAAGAGCAATTCCGCAGTGCTGTTTTTTCGGCTGCTATAGATGCACAGCGACAAGTACAAATACTGCATCAACTCTCACAGCCTGCCGACCACCCTATAAGTATTTTTCACCCTGAGGGCGAATATCTAAAAGGCTTGGTGTTAATGGTAAATTAAGACTCCTCGTTCTCTAAAAATAAAAAGTAGATATATTTAAATATATCTACTTTTTATTTTATTCAATTCCACAAATTCATGCGCTTAAACTATCTCAAACATTGCGATGCCCTTGCGTAGCACATCACCCTCACTCACCAAAACTTCTCGAACAATTCCATCATGAGGAGATAGAATAACATTGTGCATTTTCATTGCTACAAATATGGCTAACTGCTGCCCTGAATTAACCTTTTCTCCTTTTCTCACCAAGATATTCAGTACTGTTCCGGGAATAAAGGTCTTTACAAGATTTGGGTTAGGTTTTTCCCACGCCTTTCGCTTAAAACGCTTAGGCAATTTTGTTTTATACGTACCTTCTTTTATAACAAAGTCAACGTATTCTCTATCTTGGATTTGATTATTTTGCATAAATTGTGCTTCTAAATTTGTAAAAAACGCAATTACACTCCCTAAAATGGAGGAATTCCATGCTTTCTCTTAGGCATGTGCGCAGTTTTATTTTCAGATACCTCAATGGCATGAAGTAAAAACTTACGAGTTTCTTGCGGTGCAATTACCGAATCAATATACCCTTTTGATGCTGCAACATAAGGATTGGCAAATTTTTCACGATACTCCGCCACCTTTTTCTTACGCATTTCCTCAGGATTTTCAGCCTCTGCAATTTCTTTCTTAAAAATAATATTTGCAGCACCTTCAGGTCCCATCACCGCAATTTCAGCATGAGGCCAAGCAAATACAAAGTCTGCACGCAAATGACGAGAATTCATTGCAATATAACCGCCACCATAAGCCTTGCGAAGAATTACTGTAATTTTTGGAACAGTTGCCTCGCTATATGCATACAATAATTTTGCCCCATGACGAATAACACCAGCATGTTCTTGATCAATACCAGGTAAGTAACCAGGCAAGTCCTCAAAAGTTACAATGGGAATATTAAAGGCATCGCAGTAGCGAATAAAACGTGCTGCCTTATCCGCAGAATCGCAATCAAGCACCCCTGCCATTATCAAAGGCTGATTAGCCACAAAACCAACAGTTTCTCCATTTAGGCGACCAAAGCCAATTACAATATTTGCAGCCCAAAGTTCCTGAATTTCAAAAAAGTCAGAATCATCTACTACTGCACGAATAACATTACGCACATCATAAGGTTGTGTAGGGTCTTCTGGCACAACATTGTCGATTTTATACTCCTCTTTAGGCGATTTGGGCTCAAACGCTAAAGCCTTTTTGCTATTATTCCAAGGAATAAATGTAATTAAGGTTTTGATTTGCTCAAAACACTCATCCTCACTCATAGCATAAAAGTGAGCATTGCCAGTAAGTTCGCTATGAACTCGTGCTCCACCCAACTCCTCCATTGAGATTTCTTCACCCAATACCGTTTTAATTACCTCTGGACCTGTAATAAACATTTTTGAAATATTTTCTACTACAAAAACAAAGTCGGTTAATGCAGGAGAGTAGACTGCCCCACCAGCACACGGTCCAAGAATTACTGATAGTTGAGGAATTACCCCGCTACTAATTGTGTTACGGAAAAAAATTTCACCATATCCTGCAAGAGAGTTAACTCCCTCCTGAATACGTGCTCCACCAGAGTCATTTATTCCAATCAATGGCATACGCATACGTAAAGCATAGTCCATAATTTTTGTAATTTTGCGAGCATGCATCGAACCAAGTGATCCCCCTGCAACCGTAAAGTCCTGTGCAAAAATGGCAATAGGAGCACCATATACTGTACCCGTACCAATAACAACTCCATCACCTGCAAGTTTTTTATCTTGCATACCAAAGTCGCGCACATCATGCTCTACAAACATATCATACTCGTGAAATGACCCTTCATCAAGGATCCGCAGAATACGCTCACGAGCGGTTAATTTCCCCATTGCTTTTTGCTTTGCAATAGCTTTTTCTCCACCACCCAGTTGAACCTCTTGCGACTTTTTTGCTAATTCTTCAATCTTTTTGTTTTTCATAAAAGAAGTTTAAGTTAAAACAACTTGTTCTAAGTTGGTAATTTTTTATTAACGCCAAACTATTTCTTCAAAATTCAGTGCAAAAATAAATATTTTTATACTCATTATACTTCATCAATCCATTATAAAAGTGCTTTAAGATATTGTGCGGTATAACTTTTATCATTAGTACACACCTCTTCAGGCGTTCCTATACATAGAATTTCACCACCCTCTGCGCCAGCCTCAGGCCCTATGTCGATAATATGATCTGCCATTTTTATCATATCCAAATTATGTTCGATAACTACTACCGAATTCCCTCGATCTACCAATTTGTTAAGTACCCCAAGCAATTGATGCACATCTTCAAAATGTAGTCCTGTAGTAGGCTCGTCAAATATGTAGAGGGTACTTCCCGTATCTTTTTTGGCTAACTCTGTTGCCAATTTCACCCGTTGACTTTCTCCACCTGAAAGTGTTGTGCTTGGCTGCCCTAAAGTAATATAACCCAAGCCGACATCCAGCAAGGCATTTAATGGGCGATGAATAGAGGGAATATGTTCAAAAAATGTAGTAGCCTGATCGATGGTCATATTCAATACATCATTAATATTTTTACCCTTGTAGCGCACAGCAAGGGTTTCATTATTATAACGCTTACCATTACACGCTTTACACTTCACATATACATCAGGCAAAAAGTTCATCTCTATGGTTTGTACTCCTGCTCCTCTGCACTCCTCACAACGCCCCCCTTTTACATTAAATGAAAAGCGACCTGCTTTAAAGCCTCTAATTTTAGCGTCAAGCGTTGCCTCAAATAATTTCCGAATATCACCAAAAACATTAGTATAAGTTGCGGGGTTTGAACGTGGAGTGCGCCCAATGGGCTGTTGGTCAACTTGCACTACTTTATCAATATATTCTAATCCTTTAATTTCTTTGTAAGGTAGTGGATTTTTTGCAGAACGAAAAAAATGTTTTGACAAAATAGGTTGTAAAGTTTCATTGATAAGGCTTGATTTTCCGCTACCCGAGACTCCTGTAATACAAATAAAGCATCCTAAAGGTAATTCTAGCGTTACATTCTTTAAGTTATTCCCTGTTGCCCCTACCAAAATAAGTTTCTTGCCAATACCTTTACTTCGTTGCTTTGGCAATCCTATTTTTCTTGCTCCTGTAAGATATTGTAATGTGAGTGATTGCTCTTGATAAGCAAGTATATTTTCCCTATTTAAAGTGTTTGAATATACAATGTTACCTCCATGTATACCAGCGGCAGGTCCTACATCAACTAACCAGTCAGCTGCACGAATCATATCCTCATCATGTTCCACTACAATAACTGAATTGCCCTCATCTCGTAATTTTTTAAGCGAATTAATGAGACGTATATTATCTCGTTGATGCAAGCCAATACTAGGCTCATCTAAAATATACAACACATTTACAAGCTTTGATCCTATCTGCGTTGCAAGCCTTATGCGTTGACTTTCTCCGCCAGAAAGACTGCCTGTACTACGATTAAGCGAAAGATAGTTTAATCCTACGTCAAGTAAAAACGATAGGCGATTGCGAATTTCCTTAATTACCTCAGTTGCAATAGTTCGCTGCTTAGAATTGATTTTATCGGCTACCTCATCAAACCAAATTGCAAGAGAAGCAATATCCATTGCCGAAAGTTGGGCAATATTTTTATCAGCAAACTTAAAGAATAAAGCCTCGTCTTTAAGGCGAGTGCCATGACAAATGGGACAGGTAAGGTAGGATAAATATCCATCTCCCATTTTTTTACTGTCATCAATTTGATTTTTGCTTGACATATAACTAATTAACCCCTCAAAACTAAGTGTGTAGTTTGAAGATAATCCATTTTTTATTCCATCTATCCGAAAAATTTCTTGCGTGCCATAAAGAAGGGCATCTAATCCTTCGGGAGATATTCTGGAGATAGCATCGTCAAGAGAAAAACCAAAGCGTTTAGCAAGTGCCTCTATTTGCAGCGAAACAAGGTTGTTGCCGATTTTCCCTAATGGGATAATACCGCCTTTGCGAATGCTTTTTTTTCGATCGGGGATAATCTTGTTAATGTCCACCTGTGCCACAGTACCCAATCCATTGCAATGTGGACAAGCACCTTGTGGAGAGTTGAATGAAAAACTATGAGGTGCTGGCTCATTGTAGGCAATACCTGTGGTAGGACACATCAAATGCCGACTATAATAGCGCAATTCTTCTCCTAAATCATCAATCACCATTATGGTACCACTACCGTGCTGCATAGCAGTTGCAATGCTCTTTTGCAGCAGTTTGAGGTTGCTCTCTTCGGGCACAATTTTATCAACCACAAGTTCAATAAAGTGAGTTTTATAGCGATCTAGTTTCATCATGTGCGTCATTTCACACACCTCTCCATTTATTCGCACACTCAAATATCCCTTACGCAGTAATTGTTCAAACAATTCTTTGTAATGCCCCTTACGTCCTTTTATCAATGGAGCTAGGAGCAGAACTCTTTTTCCTGTAAAGTTTTGAAGAATAAGGGAAGTAATTTGCTCATCAGTGTAGCGCACCATTTGCTCTCCAGTGTTTTTTGAATAAGCAATAGCAGCACGGGCAAAAAGCAGACGCAAAAAGTCATAAATTTCGGTAATTGTACCAACAGTTGAGCGTGGATTTTTCGAAGTAGTTTTTTGCTCAATAGAGATCACAGGACTTAGGCCTGTAATACTTTCTACATCGGGACGTTCCATTGTGCCTACAAATTGGCGGGCGTATGATGACAGCGTTTCCATATAGCGACGTTGCCCCTCGGCATAAATCGTATCAAAGGCCAATGAGGACTTGCCACTTCCGCTCAATCCAGTAATCACAGTTAAGGCATTGCGTGGAATTGAAACATCAACGTTTTTCAGATTATGGACACGTGCTCCAATTACGTCTATACGATTTTCCTCCATCAATTTGACGTATTTAATTTATAGGCATTCTCTCTGAAGCCCTCTTGTGGAATCTTAATATAATAGGTGCGATTATTTTTGTTGCGCAATGAGGGATTACGTAGCCATGGGTTCAATAGCCGTATCATCTTGTAGTTAGTGCTGTAGTAGATAGCAAAATCAGCCCAACTTTCAATGGGAGTATTTATCAGAACCTCTTTATATTGATACGGTGGATACAATTCGTGTGGGTAAATATTAAAACCATATCTAGCAGAGTGGTTAATAATAAGCTTTAGGGCTAAAATACGAAACAAATAACGTGATGTTTCATCATTCAAGCGCAAATCATAGTATGATAGTGATTTTTGTGATAGAACCTGTTTACTAAGACCAGTTACTCCCATATTGTACGAGGCTGCAGCCATTGTCCAGTTTCCAAACAGTTCATACGCCTTTTGCAAATAACGACAGGCTGCCCAAGTAGATTTTTCAATATGATATCGCTCATCAATATCTTCTGAAATCTCCAATCCATACTGTTTCCCTGTAGCAGGTAAAAGTTGCCAAAACCCAGCGGCTTTGGCCGGTGAAACTAACTGCCGAAAGCCACTCTCGGCTGCGCATAAGTACTTAAAATCATCAGGAATTTTTTGTGAACGAAGAATAGGCTCAATCATTGGTAAATAACGATTAGCAAGTTTAATGATGAGTAAAGTTTGCGAGTGCCAATACATATTTACAGCAAGTTCTCGCTCTAAACCTTCACGTACGTCAAAGTTATCAATTGGAACAATTTCGCCCGCAAACTCCAGATAAGTAGGTAACTCTGGGGAGCGTATATCTTGCGGATTAATAAATGTGGGTACAGAAACTGGCGCAGCAGATAGAGGAAGTGGCAAAGAAGCAGGCACTTTGGAACGTTTAGAAAAAAAACCTTGTGAAAGAAGACTTGCTGTATATAGAAAATATACACTTACAAATAAAAGCAGTTTGGACCTCATTATGGAACTTAATTAAGGCGCAAAAGTAAGCATTCTTTGCATCAATCGCAATAGGCATTAATTGGTAGAACTGAGGAGAAAATAGCCGCCCTTACATTTATCAACTTTGAATAATATAAATGAACAAAAGCAGATTGGAAAAAAATCAAAAAAAGCAGTCTAAACACAAATGTATTTGGACTGCCTTATGTCGGGGTGACAAGATTCGAACTTGCGACCACACGCCCCCCAGACGTGTACTCTAACCGGGCTGAGCTACACCCCGTAACTCTTGTTCTTCCAACAAAGGTAATTCATTTTGTCAAAAAAAATCAATTTTTACGAC
>JBOFMS010000033.1:0-9292 GCA_051658505.1 Bacteroidales bacterium | reverse complement strand
TTATTTATGCCAATGTAGTTTGCCCTCATGCTCTGTCATCTTTTCATTGTCTAAGAGCCAATGAATAACTTCAAGCATTCTTTCAGATTTAGCGGGTAGGGTAGCTAGGAGTTCATCAAGGCTGAGGGCTTGTTGATGTACTTGTTTTTTGATGTGTGTGAGCAATTCATCGAACTCTAGGCGACTCATCTCTAATTTGTTTCGCCCAAGGCATACGTCGCATTGTCCACAGCGATAACTGTTGAGCTCGCCAAAGTAGGCAAGCAACTGCTGACTGCGACATTTGGTGGTGCTGCTAGCATAGTGTAGCATTTGCTGGCTACGCTGGGTGTAGCGCATTTGTCGGTCGATGTAGTTTTCTTTGGTAATGCGGAGGTTTTTGTCGTCGAGACGATTGTCGGTAAAGATAATTGTGGGAGTTTGTTTTCGGGGGATATATGCTACTGCTTTGCGCTTGGCTAATTGTCTGAGTGCATCATAAATGTGTGCAGGTGTAAGTTTGAGGGCTTTGGCAATATATAGTTCGTCAATATTAACGTATTGGGTAAAGAGCCCAACGTAGGCTCTCAAAAAGGCTTTTACGATTAGGTCTAATTCTGGCTTAAATACTTGAATTTTATATAGGTCTTCTTTGCTTGCCAAAAACATTAGTCTTGCGTGCTTGTCAACGTCTGCCAAAAATTCAAGGTAGCCATCTCGCTGCAAAAACTGTAAGGCACTATGTACCAATAGGGGGTGCATTTTGTAGCATGTGCAAAAGTCGTGTATATTAAAGTCGTGTGCGGTGTTGATTCCTGCGTCGATGGGTATTTGTAGATAGTTGCAAATGGCTTGGTACACTCGTTTGATGTCTTTGATGGGGGGGAAGGCGGTTGCGAGTCGCTTGTCCATTGATTGTTTGTCGGCATCGTTGTAGAGTAGTATGGCGTATGCTTTGTGTTCATCACGTCCTCCTCGTCCTGCTTCTTGATAGTATGCCTCTAAGGAGTCGGGGAGATCCATATGCAGTACCCAGCGTACATTGGGTTTGTCAATGCCCATTCCAAAGGCGTTTGTGGCAACCATAATGCGAGTTTCACCGCTTTTCCATGCGTCTTGCTTGGCCGTTCGTTCTTCGTTTCCCATGCCTCCGTGATAGGCATCTGCGGAGTTGCCTACGGAGCGCAAAAGGTTGGCAAGTTCAACGGTTTTTCCTCGTGTGCGTACATATACTACGGCTGTTCCTTGTAGTGCTTTGGCTATTTTGAGCAGTTCGCTGGTTTTATCTTCGGTGTGCCGTACAACGTACACTAAGTTTTTTCGTTCAAAGCTTTTTTGGAGCAGATTTTTTTTGCGAAATTTCAACCGCTCCATAATATCTTGTGCTACATCGGGGGTGGCGGTGGCGGTGAGGGCAAGAATGGGGGTGTTGGGGAGTAGGTCTCGGAGTTCGGCAATCTTCATATAGGAGGGACGAAAGTCGTATCCCCACTGTGATATGCAGTGTGCCTCGTCAATGGCAATAAGGTTAATGTTCATATTGCGCAAGTCGGCTCGAAATTTATCTGAGGCAATACGTTCTGGTGATAGATAAAGGAATTTGTAGTCGCCGTATTTGCAGTTTCCTAAGGCTATTTCTATTTCGTGATTGCTCATGCCAGAGTAGATGGCGGTGGCTTTGATTTCTTTTTGTCGTAGGTTTTCGACTTGGTCTTTCATCAGAGCGATAAGGGGAGTGATGACAAGGCAAATCCCTTCTTTGGCTAAGGCGGGTACTTGAAAGCAGATTGATTTTCCGCCGCCTGTGGGCATGAGTGCAAGGGTGTCTTGCCCTTGATAGGCAAGTTGCACAATGTCTTCTTGTAATGGGCGAAATGAACGATGTCCCCAATAACGAAATAATATTTCAGAAAAATCAGGGTGTTGCATTGTCTTTAGAGGTTAATCTCTGAGGATATTCGTTGTGCTATTCGTTTGTCTTTTTTAGCTTCAGCCTCTTTGCCTATTTTTTCATAGGCTTCGCTTCGGCAGGTGTAGTATTCAGCCTCTTGTGCGTCAAGTTTAATGGCTTGTGTAAAGTCGGCGATTGCTTTTGTATAGTCTTGAAGAGCAAAGTACGCCAATCCTCGTTGATGATAGTAACTGTCGTTGCTTACTACGTCTTGGTTATCTTTGCTTGCTTTTGCATTGGGCAAACTAAGGGCTTGTGTAAAGTCGGCAATTGCCTCTTTGTGCATGTTTGCTTTGAGGTAGATTTCGCCTCGTTCTCCATAAAAGGCACATTTATTGTCGTCCGTAGTGAGTGGAAATAACAGTTTGTAGTCGGCAAGTGCTTTGTTGTATTGCATTAGTCCCACATAGGTCCATGCTCTTGCTCGTAGGTAGTCGTAGTCGTTGGGTTTAATTGTTAGTGCAAGTGTGTAGTCGGCAAGTGCTTCTTTGTAGTTGTCTATTGAGGCTTCTATGTCGGCACGAAAGGCGTAGAGTTCGGCTTCTTTTGGCAAGTTTTTAATTGCTAACGAAATGGTTAAGCGTGCCATATCGTAATCCTCACTTTCAAGCATCGCTTCGCTACATCTCAAGTATGCCTCAATCCTCAAGGGGGTAAGTTTTATTACTTCGTTGTAGTCGGTAATTGCTTTTTCATACAAATCCAAGTCCATATACTCTTCGGCACGCTGAAAGTATAGGTTTGCATTGTGGGGTGATTTTAGCAGTTGTTTGGTCAAACTTATTATTTCAAGTGACTCATTTTGTGCGTGTACAAACATTGTGCAAGTGTTTACAAGCAAAAAGAAAAGGGTAAGTGTTTTGATTTTCATTTCCAATAACGATAAAAAATAATCATAATAAAACCGTATATCTCTAAACGCCCTACGAGCATTACAAGTGTACAAAGAAATTTTCCAAAATGCGAAAATGAGTCATAATTGCCTAATGAATATACTTCGCCAAAGGCGGGTCCTACATTACTCAAACACCCTAGTGAGGCGGAGAATGAGGTGAGCAAGTCTTTGCCTGTAATGGTGAGCAATATTGTAACAATAAATAGGGTAAATAAGTAAACTCCAATAAAAAGCCCTGTTGCTGAAACAATTCCCTCGTCGAGCATCACGCCCTTTAGTCGAACTGGGATAACCGCATTTGGGTGCAGAGTTTTACGTATTTGGGCAATAAATGATTTGTAGAAAATTAGCATACGGTCAACCTTTATTCCGCCTGCCGTAGAGCCGATACAACCGCATTGCAACATGAAGAAAAAGGTAAGCATCATGGCAAAGGGACTCCAAGAGGCATTGCTACAACTCGCAAAGCCTGTGGTGGAGGCTTGTGCGGTTACTTGAAAGGCGGCGTGCCTAAGGCTTGCAAGGCATGAGGCTTGTTCGCCCGAGTTTACTAAGTTTATGGCGGTAAGCAGAATGCCAAAGCCTAAGGAGATTAAAAAGTAGCGTATTGCCAAAGAGTTGCTTAGCGAAGATGTTTTTTTGACAATACTGGCATATAGAACTCCGAAATTAAGACTTGCTAAAATCATAAAGACAATAATAATTGCTTCGATTAAGGGAGAGTCAAAACTCATTATGCTATTATTCTTGGTGCTAAATCCGCCTGTAGAAATGGTTGAAAAGGCATGATTTACGGCATCAAACAAATCCATGCCTGCAAGCCATAAAGCCCCTGCGCATAAAATATTAAGTGCCATATACACGCCAAAAATAATGCGTACAATTTGTTGCATACTGTATTTGGCGTCTTCTAACTTAAAGGAGCCTAATTGGCTGCGTGATATGCGCACCTTTGCTGTTCCAATGGAGGGGAGCATTAAGAGGGTAAATAGTACTACTCCAATACCTCCAAGAAAGTGCGTTGCCGAACGCCAAAACAAAAGCCCTTTTGGAAGAATTTCAATTTGGCTCAAAGTAGTAGCCCCTGTGGTTGTGTAGCCCGATACACTTTCAAACCACGCATTGATTACGGTAAAGGATTGTCCATATAAGATATATGGCAACATGCCCAAAATACAACTCATTACCCAACCCAGTATTACAATTAAGTATCCCTCACGAGTACTAATTTCTACTTCTGACCGCACAAATATAAAGGGAAAAACGCCCAACAAGCCTGTAATAATGCTTGAAAGCAATAATGAAAACACCGCAATGTCTTGATAAATTAACGAGATGAGTGCTGACAATAGCATAAACATCGCATTGAATAACAAGGCTAAGCCTACATATCGTGCTACAACGAATGGGCGCATACTCTTTTGTTACTCCTTTTTTTGTGATTTTTTGACCTGTATCACCAACTGCGATATTGCCTCTTTAAGATCTCCAATTTCATCATCAGACTCTAATATATTAACCTTAAATGGGGCTTTGTAGTCTACCGTATTTTCGGTTGCTCGTGTTATCTTAACCAATGGATTAACAAAAAAACTCAGCAGAAAATAATGAAAGAGCAAGAGCAAAATGCCTCCTGAAAAGGTTGAAATGATACTTGGCATTGCAGCACGATAACGGCTCTCTTCAACTGCCTTTGTGTTATCAATCAAGATTTGTTGATGATAGTCCATTAACCTATCCACTTGTTGTCGAAGTTGATGATATGCGGGTAAAACGGTTGCATAGTAAACTGTTCTACGCTCGTAAAATGGCTGCAAAGATAAATTGTGTAGGCGAAGTAATATATTGGCAGCATTTTCGATAATGTCGTTCATTACGGTGTCACGAATCTCTCGTTTCTCCTGCGCATTGCGTAATGTTAGCATTAGTGAATCCAAACTTTGCAAGTTAACTTGGGCACCAATATCATTCCCCTCCAACAAAGTTTGAGTAGTGTAGGAGATTTTCGTGTTCAACATCAACACTTCACGAGACATTGTAAGATTATTCACATTTTCAAGCAACAAGTCTGAAACGTGATTTCGCATACGCATCAATTCAAACAACGAAATAATACCCGACAATAAAAAGAGTGCTAAAAGCACAAGAAAACCACGGTTTATCTTTCTTCTAATCCCTATTTTTCGCATAAAGCATTACAATTCAAAACGGCGCAAAGGTAGGCTTAATTTGTTAGTCTTTGTACGCCAAACTGCATAAAGTTTTAAGAAATACAATATCTAAG
Organism: Bacteroidales bacterium; assembly: GCA_051658505.1. Classification (GTDB taxonomy): domain Bacteria; phylum Bacteroidota; class Bacteroidia; order Bacteroidales; family UBA932; genus JAITMY01. Next base: position 4,183 of record JBOFMS010000033.1, on the reverse strand, counting down.
CATTCGTATTCAAGGCAAATCCCCGAAGAAAATCCGCCACTTTCAATCGTTTTTTTCCAGCCAATTGCAGTTCCTCAATATGCAAAAAGCCATCAGCACAAGCAACTTTAATATAGGTTTTGCCATCACTCACCACACTTCCTTGTGTACATGAATGCTCCAAAGGTTCAGCCGATGCTGCAAACAATTTCATATTACAATGGGCATCATTTAATACCAAGCAACAATTAGCCGTTGGATAAGGGCTTAATCCTCGTACTTGATTGGCTAAATCAATTGCACGTTTGCTCCAATCAAGTTGGCAATTCTCCTTAAACAACTTTGGGGCAGGTCGTAAGGTTTGCAAAGCAGATTGCTCTTGAGGCAGTGCCTGCACATTACCCTGTGCAAGAACATCTACGGTTTTGCAAACAAGATATTTGCCTCTTTCCTTTAGTTTATCATGCAAAGTTTCGGCATTATCAGAGGGTAAAATCTCGACCTCCTCTTGCAATAGTATTTTCCCCGTATCGATTTCCTCATTAAGTAAAAATGTGGTAATCCCAGTACGCTTCTCTCCATTGATAATTGCCCAGTTAATGGGGGCAGCACCACGATATTGAGGCAAGAGCGAAGCGTGTAAGTTAAACGTGCCCATAGAAGGCATTTGCCACACTACAGCAGGCAACATACGAAAAGCAACAACAACAAACAGTTCGGCATGTAAGTCTTTTAAGGCAGCTAAAAAGCCCTCATCTTTCAATTTTTCAGGTTGCAACAAAGAAATATTGTGAGCAAGTGCCATTCTCTTTACCGCAGACTCTTGCAACTGCATACCACGTCCAGCAGGTTTATCTGGGGCAGTAACAACCCCTACCACAGTGTATCCCTGATTAAGTAGATGCTCTAAAGCTGCTGCTGCAAATTCAGGCGTACCCATAAATATAATGCGAGGCGTTTTTGATGTCATTGTGAGGTATAAAACAAAATGCTTGTAAAAATAATAAAGAACAAAATTACTATTTTCATACAGAAACTTTGCAGGCTTGGATAAAAAACGTATATTTGCGCCCGATTTTACATAATTATTATTCACAAACAAAATCTTTTTATGGCTGTAAAAATCAGACTAGCAAGACACGGCAAAAAGGGATATCCCGTTTACCACATTGTGGTAGCCGACAGTAGGGCGCCACGTGATGGCAAGTTTATTGAAAAGTTAGGCACATACAACCCTAACACTAATCCAGCATCTATCGAGCTTAATTTTGATAGTGCATTGGATTGGTTAGGAAAAGGTGCACAACCCACTGAAACTACACGTGCCATTCTATCGTATAAAGGCGTAATGCTTAAAAAACACCTATTGGGTGGAGTAAAAAAAGGAGCATTGACTCCTGAAGCTGCAGAACAAAAGTTTCAAACTTGGGCTACTGAAAAAGACGCAAAGGTGGCAAGTAAAATTGCAGCCTTAGCAAAAGCGAAGAGCGATGGAGCCAGCAGTCGTTTGAGCGCAGAGCAAAAGATAAAAGAAGCAAAAGCAGCAGCATTAGCGCAAAAGAGGGCAGAAGCAGCAGCAAAAACTGCCGAAGCGACTGTTGAAGCACAAGCCGAAGCGGTTGTTGCCGAAACTCCTGTAGAAGAGCCAACAGTTACTCCAGTTGCCGAAGTAGAAACTCCAGCAGCAGAAGCATAACAGGGCATCGCCTTAAAGTTAGGTTTATCATTAGAGCCCTCTTTCTATAAGTATATAGAAGGAGGGCTCTAAATTCATAAATACATTGATGGAAAAATTTAGCCCCATTGGAAAAGTCCAAAAAACCTTTGGTTGTAATGGAGAGGTATTAGTGCAGTTATATAACGGCAATACAATTGAGCATTCATCTCCCTACTTTGTAGAGATAGATGGCTTAGATGTTCCCCTCTTTGCCAAAACAATAAAAGAACGAGGCAACAAACAAATTGTAGTATTTGAGGGCATCTTACTTGAGGAGTTTGCAAAAGAGTTGGTAGGTAAAGAGTTGAACGTAGAATGCGATAATGCAATCGTAGCAGAGGTTTTGCATCCACTGATGCACTATATCGTGCAAGATGCAAGCATGAACCCTATTGGCACAATAACCGACTGGTTTGAAATACCAAACAACCCCCTATTGCAAATAACAAATACAGAAGGCAACAATATACTTGTGCCCGACAACAAAAGCTTCATCATTAAAATAAGCGAATCGACACAAACGGTAGTTATGCAACTCCCTGAAGGGCTACTTGATGTAAATTAAACATCTGTACACACATAAACATGTGGAATAATCCCTATATATTCCTGAGCATCATTTTTGGTTATTTTGGTGTACTACTGCTTATCTCGTGGGGCACTACTTATAAGGTACAATCAAGTTCATTCTACTTAGGCACTCGAAAAACACCATGGTATATCATTGCCTTTGGTATGTTAGGCTCAAGCCTTTCGGGCATAACCTTCATCTCGGTACCAGGTATGGTTGCAGACAGCCAATTTTCGTATCTACAAATGGTATTAGGTTTTATTGTAGGCTACCTTGTGGTAGCACAACTGCTGCTACCTTTGTATTACCGCATGAGGCTCACCTCAATTTACAGTTATTTAGAGACCCGCTTTGGGCGTTGTAGTTATAAAACAGGAGCATCTTTCTTTTTGCTCTCTCGCCTATTTGGTTCAGCCATTCGCTTATTGATTATTACGATTGTACTACAAGCCATGGTATTTAACAGTTTAGGCATTCCCTTTTGGCTCAACGCAGTATTTACCATTGGGCTTATCTTTGTTTACACTTACAGGGGAGGGATTAAAACCATTATTTGGACAGATACTTTGCAAACCTTTGCCATACTAAGCACCTTAGTTTTATGTTTAGTAGGGATAGCATCAAAGATGAACTTATCGCTAAGTGGGACATTTCATTTAATTGCAGAGAGTGAGTTTTCACGCATATTCTTTTTTGATGACCCCAAAGACACACGCTACTTTTTCAAACAATTCATAGCAGGAGTATTTACCACCATTAGCATGACAGGGCTTGATCAGGATTTAATGCAGAAAAACTTGAGTTGCAGAAACCTAAAAGAAGCACAGCGCAATATGCACACTTATGGCATTGCCTTTTTACCTGTAAACCTCTTATTTTTATCATTAGGAGTACTGCTATACACTTTTGTAGCGCACAATGGCATAAGTTTACCCAGCAAGCCAGACGAGCTCTTTCCGCTTATTGCTACGAGCAATTATCTACATCCTGTAGTTGGGCTGCTATTTGTTATAGGCATTATTGCAGCCTCCTACTCAAGTGCCGACAGTGCGCTTACGGCACTTACCACCTCGTTTAGCATCGACATTTTAGGCTTAAAAGCAGATGATGCTAAACTCAAGCGCAAACGCAACATTGTACACTTCGGCATGAGCCTGTTGTTTTTGGCACTTATTTTGGTTCTCAAGGAGTTTTACACCGACAGTATTATCAACATCATTTATAGGGTAGCGAGTTACAGTTATGGACCTCTTTTGGGCATGTATGCCTTTGGGCTATTTACAAGCATTAATGTTAAAGACCGCTATGTGCCAATCGTTGCAATAGTATCTCCCATTGCCTCATTTCTATTAAACTGGGCTTCACCCATTTTATTTAGAGGCTATAAGTTTGGCTTTGAGTTACTCCTCGTCAATGGCATATTTACCTTTATTGGGCTACTGTGCCTACAAACACGAAAAAGATTACAGCAAGAGAGGGCAGCAGAGCAGTAAGCTATGCCCCACACTACCACTACTCCACTACCACCTCATTGCGGGCTTGACCCGCAATCCCCTATTCATACGCAATACTCTTCCCTTACGGGGATAATACACACAGTGCTTTGTGGCGAGGGCTAAAGAATAAAGCATGGACATGAGGCTTATGAGCAAGGGCACTTCGTGGTGGGAGATTGCGGGTCAAGCCCGCAATGACGTATGTTATTTAAGGGGGGCATTCCATAGTAGCAGCTGCCTCTTGCCACCATCATACCGAACTTGCCCTTTACCACCGTCCACCTACCACCTGCGCTTAACTCCCTACCACCCTCCGACATGGGAAAAGGGACAAAAAAATGCAGCGAAGGAGGCATAAAAATTCTTACTGAATGAGTGAGGCACGAGCGAGATTAAGAATTTTAGACCTCCAAGCAATAT
>JBOFMS010000032.1:0-2795 GCA_051658505.1 Bacteroidales bacterium | reverse complement strand
ATGTTTTTACTGGTATAAGAGCATCAACATTAACATAAGAATTTACAGTTTGTTTTGGAGTGTTATTTAGCGTACTCGTGGAAATTGTCTGAATAAAAACTGGATAGCGAAAATCCTGAGAATACCACACATATTTAATCTCCTCATAATGATGTGCCTGACAGTAAAATTCGGTGCGCTCCTCTACTGTTTTTACTCGCAAAACATTATCTAAAACAATATTGTTTGGCAACTTTAAAGTACCGTAACCATCTACAATTGATGAGAATGAACCATCAAATAAAGTTATTGAATTACCCTGTATAATTTTTCCACTATACTCCCCATCATGCTCATCTAAGAACCTAAAAGGATATCTTGTTTTCAATATAGGATTATCATAAACTATATTATAGCGGTCTGTTTTCACTCCATAATAGTCATTACCATAAGGAGTCACATCAAACTGAAACTCAGCAGTACTTTTAGGATTTGTCACAAATATTCTTGCTTGTTTTTCGGCTAATGATTCCTGATAAACATCTCCAATCATCTTAATATTACTAAAGTCCCAGTCTATATTTGCACCAGAAAGCCCATGATCAACATTAGTAACTTTTTGAGTTTGATGTATGTCATTTGAACGTAGTGCATGCTTTTCAAAGGTAAGCGCAGGTTGTGCAAAAAGCGATATCTCTCCGAATAAAGTTAGGAAAGCAAACAGTAATAAGCGATTCTTTATCATAACACTAAAAAAATTTAACTTCAACGTGCAAAAGTACATCTTATTTTTATATTAAAGACTTATTAATATTGTTTTAAGGGAAGTTTTCCTGCCAAACAGAGTAAAACATTGCTTACAAGTGCAGCCATTTCGTCTTCACCAGCATATACAAGTACGGGAGCAATAAACTGTGTCATCTCTTTGATGTAGTCTGTTATCAAAGGATTATGCGCAACTCCACCCGTAATAAGGATGCCATCAACCTTTCCATATAGCACTGTTGCTAAACTCCCAATATACTTGCCCACTTGATAACTCATTGCATTAACAATGTGCAAGGCTTTATCATCGCCACTTTCAGCCAATTTAACACATTTATTTGCCTCATTACTACCTAAGTGCGCCACTAAGCCACCTTTTCCTATCAATAAATTTTTCATCTCTTGTTTACTATAATTTCCACTATAGCAAACATCAACTAAATCAAAAATAGGCACGCTTCCTGCACGCTCTGGAGAAAATGGTCCCTCACCTCCTAAGGCATCATTTACATCAATAACTTTACCTTTGCAATGCGCTCCTACTGAAATCCCTCCGCCCATATGTGCCACAATAACATTGATATCCTCATACTCTTTACCTATTGACTCAGCATATGTACGAGCAATAGCTTTTTGATTGAGGGCGTGAAAAGCGGAGCGACGCTTAAACATAGGAAGTCCTGAAACTCGTGCTACATCTTGCAACTCATCTACCATTACAGGGTCAGCAATATAGGCTTTTACTGATGGAAGTGAACGAGCAATTTCATCTGCAATAAGTGCACCTAAATTACTTGCGTGTTCTCCATTTCGAGCCTTAATTAAATCTTGCTTCATTGCTTCGTTTACTTCATAAACGCCAGATTCTATAGGTCGCAGGATTCCTCCTCGCCCTATAATAACAGAGATTTCATTGATGTCAATACTCTCTTTTTTGAGTTGATTTAAGATGCTATCTTTACGAAAGATAAACTGCTCTATAATATTTGAAAATGGCTTTAACTCGTCTTCGCTATGCCGTAGTGTAGTTTGAAATATACTTTTCTCATTCTCAAAAACAGCAATTTTTGTGGAGGTAGATCCTGGATTTAATACAAGTAACTTCATGTAGGTGTACTAAGTCTTGAGTGAATATAATACGACTATTTTGCCATCAATGCGGCTAAGGCAATAGAGTAAAGTTTTGTAAGTGTAGTATCGCCACGAGAGGTAAGCACACAAGGCACTTTTGCTCCAACTACAATACCTGCTAACTCTGCCTTTGCAAACTTAGTACAAGTTTTGAAGAAGGTATTTGCAGCCTCAATTGCATTAAAGACCATACAATCGGCATCGCCTGCTACAGGGCTAAGTAGTTTTTTAATTTCAACAGCCTCTTTATCTATAGCAACATCAACAGCAAGAGGTCCATCAACAACAGCATTGCGGAATGCACCACGGTCTGCCATTTTACTAATAATAGCAGCATCAACACAAGCAGGCATAGCTGTTAGCATTTGCTCCGTAGCAGCCATAACTGCCACCTTAGGCGTTTTAATGTCTAGCATATGGGCTACATTGATAACATTATTTACCATTGCTACTTTTTGTTTCAAATCAGGTGCAGGAATTACTGCAATATCACTAATTGTAAGTAGTTTATGGTAAGTAGGCAATTCAAGTACACCTACGTGGCTCAATACGGCTTTAGCGGAGAGCAATCCTGTTTCTTTATTCAAGATAGCACGCATGTACTTATCTGTACTCACTAAGCCCTTCATCAGTACAGCTGCATCGCCTTGTCGTACCAACTCTACAGCCTTATTTGCAGCCTTAACTTCGTTTGCCTCTTGCACAATACGAAATTTACGAACATCAATATTTTCTTGTTTACAAACCTCTTTTATCGTTGCCTCATCTCCCACTAAAATCCCATCAATAATACCTCTATCGACTGCCATACTTACGGCACCGATAGTGTGTGAATCATTTGCGTAAGCAGCAACTAAGGTTCTTTTGCCTTGCGTCTTTACCTTTTCAACAAGTTGGTCTAATTTCGTTATCATACGTCC
>JBOFMS010000031.1:0-9726 GCA_051658505.1 Bacteroidales bacterium | reverse complement strand
AAGCTGCGGGTTCATCGCTCATGTAGGCGTGTAGGCGTGCGGCATAGAGTGTGTAGGCGATAAGTCCTGCGGTTAATCCGCCAATAATAAAGAGGGGAATGATAACTTTGGTGGGGATATTGCTGAGAAGTTTTTTCATCTTAATGAGATTGCATACCTATCGGTTAATAATGCAGCAAAGTTAATCTACTTAAAATAATTAAAGTGTAACATTAGCTACTGTTTTTGACTGAAAAGTCTTTGGGGAAGCTCTCCCAAGCCTTCGGGAAGCTTGCTTAAGCTCTGGGGAAGCTCTCCCAAGCTCTGGGGAAGGTCGCTTAAGCTTTGGGGAAGCTCGCGCAAGTCTTGGGGAAGGTCGCGCAAGCTCTGGGGAAGCTCGCGCAAGCTCTGGGGAAGCTCGCGCAAGCTTTGGGGAAGGTCGCGCAAGCTTTGGGGAAGGTCGCGCAAGCTTTGGGGAAGGTTGCGCAAGCTTTGGGGAAGGTTGCACAAGCTTTGGGGAAGCTTGCACAAGCTTCGGGGAGCAAATTAAGGGTGTTGTTATGCTCTTTTTTTAAAAATATCTTGCGCAATCGTTGGCAAAGTAAAAACCACAAACTGATGAGGCGGGTTGCATGGCATAACTTGAGGTAAGTTTGATGTTAAGTTGTGCTTCGGCATTGAGTAGGTCAAAGATGGTGCGCTTGAGGGAGTGTTCAGGTAATGAGGAGTAGCCTATTGCGGGGCGAATGCCTTTGGTAAAACCCCACCATTCGTTTTGCATGTGCTCAAAGAGATGTTCTGATAGGGATTCGGCTAAGGCATTGCACAGGGTTTGTAAAAGCATGGTGGTGTATTCGTCTTTTATCTCGCTTAGTAGGCTTTGTGCATCAACACAGGCTACAAATGTTCCGATGTGGTCGCCTTGTGGTGCGATGAAGTCAAGGAGTGAGAGTTGGTCTTTGGCGGTAAAGTGTATGGGGGTTTCGTGGATAAGAATATGGTCATCTCGCTTGTCAACTTTAAATATTCCTACGCTTGCACGTGCTGCAATTTGTGAGGTGTATTGTTGTAGTAGGGCATTTGCTTCGTGCTGTAAGTCATCGGCGGCACTGCCTTTGACTTGCCAAGTGGCGTGTACTTGTTTCCAGTTGATACGGGGGATTAAGTCGGCAAGGGGAATGTTCTCTAAGGTTTTGATGCCTGTAAATTTGGGTTGTGGGAGGTTTACGGTGCTCCAGTCGATATTGGGCTTTGCTCGGTGTATTTGTGGAGCGGGTTGGGTGCTTATGTTCTCAGGGGTGTAGTTGCCTTGTAGAATTTGGGCGACGGTTTTTGGGGCAACTGATGCGTCTTTTACATGTGCTACAATGCCTCGATATTCTGGCTGGATTTTGCTTTGGGTATGGGTTTGCGATGTGGTGGCTCCTCCAATCATTAGGGGGATTTGCATATTTGCTTGTTGCATTGCTTTGGCTACTTGTACCATAGCGTTGAGTGAGGGGGTAATCAATCCGCTTAACCCTACTATTGCTACGTTTTGGGCTTGTGCTTCGTGTACAATGCTTGCTGCATCTATTTGTACGCCAAGGTCAATGATTTGGTATCCGTTGCATTCTAATATTGTGCCGACCATGTTTTTGCCAATGTCGTGTACATCGCCTTCTACGGTGGCAAGTAGTATTTTTGTTTTTTGAGTAGATGATGTACTTTGTGCTTGTAGATGGGGCTGCAATAGGGCGGTGGCTCGCCTCATTACTTGTGCGCTTTTTACAACTTGGGGTAAAAACATTTTTCCTTCGCCAAATAATACTCCTACTTCTTGTATGGCGGTCATCAGTAATCCTTCGATAATGTGTAGTGGATTGTACTTGGGCAATGCTTGGTCGAGGTCTTGTGCTAAAAATTCAGTAGTGCCATTAAGGATAGCGTAATGTAGGCGTTGTTCTACGCTTTGACTTCGCCATTGGGCTTGTGTCATTGGGCTTGCTTTGCGTTGTACAAGGTTTTGGGCAAATGCGGTTATCTGTTCGGTGGCTTTGGGGTGTGTGTTGCATACAAGTGCTTCTACTTTTGTGAGGAGTTCGGGGGCAATGCTGTCGTATTGTTCGAGCATTTCGGGGTTAACGATGCCCATATCTAATCCTGCGGTGATGGCGTGGTGTAGAAATACGGCGTGTATGGCTTCTCGTAGGGCGTTGTTGCCTCTGAAGGCAAAGGAGAGATTGCTGATGCCGCCTGTTACTTTGGCGTGGGGGAGGTTCTTTTTTATGTAACGAGTGGTGGCGATAAAGTCGAGGGCATAGTTATTGTGTTCTTCGATGCCTGTGCCTATTGCTAATACGTTGGGGTCAAATACAATGTCTTGGGGTGCAAAGCCTGCCTCTTGTGTAAGCCAATCATAGGCTTGTTTGCAGCCTTCGGGGGTGCGCTCCATAACGATTAGGGCTGCGCCATATTTTTGTACTTTTTGGGCATTGGTTTTGAAGTCGGCATCGGAAAATGAGAGTGAGTTGACAATTGCTTTGCCTTGTATGCACTTTAAGCCTGCTTCAAGTACTTCCCAACGTGAGGAGTCGAGCATAATGGGTACTTTGGCAATGTGGGGTTCGGTGCTGATGAGTTTCAGAAAGGTTTGCATTTCGACTTGTGCATCGAGCATTGCATCGTCCATACAAATGTCAATGATTTGCGCACCTCCTTCTACTTGCTTGCGAGCAATGAGGAGGGCTTCTTCGTAGTTTTTTTCGGCAATCAATCGGGCAAATTTGCGTGAACCTGCTACATTGGTACGTTCTCCAACGTAGGTAAAGCCTTGTAGTTGCAAACTTTCTAATCCTGTTAGGCGAGTGTGTTTGTCTAAGGTAATGGGGATACGTGGTTTTGCTTGAGAGGCTGCTTTGGCAAAGGCTGCAATGTGTTCAGGGGTAGTTCCGCAACAGCCTCCAACCATGTTGACTAATCCTTCGCTCAAAAAGGTGTCTATTTGTTGTCCCATTTCGGGTGGTGATTGGTCGTATTTTCCTTCAGCATTGGGTAATCCTGCATTGGGGTACACGCTTATGTAGGTGTCGGTAAGTGTGTGTAGTTTGCGTAGGTAGGGGAGCATTTGTGATGCTCCAAAGGCACAATTTAAGCCTATGCTTAATGGCTTAAAAGGGAGTACGGTGGTAACAAAGGCATCAAGGGTTTGTCCACTAAGCAATCGCCCACTTTGCTCAAGGGTTGCTGAAATCATGAGGGGTAAATGGGGGGCTGTGCGTTGTGCTGCCATTAACCCTGCTTTAAGGTTAAGGGTGTCAAAAACGGTTTCAAAGAGTAAAACATCTACATAGGGGGCAAGGGCTGCAATCTGCTCTGCATAGCCATCGTGTAGTTGGTCAAAACTTGCGTCTTGGGTAACGCTAAGGCTGTGTGAGGTTGAGCCTATGGAGGCTGCTACATAAATTTTGCGTTGTGTATAAGCATCGGCAACTTTGCGGGCGAGTTGTCCCATGCGTTCGTTTTGCTGACTACAGCCTTTTTGATTGTCGGTAAAGGTATTGGTGGAGATAATGTCTGCTCCTGCATCAATGTACATTTGGTGTACTTTGGCAATGGATTCATCGGATTTGGAGCCTAAGCGTTGGAGCATCGTTCCCATAGCTCCGTCGAGTACTAAAATGCGTTGTTGTAGGGCAGTGGTAAAGTTCATAGGTAGATGGTTTGAGTATCGGTAAGAGTACACTGCCGAGGCTTTTGTTAAGTACTCAAAGTTGCTCTTTGTTTTTGAGAGGTCAAAGTTGTTGATTGTTTCAGTAATTTGACTTCTAATTTGTTTAGAATATGGTTTTAGATGTTTTCTTTTTGCTAATCTTCATTATATACATTTATGCTCATAAGGTATGGAAGAGAAAACTGATGTTTACTTATCTAATTCATTTAAGCATCGGCAATCTGCTTTTTTCTCCATATCCTTATACATGCTTTGCCTGCGTAGAGCTTCATCAAAATTTACAAGATGTCCGTCAAACTCTGGACCGTCAACACAGGTAAATTTGGTTTTGGTGCCAACGCTTACACGGCAGGCTCCGCACATTCCTGTGCCATCAACCATAAGGGTGTTAAGGCTTACAATGGTTTTGATGTTGTAGGCTTTTGTGGTAAGGGCTACAAATTTCATCATTATCATTGGTCCAATGGCAATAACAATGTCGTAGTGCTTGCCTTGATTGTCTATCAAATCCTTTAATAGTTCGGTTACTAAGCCCTTAAAGCCTGTGCTGCCATCATCGGTAGCAATGTATAGGTTTTTGGCTACTGCTTTTATTTCGTCTTGTAGAATAAGTATGTCTTTTGTTTTTGCTCCTACAATTACATCTGCTTTTGATCCTTGCTCACTTAGCCATTTTACTTGTGGGTAAATGGGAGCGGTGCCTAATCCTCCAGCAATGAAGAGTATGTTTTTTTGCTGTAACTCATCTTTTGGTAAGTCTAATAATTCGCTTGGGTGCCCTAAGGGTCCTACAAAGGATAGAAAACTATCTCCTTCATTCATGGCGCAAATTTTACGGCTTGATGCGCCTACTATTTGAGTTACGATGCTTACTGTGCCTTGCTCTGCATTGTAGTCGCAAATGGTAAGGGGGATACGCTCTCCTTTGTCGTTGATGCGTACAATGACAAATTGACCTGGTAGGGCAGACTTTGCTACACGAGGAGCAAAGATGTCCATAAGGATAATGTTTTGGGCTAAACTTGTTTTTTTTATAATCTTAAACATAGGGGAAAAGATTTTGTTAAGTGTAAACGAGTGTAGTAAGGGGGGAGATTATATCGTAATTTTTGCTACACGTACAGCATGTCTGCCGCCTTCAAAGTCGGTAGTGAGAAATGTTTTTATCATTTCAAGTGCTGCCTCGTAATTGCAAAATCGAGCAGGGATAACGCATATATTTGCATCATTGTGTTGACGAATGAGTGTTGCTATCTCATTATTCCAACATAAGCCTGCACGTATTTTAGGGTGCTTGTTGAGGGTAATTGCCATACCATTGCCTGTGCCACAAAGGGCTATGCCGTAATTTACTTCGTGTGTGCTGACTTTATTAGCAAGAATGTGTGCAAAGTCGGGATAATCGATAGAGTCGTTGGAACTTGTGCCATAATCGCACACGCTATGTCCCATAGCAATAATTGCATTATATAATGTTTGCTTCATTTCATAACCAGCATGGTCAGCAATAATTCCGATTTTCATAGTAGTTGTGGTACTTGATTTATTCAATAACCTTCATTTTCCAGTTTTGTTTTGCAAAAAAGTCAAGTGCCGTGGGCAAAGCATACTGTAAATTTTTTATTGACTTGAGTGAGTCATGAAATACGATGATAGAGCCTAAGCGACTGTGATTGATTACGGTGTTGGCACAGGCTATACGTGAGGTGTATCGGCTATAGTCCATGCTTAGTACGTCCCACATGATGATTTTATATCGCTCTCGTAATACCTTTACTTGATTAGGTCCGATACGTCCATAGGGAGGGCGAAATAAGTGGCTGTGAATAAAACTGTCGGCAAGGTCAACGTCTTCTATATAAGTTCCAGTACTCATTCCCCAACCTTTTTGATGGCTATAGGTGTGATTGCCTACGGCATTTCCACTATCTATAACGTGTTTGAATACATCGGGATACTGCTCTATATTTTTACCTAAGGCAAAAAATGTAGCTTTAGCATTGTATTGTTTAAGTATATCGATAACCCAAGGGGTAACTTTAGGATTGGGTCCATCGTCAAAAGTTAAAAAAATACCCTCCTGCTCATTTGGAAAGTTCCAAGTGAGAGAGGGCATTAGATTTTTTACAAAGGAGGGTATCTGAACTAACATCGTTCACTATTAACGGAACATTGTCAACATGTCGCTCAACTTTTTTTCTTGTTCAGGTTGTTTGTTGCGTCTTGCACTTTGTAGAAGTGCGCTTATACTTTGTCTAGCAAAGTTGAGGTCTTGTTCAGTTTGTTGGCGTATTTTTGGTTCGCTTGTATAGTACACAATATGTTGTTGTGCATCTTTGGCAAGAGCATCAGAGAGTTCATTTGCTCGCTCATTGTCATCTATTGCGTACAGTGCTTCAACAATAGATGAGGCTGAGTAGTAGTATGAAAGTCTTGGCAAAGGAAATGTTTCTAGGTATTTATTTATCAATGTTTTTGCTTGCTCTTTTTTATTCTCATTGATAAGGGCAAAAATAGTGCGTGTAAATACGTTGCGTATAGTGGCTAGCATTCGTGTACAGGTTTCATCATAATATACTTTGTCGTTATTAAGATTTCGGAATCTATACACGTTCATTAATCTATTATATACGCTATCGGCATTTGTCCAAGTACCATAGCCATCATTCGATAGACGGTTTTGAGGGACTAATAAATTAGCAAATCCTTCGTTTTTGAAGTGTTTGTCTATACCTAAATTATAACTATTAGGTACGGTAATACCCCATTGAACTGGGCGTGTCCAGTTGAAATTTGCTAAGAGGTCAAAAATCGACAAGGTATTGCGATATACATAACGGCTATTAAGTGGAATGTCAATGTGAGGCAAAAGATTGGTTTCGTCTCCACTTATGATTTGTGCCTGTTTTGCATTCTCTACATTGGTTTCTAAGCGTAGTGTTTTTGAGGGAAAGTAACTAAGGGCTTCACGATATTGTGAGCGCATTTTTGTATTTGGTTCATCACTTATTACAAAATCCATTGCTTTTTTGATGTCTAATGCGCCACCTACACGGTCTTCTACAAATACAATGGCACGTCTGCTCCCTGCAATTTTATTGGTGGTAAGCGACATGGGAAGGGGTGCTGATTGATAGTAGGCTTGTTGCATTTGCTCGATATACCATTCGGCACTTGAGTATGAGAGGTTCATAATGCGTACATCGGTACGCACGTTTTCCACTTCTTGTGCATACCACAAGGGGAATGTGTCGTTGTCGCCATAGGTAAAAAGTACACTATTGGGTTTGCATGATTGCAAATAGTTGTATGCAAAGTCGCTTGCAAGGTAACGGTTTGAACGGTCGTGGTCGTCCCAGTTTTCAGATGCCATAAGGCAAGGCACAGCCAAGAATGAGGCTATGGTTGCAACTGAGGCTGCTAAAATTTTGTTGCTCAACATACGGCGAATACCTTCTGCTAAGCCTGCTACTCCTATACCTATCCAAATGCAAAAGGCGTAGAATGACCCTGCATAAGCGTAATCTCGCTCTCGAGGTTGTATGGGGCTTTGATTAAGGTACATTACAATGGCGATGCCTGTAAAAAAGAATAGGAGCATTACTACTGTAAAGTCTTTTTTGTTGCGCCCATATTGAAATAGCAAACCTGTTAAGCCAAGTAAAAAGGGTAGCAGGTAATATTTGTTGCGTGCTTTATTGTTTTTCATCGTGTCGGGCAATTGGCTTTGGTTGCCAAGGCGCATATTGTCCATAAAGGGAATGCCGCTAATCCAGTTTCCATTGGTAATTTCACCGTGTCCTTGTTGGTCATTTTGTCGTCCTGCAAAGTTCCACATAAAGTATCGGAAGTACATATAGCCCAACTGATAGGTGAAGAAAAAACTCAAGTTTTCGGCAAAGGTAGGTATGTTGATTATCTCTGCTTCTCCTTTATCGTTTTTTATACGCACGGGCTTGCCTTTGAAGCCTCCGTTCCATGTTTTGTAAAAGTTTGCATGCTCGTTAGAGTTGCTAAACATACGAGGGAATAGGGTAGTAAAACGGCTGTCGTAAACGTATTTTGTTTTTTTGTCAACCACTTCATAGCGACCATTCAATGCAGCATATACATTATCTCCCTCATCACCCGATGGGGCGGGCGCGTTAAAGTACTGTCCCTTTATCAAAGGGCGATCGCCGTACTGATCACGGTTGAGGTAACTCATTAGATTGAACACGTTGTCGGGGTTGTTTTGATCCATTGATGGATTGGCAGATGAACGCACTAAAACCATAGTATACGATGCGTAGCCTAATAGAATTACCGTTGTGCAAAGTAATATGGTATTGAGTAATGCTTTGCCTTTTTGGTGTGTGCGATAAATACCATACGCAAGCCCTGCAAACAAGGCACAAGAGAAGAATAGTAGCCCACTATTGTAAGGTAGTCCAAAACTATTGACAAATAATAATTCAAACCATGAGCCTACAATAAATGTCCAAGGGATAATGCCGTAAAGTGTTGCTCCTAAAATAAGTACGGCTGCTCCAGAGGCATAAATGATACCCTTAGTGGTAACAGGATATTTTTTGAAATAATAAACCATAACCATGGCTGGTATTGCTAGCAAGTTCAACAAGTGAACCCCAATACTTAAACCCATAAGGTAGGCAATTACAATGAGCCAACGGTTTGAAAAGCTTTCATTTGCCTCATTCTCCCATTTTAGAATAGCCCAGAATACAACGGCTGTGAAAAGTGATGACATGGCATATACCTCTCCCTCAACGGCTGAAAACCAAAAGGTGTCGGAGAAGGTATAGGCTAATGCTCCTACGGTGGCAGAACCAAGAATCATTATCTTTTCAAAGAAGCCATAATTGCTGTCATCTTTGGCGGGATAAAGTTTTGCCATGAGGTGTGTAATTGTCCAAAACAAAAACAAAATGGTAAAACTACTGCATAATGCTGACATAGTATTGACCATTACTGCAGGGTTGGTGGGATTGAGCATAGCAAATAGGCGTGCAATCATCAAAAATAAGGGTGCTCCAGGAGGGTGACCTACAAGTAGTTTATTTCCACAGGCGATAAATTCGCCACAATCCCAAAAACTTACAGTAGGCTCAATGGTGAGCATATACACTACTGTTGCAACAGCGAAAACCGCCCAGCCAAAAATGAGGTTTAACTTTTTGTAGTTTAGCATTTCTATTCTTCGTATTATAGTCTTGATTGTTTACTAAAAACTGAAAGAGCGTGCGAAGTTACAATTTTTTTTGTTTTTATAAAGTATGATAGTAAACATAAAGCCTACGCTGCAAGGGGGAGGATTGCAGTATTCTGACGATTAAAAAGAATATGCTATTTATAGCCAAAAGCAAACTTGGCAAAGCATTTGTGTAGAGTTAACATTCAAGAGTTATTGAACTAGTAAACACTTTGCCATTACTTGTTGGTAAAAGAAGTGAAAAAAGAGAGTGCAGATGTTGCACTGTCAATACCTATTGTGCTAATAGGCGTATCAAAAAGTAATTCTTTTTGCCTTTTTGTATCAGCAGGTACTTTTTGTTGAGTAGCATTTGTGGGGTAATGTCAACTTCGGTATTGTTCAATTTTTCTTTGTTGATGCTTATGCCTCCGCTTTGTACTAACTTGCGAAACACTCCCTTTGATGGAAATATAGGGGCAATAGCTACACAGAGTTCTGAGGCTTTGGCAGGTAATTGCTCTGCCTTAATATTGTAAATGGGTACACCCTCAAATACGTCAAGAAAGGTTTGCTCATCTACTGTTTTGAGTATCTCTGAGGTTGCATTGCCAAATAGAATGTTTGATGCTTCCACCGCTTTTTCATACTCTTGTGCCGAGTGTACCATAGTGGTAACTTCTTTGGCAAGGGCTTTTTGCAATGGGCGTAAATATGCTGCTTCAGTTTGCTCTTTGAGTAGTTGGGCTATCTGTTCTTGTGTTAGTGTGGTAAAAATTTTAATATATTTTTCGGCATCTGCATCGCTTACGTTCAGCCAAAATTGATAGAAGGCGTAGGGTGA
>JBOFMS010000030.1:0-5436 GCA_051658505.1 Bacteroidales bacterium | reverse complement strand
ATCCGAAATAATCTTTAACTCTTCCAGTAGATTTTGAGTATTAACCGTTTGAATGAAATCATTTAATTTGTCAGAATGACTTGCCTTACTTAGTTTGCTATAGGTTACACTGCCTCTAATATGCTTTTTTAGGGTTGAGGTAATCTCAGATATTATACTAAGACGACTCTGATTAGCACGCATAATGTCAGATAAAGATATCTCGTGGTCAATGCTTACTTGACGTAACATCTTTACCTTAAAAGGCTCAAGCGTTTTATTGTCAGATAATTTTGTATACGCTAAATGTTCGCCCTTTTGAGTTCCACCAGTAGTTATATATACATTTTCATTGACAATCATTAGAGCGTCAATTTCCTTAAACTTAAGTTTATTACCTCCCTCTGTAAAAATAACGATTGAGTCAAGTAAATTTTTAAGCCAAGAGTTGAACTCCTTTCGCTCATTTTTTTTGCTAAACACTCTATTGATAAAGCGAATGGGAAAGAAAATCTCTTGATAACATCGGTCTTGTGTTTTAATTCGTAGGCTAAAATTCTTAACTAACTCATCTTTTGAAAACTCTTTACCTTCGGCATCCTCTGTTAAAGTAGTTCTTATAGATATAGTAGGCTCTTCAGCAGAATCAACTTCCTCAGACTCCTCTGTTTGGTTTTGGTCAATAGAAATAGATTGTTCAAGTAGAAATTCTAAATAACGATAGAGTCCACTTCTGTATTTGTGAAGAGTGCTTTCTGGTCTGTCAAAAATTGACGCTGCATTTTTTCTTGACAACTCTTCAACAACTAAAAGTATGGCTTCTTCTATATTATTGAATTTTTGTTTATCATACTCTGTTTGAATAATCTCAAAGAGAGTTTTGTCTTTTCCCCCATCTGTTAGTATAACTGTTTTGTTTGCACCTGCGACATAACTAAGATAGGATTTTGCTGACTCTTCTGATATGCCTGCAATATCAATTAACCACTTGTTAAATTCGGCTTTTAATAAAATTTCTTTTTCCATATTAATTTATAATTGCATTGTTTATTACTCCTGCAAATGTAGTACAAGTTTTATTTAGGCAGAGGAGTGCAATGTTTACTTGCGAGTCGTTCTGCTAGGTTTTTAATGTCATTATAGCGTGCTATTTGCTGTAGCCATTTTGTGGGGATACTGTCAAAGCCATAGAGAAGTCCTGCCAGTCCGCCAGTTACGGCAGCGGTTGTGTCGGTGTCTTCTCCTAGGTTTACGGCTTGCAAAACGGCTTGGGAATAGTTGTGAGTGGTCATTATACACCAAATGCTTGCTTCGAGGGTGTGTATTACATAACCGCTACTGTGTATATCATCTAAGGGTAGGTTATGAATGTTGCCTTTGAGCAGTCGGTCAAATGCTTTTAGTTCTACGGGGGCTATGGACAGTGCCTCTAAGTGCTTTGCAACGGTGCTTTGTAGGTTTTGATAGGCTTCTATTTTGCTTTTGCCTTGGTGTAGTTGCTTGGCAAATTCAAGGTAGTAAAAGCAGGCGATAATGGCACGAATGTGTGCGTGGGTTATTGATGATACGTGTTTAATCGTGTCGAAACGCTCGTCAATGGGTTTGTTGTGCAAATAAAATAGCAGGGGGAGAATACGCATCAGTGAGCCATTGCCGTTGTCTGATTCGTGATGTCCTCCTGCTAGGTGGGCTATTGCTCCATTGTGAATGCGCTCAATGGCTTGTTGGGTTGTGGTGCCAATATCAAAGATGGTGCCTGTTGCTGTCCAATAGTTGTTGTAGTACCATTGTGTGAAACTCTTGCCAATGTTTGTGAGCGAGAAGTCTTGGGTTAAGCATTCGGCAAGGCAAAAACTCAAGGCACTATCGTCTGACCATGTGCCTGCTGGGGTATTGTATGTGCCGTAGCCCTGCATATCGTTTACTGGATTAGCGCGCAGAATTTGGCGACTACAAAACTCTACTGGCACACCTAAGGCATCGCCTACGGCGATGCCAAAAAGGACTGATTTTATTGTGCTTTGTAGGTTTGTTGTAGTCATTAGATTATTGTTTTGCCTTGCAGATTAGCTCTTTTCTCTCTCTCCCTAATTTAAGCGAGTAAGTATGGTTTCGGGGGTGGCATTAATGGATTCTATGGCATTAAAGTTGCCTGTTTTGTCAATCGTGCCTACTATGTTTCTGCCATCTTCAAAGCGCAAGCCCGAGAAGGTTGCATTATCTGACGACATATCGCCCTGTATAGAGTACAACTCATACTTGCCCGAAAGGGTTATTATATTTACGTTGTAGTCACTTAAGTTTAACAAGGTAAAAGACTCCTTGTTGTAAAATAGGGCATTTGAGGCTGTAATAACAATTTCTCCACTTTGAATAATATCTTTGACGCCTTTTAGGGATAATTTTTTTGTGCTTTCACTATACTCTATTATATCTCTATTCGTCTTTTCATTGTTGCTGATAGGACATAAATGAGTCTTTGTTATAGTATTTGGAAAGTACGCTATTCCATAATAAGAGTCATTTAACTGCAATTCATCTATCAAATTTATTGAAAGTGTATTTTTGTCAGGCTCCGTAATTTCATAAATGCGATAGGTAGTTTTTCCTTTGGGTTCATCAAGTGTGGGGGAATTGTAACGATGCGTTATAATGTGCAAGTTATCATTAACTAACCCCTTAAATAAAGCGTAGTCGTAATCATAATAAGATGAAGAAGATGATGGTTCTTGATCTTTTAGTAAATCACGAATAGGGTAAATTCTACCCATGGGGGCTTGTATTTTATCGCTCCACGTACATACGCCTCGTTTATTTACAATAAACTTACACACAGATTGATTTTTAGGTATATAGTTTGATATTGTAATCGCATTTGGATTGCTTACGTTTATTTTGCAAATTGTTGTTTCGTCGGCAAGTTCTCCTTCGGTGTATAGGTTTTTGTTTTCGTCTTCATAAACATCTTCATAAAATACATGACCAAAGACGGAGCCACTACAATCGGTACGTCTTATCCTAAAATCCCCCATTGAGTAGATTGCCTCTGTGGTTTTATTCACAAGCATAGCATTTATCTTCTCATTGCTGAAATTAAACTCTCCGAATAAAATAATATACTCTTTGTTAAGATTTTTAATTTCATAGATTTCTAAATCCATAGTATCATTATTTGTTCCAACAAAGCGTATGGGTTTATGCACTCCTTGAGCGTCAATGTACATGTACGAGGGTACGCTATTCCTCTCATTTACTGAATTTGTTATTGCATTGCTTGCATTTGGGTTAGGGTAAATGTACTCTGCTCCTGCAATGGTAAGGCGTGTGGGCATAGTTGTTGCATCGCTACTGTTGTTATCATCTGTGTCTGCGTTAGGGGTTTGGTCTTTATCACAACTTGTAAGCACTGTTGCGCTCATTATTAAGGCACAGAAGGCTTGTTTTACATTCCAAAAGTTTGTTTTCATTTTGTATAAATTATTTAATTGTTTGTGCCTCCACTTGATAAGGGCTATTGGCTTTCTCCCTGTTGATTGTGCTATAATCTCCAGACGGTCTGATCCCTTCCCTCCAGAGTGCCTGACTCCTTCCCTCCATGCTGTCTGATACCTAGGTGCTAGGCAGGCTGGAGCCCAGCATCCAGCCTGCATGGAGGGGAGGGCTTGTGTTTTGGGGCTTGTGGAGGCTCGTTAAAGGGTAATAGGGCTGCGGACTGTGGTAGTCGATGGCATATTGTTGTTGATTATGGCGCATAAAAAAAGCGTGTAACTGTTGTATTATCACGCCAAGGAGGTATCGCCAAACACCTAAGTAACTTAATAAACAACAGTCCACGCCGTAAGTAATAACGTATATCGTTATACTCAAAGCACGAACACTGATGTTTATCTTTGTTACTTGTCTGAAAATTGGCGATTTTCCTTGACAAAGATGAAACTAATGTTTCGTCAATCAATATATTTTGCAGGGGGGCATTGCTGTCGTTGCGGATAATTATTTTCAAAACAAATAGGTTCGTTTGGACTGTTGCGTTTTGCTATCATATAGGGTAAAGATAAATGTGCACTGCCCCAAACTGTGGTGCGGTTGGTTTTAGGGTTTAGTTTATGCCTCTGCTATGGTAAGCCTTATAATGGGATGTGGAATTGTTTCCATCAACTTGCGAATGTTGTTTGAGGTTTTGCTCTCAATGCACAATCGGCGAGGATTGCATACCTCCTCAAAGGCGATGATATCCATCTCACCCATATCGGTAACAAACAACACGCTTGGGGTGTTATCTCGATAGTCGGCAAAGCCAATGGCGGTGCTTAATCCATAGTCAAAAATAATCCATTGCTTGAGGGGAAATGTAGCGCAATTCATAGTAAATATTAGTTGTTAATGGTTTGTGAGTACAAAGTAAAAACAGCACTGCCCCAAACTGTGAGGCAGTGTAAGCATTTTTATTACCTTTGGCGCAAAAAAATAACGTATGGCAATCAAAGCACACCTGCAACGCCTTGCTCTTATGGCACGTAAAATCCAGAGCCATCCTTACATTAAATTAGAGGAGTTAGGCAGAGAGATGGAGCATGAAATGGCAGCACGAGGCTTAGAGGCAGCCACCTCTCCCAATACCCTCAAGCGTGATATACAAGAATTGCGTGAAAGTTTTTACATTGATGTGAAGTACAATCGTAGCCAAGGCGGTTACCATATAGAGCGAGGAGAGCAAGCCGATATTGAAAGCCTCTTAGAACCCTTCGATATGCTGTATGCCTTGAATGCTGATGGGGGATTGCCTGAGTTTATGTATCCCGAAACTCATCGCCCCAAAGGCACCAAACACCTTTTTACGTTGATGAAGGCTATACGTCAACACAAACACATTACGTTTACTTACTCCAAATATGCTACGCTCGATTCCTCACAACGAGAGATTGCTGCTTATGCCCTCAAAGAAAGTCGAGGACGATGGTATGTAATTGGAAAAGAAATAGCAGGCACAGTCAAAACCTTTGGGCTTGACCGCATAGAGAATCTCAAAATAATGGGGTCACGTTTTAGCCCTGACCCTAAGTTTAATATTGAACACAAGTTTAAGGATAGTTTTGGTATTTACTCCGATGAGGCTTATCCCATTGAAGAGGTTGTATTGTCTTTTGATGCTGAAGATGGGGGTTACCTCAAGTCCGTACCCTTGCACAGTTCGCAAGAGATAGTAAAGGATACGACTGAGAAGTTTGTCATTAAATTGCGCTTGCGATTAACCCTCGATTTTATTATGGAAATAGTCTCTCGTAGTTGGTCGCTTCGTGTAATCGCTCCTAACAGCTTACGTCAACAAGTGTGTGATATATACAAGGCTTCTCTTGAACGCAATGCTCTGTAAACTATTAGTATCTTTTAGATGCACAATATTGGCAACGATTCCAAGCCAAAGTATAGTGCTACTAAAGGCAGCCCTCTCCTAAT
>JBOFMS010000029.1:0-5505 GCA_051658505.1 Bacteroidales bacterium | reverse complement strand
CTGTTTGTTGCTCAGGCGTTTTTCGTGATTGAGCATCAAACATTATCGTTGAAAAGAACTTTAATATCTCCATATTATCGCACGACAAGGTTAAGTTGTTGTAGCACGTTCTTGCCTCCTCTGTTGAGGCATATTGCTTGTCAATTCTTTGCTTTTCAACCAATGATAGGGTGTGTGATAAATGCGCATCTATCAAATTCAATGAGTTTAATAGTGCATCATATTTCAATGCTCTTTTTTGCTGTTCAACGGTTTGGATATTTTCCAGTGTCTCTTTAAGAGAATCAAGTTCTTGTCCAAGTTCAGCAATGCTTTCTTGCATAGAAATTCTCTGTTTTTTCAACATCAACGCCTGCATACAGTATGTAATTGCAAGAACTAAAACTAAAATCATAATACTATATACCCACGACATTGCAGATGCGTCATATAGTCTTATCTCAATAATTTCTTTAATCTCGTTTGCGGTCATATATCTTTGGATTATAGTTTATACATCACAGAGTCAATGGATACTAATTTTTGATTATTCCAATGCTCATGTATCTCAGCAGAAACTACATAAGTTTTTGTATTATTCAATTTGGTAGCAAGTTCACAAACATGAGTATCCTCACAAAAAATTGACTCTTTATGGAGTTCAGTAATCGCAGAAAAAT
This sequence comes from Bacteroidales bacterium, assembly GCA_051658505.1. Classification (GTDB taxonomy): domain Bacteria; phylum Bacteroidota; class Bacteroidia; order Bacteroidales; family UBA932; genus JAITMY01. The sequence goes on along the minus strand of JBOFMS010000029.1, from coordinate 4,846 downwards.
ACATTGTTGATTGCGATATTCTCTGTAAGTTAAACCTGTAGTTCACCACTAAACTGTTAGGGGGCTATATATCTTATGAAATAAAAGATACTCAATTACCCTCTTTGAGATTGTGTTTCGTGTCGGCAGGTGGAATAAATTTGGCGACAAGAGAGGTTGGTTTTATAACACTAAAGGAGTAGGGATTGTCTATAGAAACACGAACGCCATCATCATACCAAGCATCAAAGGCATAATCTGCATACTCTGCAATAAGTGTAGCACTCACCGTAGCAATTGATCCTTGTACATACTCCTTAGCTCCTGTTAAGTCTGCCACTCCACTGGGACTCGACTTTAACGTTACTAACTGATAACCTGCGGGAGCAATAAATGTGGCAACAAGAGACATGTCTTCTACTGGTTTAAAAGTGTAGGAGTAATCTGTTGAGAGAATCTCCTCACTTCCAGATATTGACCAACCTTTGAACGAGTAGTCCTTATGATATCCCTCTCTAATGATTGCTTTCACCGTAATATCATCTCCCTCTTTGCAAAAGCCTTGACCATGTAGATTTACACCTGATACTGGGATTGAACGAACTGTGACAAAGTGGGATTCTGGCTCTTTACATCCAAAAACTGCAAGAAAAGCAAAGCCAACAAGCAAAAAGAATAGTTTTTTCATAGCAAGTCAAAAATTTGACGCAAAGATAGTTTTTTTTGAATTACTCTAATTGAATTTGAAAGAAAACAGTATAAAGCTTTTTGTGTAATTTATTATCTAAAGGCATTATTCCGAATGCCTTACTGGGAGTAAATTTTACTTAACGTATGTGTACATTTTACCAGATAGTGATTTTACCAGTCCACTAAACTCTAAATTGAGTAAATGTGCTGAAATAGTAGGCATGGATAGTGCTGTATTTCGGCAAATAACATCGATACTTTGCGGCTCTGTGTGTTGTTTTAGATATTGCAGAAGTTGTGTTTCGATTTCTGATAAATCTTTTGGAAAGATGGGCAATTGCTGTGCCTTTGGATTTGCGCTGTTCCACCTTAAGGCATAAACAATATCCTCGGCAGAGGTTACAAGTGTTGCTTTGTTGGTGCGAATAAGTTGCAAGCACCCCCGCGAGTAAGTATCCCCTACTCTACCAGGTAATGCAAATACATCTCGTGCGTAACCAAACGCCATATTAGCGGTGGTTAATGAGCCGCCGCCTGCTGCCGATTCTATTACCAATACGCCATCGGCAATGCCTGCTACGATACGGTTACGACTAACAAAATTCTTGGCGTGCATCTGGCAGTTTGAGGTAAAATCACTGAGTAGAGCTCCGCCATTTTGCAGCATTTCTCTGGCAGTCGAACTGTGCTCTGAGGGATACAATTTATCTAAACCATGTCCTACAACTGCCACCGTAAGTAGTCCATGTTTGAGGGCAGCACGATGTGCGCAAATGTCAATGCCAAATGCCAAACCACTTACGATGATAGGATTATAGCCTTGGGCTGATAAACTTGCAATAATCCTTTCGCATTGCTCTTTGCCATACGCGGTGGCATTGCGTGTGCCTACAATGCTTAATATCTTTTGACTGTTTAGAGGGGTATCGCCTTTTTGATAAAGTACGATGGGGCTATCTTCGCAAGTTTTGAGGTGTTTGGGGTAACGCTCATCTGAGTGATGTAAAATGTGAATCCCATTTTTGTCGGCAAACTCCAATTCTTGCTTTGCTCTGTCAAGTGTTTTTGTAAGTTGACTGGCATCGCTTAATAGTTTAGCTATCGCAGAATTTGTTTGAAACTCTTTGGCAGATGCTTGAAATATTGCCTCGGCACTACCACAATGTGCAATAAGTTTTTTGGCGGTAATACTACCTACGCTATTTACCAAACTAAGCGCAATACTATACAATAGTTCGGTATTCATACTTGACTTTTTGTTTTTTAAGACATTGCTGCGATAAACACGTCCATTTTGGACAACTGTTCTTTGAGCTCTAACAAATGATGAAGCGAAATTTTACCTACAACGTAAGAGTACTGTGTGCAACTATACTTCTCGGCAATTTCGGCAAATTGAAATTGCTCAAAGTCAACAAGCTTGCGATACCTCAAATACACCTCTACTAAGTGCTCGGCAACATATTGGGGTGGATGAGCTTGCTTGTATTTTTTGTACTCATAACGATAGTCGTGTAGTTGCGCTGTGATGTCGGAAAGCACCGCAGAGCCTGTTGGAAAGCCCCCTGCCCCTTTGCCAAACATAAATTGCTTGTCGTAAAACTTTCCACGAATTACTACACCGTTGTACTCCTCCTCTACGCTGTAAATGTACAAGTCGGGCGTTAACATACGAGGCATTACGTAAAGCGTTATTTTGTCATCTGCCACTTTACCTACACGTGCCACGAGTTTTATCTTGCGTCCTTTTTCACGAGCAAATTTTATGTCGCAATCTTGCAGGTTAGATATCCCAAAATTAAACACATCTTTGGGCTGCACAATCGTACCAAAGGCGTGTAGAGTTAGAATTACGAGTTTATATAAGGAGTCGAAGCCATCAACATCAAAGGAGGGGTTGCTTTCGGCAAAACCTAAGTCTTGTGCCTCTTTGAGTGCTTTTTCATAGGTTTCGCCAAAGTTAAATATCTTGGTCAAAATGTAGTTTGATGAACCATTCAAAATCCCTGTAACGGAACTTAGCAGGTCATTGTCATAGTATTCCTCTAAGTTGCGAATAACGGGAATGCTGCCACAGGCTGAGGCATCGTACAGCAAAGCCACGTTGTGCTGCTTTTGCAGGGCAATCATCTCCTCCATATGTACGGCAAGCATTGCTTTATTGCCACTCACTACATTTTTACCATTTTGCAAAGCCGTTTTTACAATGCGATACGAGTCATCTGCATTGTCAATTAACTCTACCACAAGGTTGATTTCGGTATCGTTCAAAATATCTGCCTCATTTGCCGTAAAGTAAGAGGCATCAAGCGAGCGTTGCTTCTGTATGTTTTTTACACAAATACGCTTAATGCGAGCATCTACTGTATTGCTTTTTTGCAGTACGTGATGCAAACCCTCTCCAACTGTTCCAAATCCAAATAGTCCGATGACCAACTTACGCTTTTCCATTGTGTATTGTTATTTTTTTGCCAAACTTGGGGGCTATAAGCAAGTGGTAAAAATTGATTATAATAATAAAGGCATTGCCAATGAATACAGGCCAAGCTCCAATAATAGCACTATAAGTACAAAAAGCAAAACAACCTGCTGTGTTTACAATGCGTATCCACATAACATTTTTGAATGAAAACGACAGTATAAGCAAACCTGTGGCAATGTAGCCAATATTTTCAGGATTCATAGTGTAGGCTTGATTTTTGAAAAATATAGTACCTTTGCGTGCAAAACGCCTATGAGGTGGCGCAAAGTTACAAAAAAACATATTACTCTTAGTCCTATGCTTAATATTGTAAAAGTTGGTGGAAATGTAATTGACAATGAACAAGTCTTAGCGAAGTTTCTTAATGATTTTGCAGCCATTCGAGGTTTCAAAATATTGATACACGGTGGAGGAAAATTGGCTACACAAATGGCCGATAAGTTAAACATCGCTACGCAAATGATAGATGGGCGACGTGTTACCGATAGCGAAACCCTAAAGGTAGTAACTATGGTATATGCAGGTTGGATAAATAAAAGCATCGTGGCACAACTGCAAGCTTACAACTGTAATGCCATTGGGCTTTCAGGGGCTGATGCTAATGTAATACCTGCCATTAGGCGCAAGCCTGTACCTGTTGATTACGGCTGCGTGGGAGATGTTAATCCTCACAACATAAACGTAAAGACAATACAAATGCTATTTGAGCAAAGCCTTACCCCTGTATTCTCTGCCATTACGCACGATAGCCGAGGACAACTCCTTAATAGTAATGCGGATACCATTGCCTCATCTATTGCTATGAGTATGTGCCACATTATGCCCACAAGGCTTATCTTTTGCTTTGAAAAGAATGGCGTACTGAGCAATCCCGAAGATGAAAACAGTGCCATTGCACACATCAATAAGGAACGCTATGCTCAGTATAAGGAGGAGGGCATTATTTCGGGGGGTATGATACCCAAAATCGACAACGCCTTTGCTGCCATTGATGCAGGGGTAAAAGAGGTGGTAATAAAACACGCCAAAAACATTAACCTTGGTGGTGGAACCATCATTGGAGAGATAGAAAGTGAGGATTAAAACTCCCAATCACTATTAAACTAACAGGCTTAGAATAACCTTCATAATTTACTAAAGGGAAAGGATATATACTTTACCCCATAATCTCCTGCTTGACTAAATCAACTTCCACCCCTACTGTAGCTGCAATAAATGACAAGTGTTATAAGCAAGTATCGAAACTAAAAACTTGCAATATATTTGGATAATTTCACTACTTTCGTTGCCGCAGAAAACAAGACTCTATTAAATAAAATGTAACTTTTTTACAACTCACTATGAAAACCAACCGCTTATTACTCCTTGCAGCCTCTTTTCTAATGCTTGCCTCAATTACTTTTGCACAAGAAAAAACACCCTCGCAAAAAAGAGATATTAACCGACTAAGCGAAGATTATTACATTCCCGCACGTTTCAAAGGAAAAACAATCCTCATCACAGGAGCCGCTCGAGGAATAGGAAAATACACCGCCATACGTGCCGTAAAAGAAGGTGCAAATGTAGTGGTAATGGATTGGCTGCCCGAAGTTGGAAAACAAACCGTTGACTCCATCAATCTAATGTATGCGAAATTAGGCGGTGGCGAAGCAATTTTTGTGAATGGAAGCATATCCGTTGATGAGGATTGTGATA